>JACQVW010000702.1 GCA_016209535.1 Planctomycetota bacterium | reverse complement strand
GATCCAGGAGCTCCAGGCGGGGCTCCCCGAGGGCGTGCGCATCGTGCCGTTCTACGACCGGACGGGCCTCATCCACGCATCGATCGAAACCCTCACGGGCACTCTAATCGAGGAGATCGCCGTGGCGAGCCTCGTCGTCTTCCTCGTCCTCTGGCACGTCCGGAGCGCGATCGTCATCTGCGCCACGCTGCCCCTCGCGGTCCTCATCTCCTTCATCTGCATGTACTACTTCGGGATCGCCTCGAACATCATGAGCCTCTCGGGGATCGCGATCTCGATCGGCGTCCTCGTCGACGCGGGGATCGTCATGACCGAGAACGCCTACAACCGGCTCCACGAGCGCGCCACGCGGGATCGCGGCGCCGGCGCGAAGGTGACCGGCGACACGCGGGAGGTCGTGATCGAAGCCTGCAAGGTCGTGGGCGGACCGCTCTTCTTCTCGATCGTCATCACGGTCCTCTCCTTCGCGCCCGTCTTCGTCCTCGGGGGCCTCGAGGGGAAGATGTTCAACCCCCTCGCGTACACGAAGACCTTCGCCCTGGTGGGCGTGGCGGTCCTCGCGATCACCCTCGTGCCGGCCCTCATCCCGACCTTCGTGCGCGGCCGGCTCCGCTCGCAGCAGGAGGTCTGGCTCGTGAGGTCCTTCGTCGACATCTACAAGCCCCTCCTCCTCTTCTTCCTCAGGCACCCGGACGTGATCGTGGTGATCACGGGGCTCATCCTCCTCCTGGGGCTCCCCGTCTTCCCGCGCAAGGTGCCCTGGATCTTCTTCGTCGCCGGGGCGCCGTTCCTCGTGGGCTTCTCCGCGGCCTTCGCGGCGCGCCACAAGGTCGCTTGCTTCGCCATCCTCTTCTGCGGGGCGTTCCTCGGCTTCCGGCTCCTCCGTCCCCTCGGCGAGGAGTTCATGCCGCCCCTCGATGAGCTCTCGCTCATGGACATGCCCATCACGAGCCCCAACGCGAACATCTCCCAGGCCGGGGACGACATCCGCGAGCGCGACGAGATCCTCAGGCGCTTCCCCGAGGTGCACCAGGTCGTCGGGAAGGTCGGGCGCGCCGACACGCCGACGGACCCGGCCCCGGTGGACATGGTGGAGACGATCGTGACCTTGCGGCCCAGGAGCTGGTGGCCCAAGCGCAAGGTCCGCTACGAGGACGCGCTCGCCGAGGCAGAGCGAGTGCGGGCCGAGCTCGAGCGGCTCGGTGTGCTCCGCGCCCGCGAGAGCCGGCTCGCGGACCTGAGGGCGCTCCTCGCCGGGGCCGCGGAGAGCCTCGGCGCGCTCTCGGGACACGAGGGCCGCCTGTCGGGCGGAGAGCTCGCGCCGGCGGACGTACTCGAGGACGCCCTCGCCGCGTGGCGTGCCCTCGCGGGGGCTGGTCACGTCGAGGCCTCCGAGCTCGCGAAGCACGAGTCGAGCCTCGAGGGAGCGACCCTGGTCTACGCTGCCGTCCTCTCGACCCGACCTCCATCGGCGCCATCGCCGCGCGCCGATGCCTACCGGGGAGCCCTCAGGGTCCTCCGGGGAGACGTCACGACGGCTCTCGAGAAGGTCCTGCGCGACGAGGACGCCGACTTCGCCAACACCGTGACCATGGACGCCGTGGCGCGCATCGACGGCGCGATGCGCGAGCTCTCGCTCCGGAGGCTCCGGGAGCTCATCCCCGAGAAGGGCAAGCTCCTGGCGCGCCTCCTCCGCCGCGAGGTGGCGGCCTTCCTTCGCTCGAAGGGAGCGCTCGGGGAGGAGCCCGACGAGGCGTGCTGGACGGCCCTCGAGGCGGAGCTTTCGGCCGCCCACGCCGCCGCGTTCGACGAGTGGATCCTCCTCGAGGACGTGACGAGGGCCGTGGGCTCGGTGGTCGACTTCCTGGTCAGCCACGGGAAGGTCGAGAGGCGCGCCGACCTCCTCGTCGAGCCTCCGGCGCGGCTCTCGAGGGCCCTCGATGCGCTCCTCGGCCTCGCCGGGAAGAGACAGCGCACGCTCTTCGATAGGACCCGCGACGCCCTCGAGGCCGAGAACGGCCGCCTGGTGGAGGAGCGCGTGAAGCGCATCGGCTGGGAGCTCCAGGACTTCGCCCCGGGCGCCCTCGTGTGGGCGCTCATCGAAGAGGCGGTGGCGAAGGCGCCGGACGCCGGGCTCTCGGGCCGCAAGGCCGCGAGCGAGGAGCTCCAGGCGGTGCGCGCCGCGCTGGAGCCGGCGCTGGCGCGGTCCCTCTTCCTCTGGCGCAAGGAGAAGAAGGACATCCAGCAGGAGATGGACTCGGAGCTGCAGGTGCCGGGCTGGGGCAACATCTGGACGCAGCCCATCGTGAACCGGGTCGACATGCTCTCGACGGGCGTGCGCACCATGATCGGCGTGAAGGTCTTCGGCCCCGACCTCGAAGGGGTCCAGAAGGTCTCGAACGACATCGCGGCCGTCCTCAAGCAGGTCCGGGGCGCCGTGGACGTCCTGCCGGACCAGGTGGTGGGAGAGAACTACCTCGAGATCGCGATCGACCGGGAGAGGGCAGCGCGCTACGGGGTCTCCGTCCAGGATATCCAGGACACGATCGAGGTGGCTCTCGGCGGGAAGGAGATCACCATGACCGTCGAGGGACGCGCCCGCTTCCCCGTGCGCGTCCGCTACCCGCGCGACCACCGGGAGGACGAGGAGTCGGTGAGGAGCATCCTCGTCCCCGCGGGCCGCGCATCGGGAAGAGACCGCATGGAGGGCGGGCGGGGGGCACGCTCCTCGGGGCCGATGGCGCAGGACGGGATGGACGGCAGCGCGGCGATGCCCGCGGCGCCGATCGCG
>JACQVW010000721.1 GCA_016209535.1 Planctomycetota bacterium | reverse complement strand
GATCCCGGGCCGGCCGCCCCGGCCCGGTGGAGGTCGAGCCGCATGAGCGCCGCGGACCGCCCGCTCCTCGAGGTCGAGGGCCTCGTGAAGCGCTTCCCCATCGAGCGCGGGGTCTTCCGGCGCCCCGCCGGCTGGGTGCGCGCCGTCGACGGCGTGAGCTTCGAGGTCCGGCGCGGCGAGACCCTCTGCCTCGTGGGGGAGTCGGGCTCGGGGAAGACGACGCTCGGCAGGGTCATCCTGCGCCTCCTCGAGCCCACCGCGGGCGACGTCCGCCTCGACGGGGAGAGCATCCTGCGCGCCGCGGGCCGCCGCCTGCGGAGGCTCCGCCGCGACATGCAGGTCGTCTTCCAGGACCCCTACGGCTCCCTCAACCCGCGCATGACTGCCGGGGCCGCCGTGGCCGAGGGGCTCGTCGCGGCCGGCGTCAGGAGCCGTCGCGAGCGCGAGGAGCGCGCCGCGGCGATGCTCCGGCGCGTCGGCCTCGACCCCGCGGGCACCCTGGGCCGCTACCCCCACGAGCTCTCGGGCGGGCAGCGCCAGAGGGTCGCCATCGCCCGGGCCCTGGTCCTCCGGCCCCGCTTCGTGGTCTGCGATGAGCCCGTCTCGAGCCTCGACCTGTCCGTGCAGGCCCAGATCTTGAACCTCCTCCTCGAGCTCAAGGCCCAGGAGGGCTACACGTACCTGTTCATCACCCACGACATGTCCGTCGTGCGCCACGTGGCGGACCGCGTCGCCGTGATGTACCTCGGGCGCATCGTAGAGATCGGCCCCGCGGCCGAGGTCCTCGCGGCGCCGCACCACCCCTACACGCGCGCCCTCCTCGAGGCCGCGCCGGCCACGCACCCCCGCGACCGCGGGCGCCGCAAGCCGCTCGAGGGCGAGGTCCCGAGCCCCGCGAGCCCGCCCCCGGGCTGCCGCTTCCACACGCGGTGCCCGCTCGTCATGGACCGATGCCGGAGCGAGGAGCCTCCGGCGAAGCCCGTGGGGCCGGGGCACGTGTCGTGGTGCTTCCTGGAGCCGCCGGCCGCGCCCGTCACGGCCGGGACGGCCGGGACGTCGGGCACGACTCGCGGGACGGCTCGGGAAGCCAGGTGACGGCCTACCGCAGCCCCTTCTCCCGCAGCAGGCCGTCCGCCCACCGGGCATCCTCCTCCGAGAGCGGCGGCTCCGGCTCGCGCCGGTAGTCGATGGCCGTGTAGCGCCCTCGCTGGTAGCAGAGGTCCACGATCGCCTGGAGGTCGAGCGACGCGTCCTGGTCGGTGGGACGCAGGGGCACGCGGAAGGCTGGCAGACGCTGCCGGAGCGGCGCGTCGTAGACCTCCACCGTGAGCGGCCGGCACGCGCGGCGGACGCAGATCAAGTACTGGGTTCGCCGCGAGGGCGGGATCTTCTCCGGCGGCACCGCCAGGACGAACTCGCCGTCTCGGATCAGGTCGATCTCGACGAGGTTGACGAGGCCGCGAAGGTACTCCCGCTGCTTTTTCCGGTAGCGCACCCGCTCGTCGGCGTCCACCTTGTTGGTCGGGCTCAGCACCTCGATGGCGGTAACGACGCGGTGGTCGCCTTGGTCCAGGATCTCGACGTGCCGCTCGGTCGCCAGATCGTCCACGGCGATCAAGAGGGGTTCCGCCACAGCGAGCGCGGGGGCGCTCGAGTGCTCCAGGCTCAGGCCGCTCATCTCCTCGACGACACGGACGTCAGGATTGACGCCCCGCCGCCCTTCGCCGGAGTCGATCGACACGCTCTCCTCGACGCGCGCCACGAGGTCGTCCGGGAGCTGATCCTGCAGGTGGTCCCGCATGTAGACCATCATGCTCGTGTGGACGTCGCGCCAGTGGGCTTCCAAGTACGGATTCATTCCGGGGAACGGGTTGGGCATGGTTGGCCTCCAAGAGGGTCCGTGGAGGACAGGAGAGACGGACTCTCTGCGTTCCCCATTATCTCAGGGCTGCGGGAGTTTGCACGCGCCTGCCGGCCCCTCAGCCGAGCGCCCGGGCGGCTTGGGCGAATCCTCAGCTACCCGTCCTCGCAACTCCCTCCCCCGGCGCCTTTCCTGGTGGCGGAACGCTCCCCGCGGCTACACGGCTGACGGCCAGCAGGAGGAACGACAAGGTGTCCGAGGAGCCCCTCACGATCCGGCGGCGCGGCAGGAAGGCGGCGTTCTTCCTCCTCGCCGCGGCCCTCGCCGTCCTCGCGGGCGCGGGCTACGCGCTCCGGGGCGCCTTCGTCATGGACCGCTGCCGGAGCGAGGAGCCTCCGGCGAAGCTCGTGGGGCCGGGGCACACGTCGTGGTGCCTCCTGGAGCGCTCCGCCGGAGAGCGGAGCGCTCCAGGGTCGCCTTGAGGCCCTCGAGCCCGGTCCGGCCTCGACGCTACGAGGCGGGCCCCTCCCGGCCGCGGTTCAACCCCGCATCGCCTCGCAGGCGGAATCGGGCAGGCCCTCCTCGCCGGTCAGGTCTGGGCCGCAAGTAGCCTGTTACGCCAAGACCCCGTTGTCGCTGGAAGCATGTGTCCGCCCCTCGGGCCGAGTGGGCGGCGGAAAACCAGAGGCTCCCTACCCCAAGGAGGCCGCCATGAGGCTTCGCTCTTCGTTCATCCACCTTGCGCTCATCATCCTCGCGCTTGCGGCTCGACCCATCACCGCGCAAGACGCCTGCACGGGCTTCTGGCGCACGTTCTCCCTGGGCGCGGGCCGCGTCACCGCCATCGCCGCCGCGCCGGACGGCCGGCTCTTCGTCGGCGTCAAGGACGGCGGCCTGCGCATCTACGGCCCCGATTCCAGCGGGGCCTACGTCTGGAGGACGGTCGTCTCCGGGCGTGGAAGCGGCCTCGCCTCGAACGCCGTCGCGGCCCTCGCGGTCGAAGGCGACGAGCTGTGGATCGGGACCGACGACGCCGGCGCAAGCGTCCTGAACCTCTCCGATGGCCTCTGGAGGACGTACGACGCCTCGAGCTCGGGGCTGCCGTCGGACCGCATCCGCCGCATCACCCCGGCGTCCAATCTCCACTACCGGCAGGTCTGGCTGAGCACGCCTCGTGGTGCGGTGCGGTACAGCAAGCGACGCCTACTCAACACCGTGTCGTGGCGGACGGTGGGGGCCGCCGATGGCATGTTCGACGAGGACGTCCGCGACGTCGCCGTCCACGTCGCGGGCTCCACGACCACCGTCTGGATCGCCTCCTCGAAGGAGCTCTTCACCTGGGCGGGCGGCCAGCTCCACCACGTCGACGCCACCTTCGCCTGCAGCTTCGACACCGCGTCCCGCATGGCCGCGGACCGGTGGAACCGCGTCTGGCTCGGCTCCTTGCGAGACGAGCCCGACGGGCTCGTCCCCCGCGGCGTCTGCAGCTTCGCGAGCCGCGGGCTCGACAACTGGGAGCACTTCCCCGACCTGGCGCCCCGCTACGTCTGGGACATGAGCAGCGACTCGGCGGGCCGCGTCTGGCTGGCGGTCGACGGCGGCGGCGCGGTGCACGACCAGGGCACGTGGTGCTTCTACTCCCGGCCCGAGGTGCCCCTCTACTCGAACAACCTGAGCAGCGTCGCGGCGGCGGGGGAGGGCGTCTGGTTCGGCCACCGCGACGCGCGGGCCTTGACCTTCCACTCGCCGAACTGGGACAGGCTGTATCTGGGAAGCGCCGCGGAGGCCTCCGGCACCCCCCGGGCCCTCTTCCTCGAAGGCTCCACCCTGTGGATCGGCGTGGGCACGGGCATCGCCTGGGGGAGCGGGGAGGCCTGGAGCTTCACGGCGATCCCGGGCAACTCTGCTCCCGTGAGCGCCCTCGCCCGCGACGGCGCCGGGAAGCTGTGGATCGGGACTGCCGGGAACGGCCTCTATGCCCTGGACGGAGGGACCTTCGAGCACCACTTGGGCGGCGGCCTCCCCCACGCCGACGTGCGGGCGCTGGCCGTCGATGGCTCGGGCCGCCTCTGGGTCGCGACTGCCCAGGGCCTCGCCCTGCGCGGCGCCGGCTACTGGCTCGCCTTCACGAGCGCGAGCTCGCCCCTCTCGAGCGATGACCTCCGGGCCCTCGCCGCCGACGGCGCCGGCCGTCTCTGGATCGGCACCGGCTCGGCGGGCATCCAGGTGCTCGAGGCCACGGGCGACGCTGCGGGCGCCTGGTCCAAGGAGGACACCTCGACGGGGCTGCCCGCGAACGCCGTGCGCGGCCTGGCTGTCGAGCCTTCCGGCGCCGTCTGGGCGGCCACCTCGGCGGGCGCGGGGCGCCGGGACCCGGCGACGGGAGCCTGGACGGCCTACGACTCGAAGGGCGGCGCACTGCCGAGCGACTCGGCCCTCTGCGTCGCCTCCGACCCGGGCGGCCGCGTCTGGGTGGGCACCGTCAAGGGGCTTGCGCGCAAGGAAGGAGACTCCTGGCAGCACTTCCACGTCACGAGCTCGACCCTCGAGAGCGACCGGGTGCTGGCGCTCGCGGCCTCGAGCGACCAGGTCTGGGCGGCGGCAGGCAAGTGGGTCGCGGCGCGGAGCGACGTTACCGGGCCCATCGGTCACTTCCCGCCCGAGATCGCTTCCTTCTCGCCGGCAGGAGGCCCTCCCGGCAGCAGCGTCACCATCAACGGCAGTGGCTTCGATGACCGCGGCCCCTCCTACAACCGGGTGACCTTCGGGACCCATCCGGCAGGAGCTCTCGGCTATCCCCCCGCAGCGGAAGTCCTCTCCGTCACCTCGTCCAAGCTCGTCGTCCGCGTCCCCGCCCTGGCCACGAGCGGCAAGATCAAGGTCGTCGCCCATCACTTGAGCGCCGAGAGCGCCGCCCAGTTCACGGTGAGGCCGGCGATCACCGGGATCAGCCCCACGTGCCTCGGGGTCGGCGGCGAGCTCACGATCGAGGGCGGAGGCTTCCTGGGCGCAGGCGGTGGGCAGTGGCCCCAGATCCAGATTGGCAATGGTGACCTGCGCGCCCTGGACCCGGGGTTCGACAGCGTGACGGCCACTCATATCCTCTACCGGGTGCGGCAGGGCGACGCTGGAGGGCGGGTGCGCGTACGCTTGCCGAGCGGACAGGAGGTGGTGAGCTCGGGCGAGGTGTCGATCGGCAGCTTGCTGATCAAGAGGACCCGCGTGCGGCAGGGCGTCGAGTACGGGCTCCCGCTCGTCTGGGGCAAGCGCACCCTCGTCCACATGGACTTCGAGGCCGAGGGCTGCGAGACGCAGATCACGGGCGGCACCTTCTACTGGAAGAAGAAGGACGGGAAGAAGAAGGACGGCACCCTGCTCCGCGGGAGCTCGGGGTACCAGGTCTCTCCGGGGTCGCAGCCGGTGGAGGTCTCGTTCTCCCAGCCGGCCGTCGTCGACGACACCCGCGGCCTGGATTTCGTGGCCGAGTTCTCGTCGAACCGGAGCGGCTGGAGCGAGCAGTTCCCGCTCTCCGAATTCGACGGCGGGCGCATCGTCATCGTGAACCGGGGGATCGAGGTGCTGGCCACCGACGTGGACCCCTTCCTCTTCCCCTTCGAGGATCCCGGGACGCCGCTCAAGGTCCGCTGCATGGCGGTCTTCCCCGAGGAAGGCCAGCCCTCCACGCCTGCGAAGGAGTTCTGGAGGCGCGCTGTCGAGGGAATGCAGCACGTGGCGCGGATGTACCCGCAGGCCGACATCGGGGCGCTGCACGGTCCAGGGGTCTGGCTCGGCCACACGTCGACCTACATCCGCCGGAGCGGCCCGATCGACCTCGATGACGACGACCAGTACTGCGACGTCAAGGGAGCGGTCGACGACTACCTCGACCCGGATGACGACACGATCGGGATCGCCCTGGTCGACGACATGCTTCTCGCCCCCGGCGATCCTCCCGGAAAGGCTCCGATCGACTCCCTGGGCTCGACGGGCGTCGTCTTCAACGGCGACGGCTGGGCCGGCCGCGTCATGGCCCACGAGGCAGGTCATGTGACGGGCCTTGTGGACGAGGATGCCGCGAACCACGACTCGGGCAACGAAGGCCATTCGCGCTACGACGAAGGGGACTTCACGAATAGCTGCGTCGGGAGCTTGAGCTACCGCCAGTCGCTCATCGACCAGGGGGTCGCCGACTTCTGGCGCGTCTACCGGCTGGACTCGGGGGCTCCCTTCCGCTTCAGCCGCATGTCCTGCGCCGCGAACCGCCCCAAGTCGGTGATGTCCTACGCGCCCAACCGGGACAACTACAACACCTTCCTCGAGAAGATCGACTACAACCACATCCGCGGCGTCGTCCAGGCGCTGGGCCAGGGTGGCGGCGGCGGAGGCGCTGGCGGGGCTGCGCTGGCCGAGGACGCCGGGAGCGGCGGTGGCGCCACGGCCTACTTCCTGCGGCTCAAGGGCGTCCTGGAG
>JACQVW010000701.1 GCA_016209535.1 Planctomycetota bacterium | reverse complement strand
GCCCTGTACGCTTCCCGCAGCAGGCCGAGCGCCTCGGCTCCGGACGTGGCCGACGACACGCGCAGGCCCCACATCCCGAGCTGCTCCTCGAGCAACCGGCGGTTGACCTCGTTGTCGTCCACGACCAGGACCCGGATGCCGGCCAGGTCGAGCAGGCTGCCGGGCTCTTCGGCCGTTCCGGCCTCCACCGGGAGGGTCAACGCGAAGGAGAACGTGGAGCCTTCGCCCGGGGCGCTCTTCACCCAGATCCGGCCCCCCATGAGCTGCACCAGCCTCTTCGAGATCGCGAGGCCCAGGCCCGTGCCGCCGTACTTGCGCGTCGTCGAGACATCCATCTGCGAGAAGACCTCGAAGAGGCCGGAGAGCCTCTCCGGAGGGATGCCGATGCCGGTGTCCTCGACGGAGACGGTGAACCGGGAGCTGCCGGCGGCCTCGGGATCGCACCGGACCTCGATGAGGACGTGTCCGCGTTCCGTGAACTTGATCGCGTTGCCCGCGAGGTTGAGGAGGAGCTGGCGCACGCGGCAGGGATCCCCCACCACGCGGCTCGGCGTCGCGTCCGGGTAGCGGACGAGGAGGTCGAGTCCCTTGCCTCGGGCGCTCGCGCCGAGGAGGTCCGTCACCTCCTCGATGGTCCCGCGCAGGTCGAACGGGATCGACTCCAGGGCGAGCCTCCCCGCCTCGATCTTCGAGAAGTCCAGGATGTCGTTGATGATGGCCAGCAGGGTCTCTCCCGAGCCACGGATCGTTTCGGTGAACTCGCGCTGCTCCCGCGTCAAGCTCGTCTCCAGGAGGAGGCTCGTCATGCCGATGACCCCGTTCATGGGAGTGCGGATCTCGTGGCTCATGTTGGCCAGGAACTCGCTCTTCGCCCGGCTCGCGGCCTCGGCCAACTGGCGGGCACACCGCAACTCTTCCTCGATCTGCTTGCGCACCGTGATGTCGCGCACCGCCGCCAGCACTAGCTCCCCCTCCTCGTCCTTGAAGGGGCTCAAGTCGACTTCGACGGGGAACGCGCTGCCGTCCCGCCGCAACCCGTAGAAGTCAGCGCCGTTCCCCTGGGGCCGCGCCTCGGGTTTGGCAGCGTACCGCCTCCGGTGTTCTTCGTGAGCACGACGGAACCACTCTGGGAGCAGGATCTCCACAGGCTTCCCGAGGAGATCCTCCCGCCGGTAGCCGAAGAGCTTGTCCACTTGGTAGTTTACTAGGACGATTCGCCCAACCCGATCCACGATGATGATCCCGTCCGGGACGCACTCCAGAAGGCCGCGAAACTTCTCCAGCGCCAGCTCGACCTTCGCGCTCTGCTCTCGTACTACGCTTTCGCTCACCTCCAGCAGCTGCTCTAGCGCCGCGACCTTGCTCCTGAGTTGTTTCACTTCTCCCATTCCCGTGCGCTCTTCCATGAGCTCCTACCCCTAAGCCCTCAGCGGAGCTTGGCTGTTTCCTCCGCGAAGACCACGCCCTCATCGAAGGGCAGCACCGCCACCTTGAGGCTCAGCGCCAGCGGCTTGAAGCGTTCGGCCGTCTCCTTGGAAATGTGCACCCGGGAGAAGAGGATGACTGCGAAGAGGTTGCCCGATGGCAAGAGGCCCCCGAAGCCCAGCACCGAGCGAACGCCGTACGGAACGACGAACTCCGCCTGGGCGGGTACATGGGAGCTCCCGGCCGCCTCCTCGACATGAAACACGTTGTAGGTCTTCTGCTCGCATTCCAGCAGGAGCTCAGCCTGTGGCTGAAGCACCACTCCGAGATCCAACCCCAGCTGGCTGACCAGATGCGCGATCATCGGGAAGCGCACCACCACTTCCACGCTTGCAAGCGGGATCACCTGGTGCCCCACCGAGAGCTCCCTCCGGTTCCACTCGCGCTTCGCGCCTGCGCTCGCAAGGAGCGTCAGGCACTTCATCTTCTCCGGCACCGGGCCGTCTGGCACAAGCCGCTGGACCTCGGTACGCAACCCCGGGGGAAGTTCCCCGTAGTCATGCGTCTTGAAAAACCGCACCAGCGCGCAGGCCCGCTCTCCGCTCCGCTTGTCCACAAGGTGATGGTAGAGGTGGCGCACAGCCCGCGCGGCCACATCCTCCATGCTTCCTGCGCCGGTTGTACACTGTCGCAACGCCGCCCCGCAGACGCTCATATCCGTGAGGCTGAACTTGAATAGATCGTGCATGCCGTCAAACCTGGACTCGAGACCCTGTCTTGCTCGTCTAGCCCGGCTTGCACGATATCGACATTCTCGTCGCCAGGCCTGTGCTCCTCGGTACAGCCCCGGGCGTTCCCGGAACCGCGGTGGACGCTTGAACGCCGGCGGGCTCGGGCCGAGAATGGTCGCATAGACCGTCACCGAAGCCGGAGCGAACGAATGCCCTCGCCCTTCCCAGGCATGGACCCCTACCTCGAGAGCCCGGACATCTGGGAGGACTTCCACGCGAGCCTCGCGTGGAAGATCAGCGTCCAGTTGGCCCCGCGGTTGAGGCCGCGCTACTACGCCGCTCTCACCCCGCGCGTCACCTACGAGGAGATCAGCATCGAGCAAGTCCACGGCGTCAAGCCCGACGTGAGCGTGCTCAAGGTCAGCGACCGCCCCATGGAGGGGGGAGCCGTGGCCATCGAGGCCGCGCCCTTGACCGGGATCGTGACCTTCGAGGTCCCCGTGAAGGACCAGACGGTCGAGATCCGGGAGAGCGGCACGGGCACCCTGGTCACGTCGATCGAGATCCTCTCGCCGTGGAACAAGCGGCCGGGGCACGAGGCCTTCGATGCCTACCGGAAGAAGCGGCGCTCGGCGGCGCACCTCATGGAGATCGACCTCCTCCGGGCCGGGAAGCGCCCCCCGATCGCCACGGAGCTCCCCGATGCGCCCTACTTCGTGGTCTTGAGCCGCGAGGAGCGCCGCCCGCGCGTGGAGATCTGGCCGCTCCGGCTCCAGAAGCCCATACCCGTCCTGCCGGTGCCCCTCGTGGCGCCCGATCCGGACGTGCCGATCGACCTCGGCAAGGCGATCGAGGAGATCTATGCGGAGCGCGCCTTCGATCTCCGGATCGACTACTCTCGCCCGCCTCCCAAGCCGGACCTGCCGCCCGAGGACGCCGCGTGGGTCCAGGAGCGCATCGGGCGCGGCGCCGTCTGAGGCCGCGCCTTCCAGGAGGTACCGACCCCATGAAGGCCCTGCTGCTCAAGGAGTACAAGAAGCTCGAGCTCACCGACATGCCGGAGCCCGCCCTCGGCCCGACGGACGTCCTCGTCCGCGTGAAGGCCTGCGGCATCTGCGGGAGCGACGTCCACGGCTTCGACGGGAGCACGGGCCGCCGGATCCCGCCCATCGTCATGGGCCACGAGGCGGCGGGCGTGGTGGCGTCGGTGGGATCGGCAGTCACCGCCTGGCGAGCCGGCGACCGGGTCACCTTCGACTCGACGGTCTCCTGCGGCGACTGCGCCTACTGCCGCGCGGGCCAGGTGAACCTCTGCGACCGCCGCCGCGTCCTCGGCGTCTCCTGCGGCGAGTACCGCCAGCACGGGGCCTTCGCCGAGCGCGTCGCCCTGCCGCAGCACATCCTCTACCGGCTCCCGGACTCGCTCCCCTTCGAGTACGCGGCGCTCATCGAGACCCTCTCGGTGGCGTTCCACGCCGTGAACCGCACGCCGGTCCGGCTCGGGGACACGGCGGTCGTCGTCGGGACGGGCATGGTCGGCCTCCTCGCCGTGCAGGCGGTCCGCCTCGCCGGCGCGGGACGCGTGATCGCGGTCGACATCGACGACGGCAAGCTCGAGCTCGCCCGGAGGCTCGGCGCCGACGAGGCCCTCGACGCGCGGCGGCAGGACCTGCCGGGCGAGGTCCTGCGCCTCACGGCAGGCCGCGGCGCCGACGTGGCCCTGGAGGTCGTGGGTACCACGGCGACGGTGCAGAGCGCGATCGCCTGCCTCCGGAAGGGGGGAGCCCTCACCCTCGTGGGGAACCTCTCGCCCAAGGTCGAGCTTCCCCTCCAGGCCGTCGTGACCCGCGAGCTGACCCTCCTCGGCACCTGCGGCTCGGCGGGCGAGTACCCCGCGTGCATCGACGCCATGGCGCGCGGCAGGGTCCAGGTCGCGCCCCTCATCACCGCCCGCGCCCCCCTCGAGGACGGCCCGGCGTGGTTCGAGCGCCTCCACCGCGGCGAGCCGGGGGTGATGAAGGTCGTGCTGGAGCCCTGAGGTGCCGGGGACAGCCTGGGCGGCAAACGATACGATGGCCTCGTCCGACAAGAAAGCCCATGCCGATTCACGACTGGACGAAAACCTACGCAGGAGCCTTTCACCACTTCCATATGACCTGGCTCGTCGAGATCGCTCGCAGCCTCAACAGCGGACTCCTGCCCCCAGGATACTACGCTCTCGGAGAGCAGGTGATCGGGGGGGCTGTACCCAACGTCCTCACGCTGGATGCTCGCAGAGCAGTGGAACCTCCTTCGGGAGTGCACGACGAGATCGAGGTCAAGCCCGGTGATCTCCCCTCGGCCACCATGACCGCGGTCTCCGAACGTCCGCAAGTGCGTCCGCCGGCGCGCGTGATCGCCGTCCGGCACGTGAGCGGCCAGCGTCTCGTGGCGATGGTCGAGATCGTATCCTCCGAAAACAAGACCGACTCCACGGACCTTGGGGCTTTCGTCGACAAGACGGTCGGGGCTCTGTCGAAGGGGATCCATGTCGTGCTGATCGACCTCCATCCCCCGGGAGCCCTGGACCCGCAAGGAGTGCACAACCTGGTCTGGATGAGGCTCGGTGAGCCTCCGATGCCCCTCCCCCCAGGACGGCCGCTTCAGGTGGTGAGCTACCGCTCTGCCGGGAGCATCGCATGCTTCGTGGAGCCACGGGCGGTCGGGGAATCGCTTCCGGACGCGCCGCTCTTCCTCTCCCCTGCCCGTCACGTGAGCTTACCCCTCGAAGCCACGTACGAGGCCGCGTCGGCCGCGCTTCCAAGACAGGTCTGGGAGCCGGTCGAGGGCGGATGATCCGGACGTGACCCGCGGCTCGCCGCGGCGCACGCAATCCCTGTCCCCTGCGCGCCGTGACCCCTTGACAGCCCGCGCGCGCCCGCAAAGACTGGCTTCCATGATCCACCACCCTTCCCCGACCCGGCGTGCGTTCCTCCGCTCCTCGGTCCTCGGCACGGCGCTGGCTTCCGTGCTCGGCACGCGGCTCGACGCGGCGCTCCGGGCCCTCGCCGAGCCGAAGAGCTTCAAGGTCGGCGGCTGCGACTGGAGCCTCGGGAAGGAGGGCGACCCGGCGGCCTTCAGGGTCGCGAAGGCGGCGGGCCTCGACGGGGTCGAGGTGTCCTGCGGGAAGGGGAAGGACGCGCTGCCCATCAGCGACCCGGCGAGGCGGAAGGTGACGCTCGAGGAGGCGAAGGCGCACGGCCTCGCGATCCCGTCGACGTGCCTCGAGGTCCTCCACCGCGACGGCTTGAAGGACCACCCCGACGCGCTCAAGTGGGTCCGCCAGGCAATTGAGCCCACCCGCGCCCTGGGAGCGAAGGTCGTCCTGCTCCCGTTCTTCGGGCGCCAGACGATCGAGAAGCGCTCCGAGCAGGAGGCCGTGGCCGGGAGGCTCAAGGAGGTGGCCCCCGAGGCCGAGAAGGCGGGTGTGGTCCTGGGCCTCGAGGACACCATCTCGGCCAAGGACAACGCCTGGATCCTCGACCGGGTGAAGTCCCCCGCCGTGAAGGTCTACTACGACGTGGGGAACTCACTCCGCTGGAAGCACGACGTCTACGCCGAGGTGCCGTGGCTCGGCAAGGACCGCGTCTGCCAGATCCACTTGAAGGACAAGGGCTACCTCGGGAAGGGCGACATCGACTTCCCCCGCTTCCTCGAGACGGTGCTGAGGAGCAGCTTTGACGGCTGGCTCCTCCTCGAGACGGTCATCGTGAAGTCGGCCGAGGAGGACTTCGCCGCCAACGCGCGCTACGTGCGCGACGTGGTGAAGGCGAAGGCGGGATAGGGGACAGCGCTCCGACCGAGCCCGTCATGAGTCCATCGTGGGTCCATCCGCCCCAGGAGCCGACGCGGGCGCGCTTGCCCGGGTACTGCATGGGCAGTACACTTGCCGCATGGCAACCATCGCAGATCCCGAATCCCTGGTGAAAGAGATCGAAGATCTGCGCCGAGAGGGGTGGATCGCTTCGGCAGAGGAGTTTGCTGAACAGGCGATCCGTGAAAAGCTCTCCGCAGCGCGCCGCGATCGATTTGCGCTCGAGACAGAGAAGTTGCAGCAGGATCTCTCCGTGGCGGGCTTGACGTCGGACAGGCTCCTCCGCGAGTTCGAGCGCTTCCGGCATGCGGCGCACGCTGATCGTTGACGCGACGCCGCTCTTGTCCGCGTTGCTTGGCGGGTCCGCTCTGCCGATAACCGTGAGGAACCGCCGTCCCCAGGGCCGCCCGCGGCGGAAAAGGGCTCAGTACGTGTAGTAGTCCCACACCCACCTCTCGCCGTATGGCTCGATGCCCGACCAGAAGCTCTTCGCGCCGTCGGTTCGGTTCCCGGCGCTGACGACGGGGTTCGGCGTCGCGGGGTGGTTCCCGCCCAGGCACGTCCCGAAGTGGTGGATCTCGCCGCAGTCCGGCGCGAACTTCACGTAGTAGCGCACGTGGACCCTATCATATCCCCAGCCTCCGGTCTTGCCTTTGAGCCGCCGGTAGAGCTGGCCCCTCCTTCCGGTCCATGAGGAGGGACTGCTTGCCCGCGCTCCCCGAGGGCACGTCGGCGCCGAAGGACATCGACTCCTTTGCGCCGACGGTCTCCCACCGCTTCCACAGTGCCTCTAGGGAGTTCTCCTCGAAGTCCTCGGCGAAGATGACCCGCGGGTCACGCTCGATGCCCACATCGCCGGGATAGAGCGCGGCCAGACCGTCCTTGGGCGCCGGCGCCTCCTGCCCGACCGCGCCGTTCCCCACACCCACCGCCAGGGACGAGACGATACACAGGGTGCGTCGCATGATCAGTCGGCCTCCAAGACGAACGAGATCTCCTCCGCCTTGTCGGACAGGGGCACGGCAAGGGCCGCGACCGCGTGCTCGAGACGGGTCTCCGGTCCATCGGCGTAGGGGTTGAAGGGGTAGACGGGCCAGCTCAAGCGCGCGGCGGGGGGCAGCCTCAGCGACCAGCCGCCGTGGCGGACCGAGCCGCCGTGCTCCTCGGGGCCCCAGTCGATCCGCGTCCCGTCGAGGGCCGCCTTGCGGCCCGCGCCGGTCTCGAGGGTCCCGCCGGGCCGCAGGACGAGCTGCAGGGTCAAGCGCCTCTCGGCGGCTCCCCCCTTCGGGGTGACGGCGAAGCGGAGCTCGAGCCGCTTCGCTTGAGGCGGCGGGACCTCGAGGACGGCGAAGAAGGAGTTGTAGGCCAGCGCCAGACGGTCGGCGCGGTCGCCCCCGTCGGCCCCGTCGCCCACCTCGAGGCGGCTGCTCGCGGGCGTGTGGTAGACCTGCTCGCCGACCTTCTCGGAGAAGGTTGCCAGCTCGGGCTGGCGCTTCGAGTTGGCCCCGGTCAAGATCAAGCCCAGCTTCTCGTGGAAGACGCTCGCGCTCCCCTGCCGGTCGAGGTACCACCGGCTCGCGTTCCTCGCATCGATGAGCCCCGAGAGGCAGACGACCCAGGGGCCGATCTTCCGGACGCCCGCCGGCACGCTCAGCCGGCGCACGAACCGCTCCTCGTCTTGTGGGATCGGCGCCTCCGGGCCCTCGTGGAAGTAGAGCGCGTCCTGGGCCAGGCGCCCGAGCGACTCGAGGTCGAGGTCCTTCGCCGCGAGGAAGCCGGTCAAGAAGCCGGCGTAGCGGCGGCCGTCGGGGAAATGGGAGAACCCGAAGTGCCCCCAGGGCGAGACGCCCCAGTGCCGGTTGCGGTCGTTCACGGTCTCGACGGGCGTGCCGTCGGGATACGTGAAGGCCAGGTGGAAGTCGAGGGAGCGGCGCAGGGCCTCGAGCGCCGCCGGGTCGCCGCTGTGCTCGTGGTAGAGGGCCACGCCCGTCGCGGTGAGGTAGTCGTAGCCCGTCGTCGGCCCCTCGTCGCTCCACTCGCCCCAGTAGCCGTCCCGGGTCTGCTCCCTCGTGGCGAAGCGGCGCAGGACATGGGAGCCCAGGTGCTCCCACTCCTCCTTCCCGAAGACCCTGCCGCCCAGGTGGACGGTCGAGGCCCACAGGGCGTAGTGGTTCGGCGAGGTGGAGATGAACGGCGACTGGTACCTCGGGAAGTCGCGCTTCGCCTCCACGTCGGCGGCGAGCCTCCCGAGGAGGTCGAGGAGCGCCTCCCGCCAGCGAGCGCGCGATGCGTCGCCGAGCTCGCGCTCCAGGAGCCGGTAGGCCTCGAGCCACATGTAGGTGTCGCGGTGGTGGTCGAGGCGGCTCGCGTAGCGTCCCCTCGCGTGCTCGCCTGCGAGCAGGTCGCCGATGCGGCGGGCGAGGGCGAGCAGCCCGGCGTCTCCGCGCTGCGAGTTGGACCGATGGTCCTTCGAGTGGAGCACCGCCGCCGCGAGGAGGGCCGACGGGAAATGCCGCCAGCCTTGCCTCGCCTCCAGGGCCTCGAGGTCCGCGCCGGGCTCCGCCGCGAGGCGCTCCTCGACGCGAGCGGCGCCCGCCTCCAGGAGCTGGAAGTACAGCTCGGGCAGGCGGCTCCCGTGCCGCTCGCCCGTAGGTCCATCCCCCTTCGCGCCCGAAGCGTCGGGGAGGGGCTGCCGGAGCGCCTCGAGCCGATCCCGGGCGACGCGGTCGATCCAGGTCCCGCGGTACTCGGCCCGGAGCCTCTCGAAGGCGGCGATGGCCTCGCCCGTCTTCCCCGTACCCCGCAGCGCGTCGGCCTGCCGGAAGTCCTCCTCGCCCACGGTGAGCGCCTTCCCGGCGATGCGGGCCGCCTCCTCGGGGGCGGTCGTCGCGGGCACCTTGGCCAGCACCGGAGGCGCGGGGTCGCCGAGGATGCCGTAAGCCGCCGGGGAGCGCTCGCGGAAGAGCCGCGCTCGCATGTCCTCCTGGTGGTCGAAGGCATCGCCGCCCTCGCGGCCGCCGCGAGGATCGATGTCCGCGGTGACGATGTCGTCCGGCTCCCTGCCCTGGGCCAGCACCTTCCCCCGAGGGGAGATGACCATGGACCCGCCGCCCCGCTGCGACACCACCAGGTAGACGAAGTTCTCGACCGCGCGGGTGCGGAAGGCGGCCAGGCTGATGTCGTCGTCCCCGATGGCCGCGCCGCCCAGGGTCGGGTGGAAGATGACGTCCGCGCCCGCCAGGGCCAGGCACCGCGGGGCCTCGGGAAAGACCATGTCGTAGCAGATGAGGAGCCCGACGGCGCCCAGGTCCGGGGTCTGGAAAACCGGGAACCGGTCCCCGCGCTTCCGCGCCTCGTGGATGACGGGCTGGACCTTGTGGTAGCGGCCGATCTCCTTCCCGTCGCGGCCGAGGAGGAACGCCGTGTTGCGTAGCGCCCCGTCCGGATCCAGGGTGTCGTTGCAGCAGACCAGGTACATGCGGTGCCTGGCCGCCGCGGCGCCCAGGCGCTCCAGCATCCGCCGGACCGCCCGGGGCAGCAGCTCCTTGAGGGGCTCCGGGTTCGCCTCGAGCCACTTGAGCAACCCCAGCGTGTCCTCGGGGAACGCGACGGCGTCGCAGCGAGCCTCTCCGGCCCGCTCGACGAGCCTCTCCAGCGCGTCCAGGGACCGCTCGACCTGCGCCAGAGCCTCCGCCGGCTCGAGCTTGTGGTCGATCGTGCGGTTCCTCGGCTGAACGGTGCCGATCCGCACGAGCGGCCGCTCGCCGCCCCGGTCTCCGCCGGCGGGCGCGCCTTCCGCGAAGGACGACCGCTGCGGTGCGGCCAGAGCGGCCAGGAGCCAGCAGGCGCCGAGGCCGCGGAGCGTTCTCGTGGTCATGGTCCCATCACCTCTCGATGGCCACCGCCTGGCACGCCAGGCGGAGGAACTCCTCGAACTTCCAGTCGCCGCTCGACCCCGTCTGCCGGGCGACGACCAGGTCCAGGCTCGGCACGAAGGCGATGAGCTGCCCGCCGGAGCCTGGCTTGTGGCGCGCGTCGGCGGGGATCTCCCCCCCGCTGCGGCCGCCTCCCCCGGTCAGCTTGGCCGGGAGCTCCCAGCCGTGGGAGAACGTCCTCGCGTCGATCTTGAAGCGCAACTCCGGCCCCGTGACGGCGTGCGTCGGCGCCGCCGTCTCCTCGACGAACCACCTCGGGATCACCTGCTCCTCGCCCCAGCGCCCGCCGCGGAGCATGCAGTAGGCGATGCGGGCCAGGTCCCGAGCCGGCATCCCCATCCCGTGCGAGGGGTGCCGCCCGTGCTTCTCCCCGCCCTCGAAGCTCTCGAACCACCACCGCTCGATGCCCAGCGGCCGGAACAGCGCCTCGATAGCGAATCTGTCGTAGGGCATCCCCGTGACGGTCTCGCAGGCGAGCGCCGCGTGGTGCAGGGCGTGCGTCGAGTAGCCGCAGCCCGCGCCCGGGTCGAACGCCAGCTTCTCCGTCCGCGCGTCGCCGCTGTGGCCCAGGACGTACTCCCAGGTCCCGCTGTTCGGCGCCCCCGTCGCCTCGGGGCAGATGCCCGAGGTGTGGTTCAAGAGCTGGCGGACCGTGATCTTCGCCTTGCGGGGGTCGCTGAGGGGATGCGCCCACGCGATGAAATCGAACGCCGGGTCATCGAAGCGCATCTTCCGCGGCGCGAGCCCCCGCTGGCTCCGCTCGCTCGCGATGGCGAGCACCGTCGCGCAGACCGCCTTGGAGACCGAGGCGACGCGGCGCGCGTCGGTCCGGGAGCTGTTCCCGCGCTCGACCTCGAGGGCGATGTGGCCGTGCCGGATCACGACGGCCGCGAAGCCGCGCTCGTCGCTCTCGAGGAGCCACCGCCGCAGGCCTTCGAGCCGCTCGGGGTCCATGCCCGCGAGCTTGCGGACCTCCTCGGGCTTCTCGAGCTTCCGCCAGCCGCCCCTGGACTCGGGGGGAGGGAAGTAGCGCGCGGCCTCCGGGACCGCCCAGACGTAGAGCGCCCGGTCGTCCTGGAATGCTCCGTCCGGGCCGCCGCCGTGCTGGCCGGCGCCGTCCCCGCCGCCGCCCTCCGGGCCGCCCGGGCCAGGGAACCGCCGCACACCGCCGCTCCAGTCGAAGGGCTCGATGGGCTTGCGGTCCGGCGCCGCGCCGTCCCGCGGGTCGAGCCACTCGCCCGCGTAGGTCCCCGCGGGCAGGTCGAGCGCGATCGCGGAGCCCCGCTCGGCGTACACGAGGTAGCGGCGGCCCGCCGCCGCCAGGCACACCGGGCCGGGCTCGGGGACGAGGTCCGCTCGAGGCGCCATCGTCCACCAGGGGATGCGGCTCAGGAGATCGTGCATCCGCCGCACGTCGGCGCGGCCCTTCCCGCGGCCGTAGCGCCGGGTGGTCTTGCCCTGGGTCGGGTCGTAGTCCGCCGTCCAGTCGGCGTAGAGGGAGATGGCCCCGGCCAGGCCGACGCCCCAGATGCCCCGGCGGACCTCCTCCCGGGTCCGCGGCTTGCCGTAGACGTCCTGGAGCTGCTCCCAGTTGCACTCGCAGCCGAAGACGGGCTTGCCAGAGAAGCTACCGGCCACGAAGTCGTAGGCCGCCCGCGCCGTGCGGAATTCCTGCTGGAGGCTCCCGTAGTCCGCCTCGGGGGCCGCGTGGCTCCAGGCGGCCCGCTCGTCCGCCGAGAGTTGCGCGCCGTAGCCCTGGTCGTGCCAGGTCACCGGGTGCTTCCAGGGGTCGAGCGCCTTCAGCCTCGCCGCCCAGGCCTTCACCTGCTCGGGCGCGTAGACCTCCCAGCACTCGAATCCGACGTTCCAGAGCACGTTCCAGAAGGGCACGTGTCGCGCCAGGGTGTAGCGGAGGTACAGCTCCTCCGGCTCCGGCGGCACCTTGGCGCCGATGTTGGGGAAGAGGCCGTCGAAGGTGTAGACGGCGAGGCCCCGGTCCGCCGCCCAGGCCAGCCGCTCGTCGAGCCGCCTCCACGTGGCCAGGTCGAAGCGCGTCCAGTCGACCTTGTCGCCGATCGTGTCCCAGGCGTAGGTCCGCTGGACCGGCTGGCCGCATTCGCCGACGGTCCCGGGACCGCGGACGTAGCTCATGGGCATGACCAGCGTGTACCCGTCGGCCAGGACGACGTCCTCGACCACGGCCCTCCAGGCGTCGTCGAGGTCGCTCCAGAAGTCAAGGTAGTAGTAGCCGTGGAGGCGCTTCCGCGAGCCGCCGGCGAACCGGAACCAGCGCGGGTTCTCCGGGTCGGCGCGCAGCGGGCCCGGCCCGGCGCCCGACGCGACGCAGCGGAAGGTACCGCTCGTGCCGGGAGCGCCGTCGGAGAACTTGCAGGCGTAGCGCCACTCGCCGAGCTCGTCCGGCATGAAGCGCAGCCTCCAGACGCGCCCGTCCTGGCCCCCCATGCCGTCGCCGTCGTGGAAGCCCCAGAAGAGGACCGTGCCGCCGCCCGGGCGCGTGAAGGTGGCCTGGAGGACGACGTCAGTGAAGGGGTTCGCGTAGCGAGTCTCGTTCACCACCCGCGCCTCGAAGCGGCCCCAGAGGGGGACCTCGGGCGTGGCGGAGGGCTTCTCCTCCGCACGGCCCGCCGCCGCCGTGAGCGCTGCCGCGAGCGCCAGAGCAGCACGGCGCGTGATTCCAAGCCTCGAGCCTGCAGGGTGCGCGTCCATGGGGTGGATCGCGCATTGTAGCGCGGAGCTGCGCGGCGGGGAGGCGCCCCAGAGGCTCTGGAGGGCCTTGCGGGCATCCCATGCACGAGCCTGGACATCCGCTGCAGGGGGGCCCTCACGCCCGTGGTGCATCCGGCGGGCTCCGGCGGCCCGAGGCACAGGCTCGAGGCCGCCTTACGGCGGCCGCCGGGCGGCCGGGGCGGGCCGGGGTCTCCCGTTTGCTTTGCACCTCGGCCGCGCGCATCCTGCGCGCAAGGAGGCCCCCATGATCTCGCTCACCACCCCCTGCCCCACCGCCGCCCCGCCGCGCCTCACCGTCGCCATGGCTTCCCCGGCCGACCGCGAGGCGATCTACGCGCTGCGCCACGACGTCTACGCCGAGGAGCTCGGCCAGCACCCCCCCAACGCGGCCGGGAGGCTCACGGACCCCCTCGACGCGTTCAACCACGTCATCGTGGCGCGTGCGGGCGGACACGTCATCGGCTTCGTCAGCGTCACGCCGCCCGGCTCCGGGCGCTTCTCGGTCGACAAGTACGTCCCCCGCGACGCGTTTCCGTTCCCCTTCGACGGCGCGGTGTACGAGGTGCGCCTCCTGACCGTGGCCGAGGAGCACCGGGGCGGGCCGGCCGCGGGGATCCTCATGTACGCCGCCCTCCGGTGGATCGTCCGGCGCGGCGGCAAGCGCATCGTGGCGATCGGGCGCCGCGAGGTGCTCGACCTCTACCTCAAGCTGGGCCTGAAGCCGCTCGGCATCACCGTGCGGGGCGGCGCCGTCACCTTCGAGGTCCTCCACGGCTCCACGGGCGAGCTCCTCGAGCGGGCGTCCGAGCACGCCCAGGTGCTCCGGCGGCTCGAGCCGGACATCGACTGGCAGCTCGACGTCCCGTTCCGCACGCCGCGGCCCTGCTACCACGGAGGGGCCTTCTTCGACGCGATCGGGGACGAGTTCGATGCCCTGGAGCGCCGCGACGCCGTCGTGAACGCCGACGTGCTCGACGCGTGGTTCGACCCGTCGCCGAAGGTCCTCGAGGCCCTCACCGCGCACCTCCCCTGGCTCCTGCGGACGAGCCCGCCGGCGGGCTGCGAGGGCATGGTCCGGGCCATCGCGAGGGCCCGCGGGGTGGACGCCGCGTCGGTCCTCCCGGGGGCCGGCTCGTCGGACCTCATATTCCTCGCCCTCCGGGAGTGGCTGCGCCCGGCGTCGCGCGCGTTGATCCTCGACCCCATGTACGGCGAGTACGCGCACGTGCTCGAGCACGTCATTGGCTGCCGCGTCGAACGGCTCCTCCTCGACCGCCGCGAGGGCTACGTCCTCGACCCCGAACGCCTCGCCGCGCGCCTCCAGCGGGGCTATGACCTCGCGGTCATCGTCAACCCCAACAGCCCCACGGGCCGGCACGCGGACCGCGCCGCGCTCGGGTCCGCCCTCGAGCGCACGCCCGCCTCCACGAGGATCTGGGTCGACGAGACGTACGTCGAGTACGCCGGCGCGGACCAGTCGCTCGAGCGGATCGCGGCGGCGAGCGAGAACATCGTCGTCTGCAAGTCCCTCTCGAAGGTCTACGCCTTGAGCGGGGCGCGCGCGGCGTACCTCTGCGGCCCGCCGGGCCTCATCGAGGCCCTCCGCCCGCTCCAGCCGCCCTGGGCGGTGAGCCTGCCCGCCCAGGTCGCGGCCGTGGCGGCGCTCAAGGACCCGGAGCACTACGCGAGGCGGCACGCGGAGACCCGGGCCCTCCGGACCGCGCTCGCGCGGGACCTGCGGAGGATCCCCGGCCTCGAGGTGGTGCCCGGGGTCGCGAGCTTCCTCCTCTGCCACCTCCCCGAGGGCGGCCCCACGGCGGCGGAGGCCGTCGAGCGCTGCCGCGGGAAAGGCGTCTACCTCCGCGACGTCTCGAGCATGGGCCAGAGGCTCGGCCCGCGGGCCCTCCGGATCGCCGTGAAGGACGCCGCCGCGAACCGGCGGGTGGTGGAGACGCTGGCGGGGGCGCTGCGCCCCCTCACGCGATCCACTCCCGCACCACCCTCCCCGCCACGCCCGTGAGGCGCGCGTCGAGGCCCTGGAAGCGGTGCGTGAGGCGCAGGTGGTCGAGGCCGAAGAGGTGCAGCATCGTGGCGTGGAAGTCGTTCACGTGGACGGGGTCCTTGACGATGGACCAGCCCAGCTCGTCCGTCTCCCCGTAGGTGAGGCCGCCCTTCACGCCGCCCCCGGCCATCCAGATCGTGAAGGCGTACGGGTGGTGGTCGCGCCCGGTGACCCTGGCGTAGCCCTGACGGTTCTCGCCGAGGGGCGTGCGCCCGAACTCGCCAGCCCAGACGACGAGCGTCGTCTCGAGGAGCCCGCGCTCCTTCAGGTCCTTCAAGAGCGCCGCCACGGGCTGGTCCGCCATGCCGCAGTTGTGGGCCAGCTCGACCTCGAGGTTCGAGTGGTGGTCCCAGGAGGCGTGGAAGAGGTTCACGAACCTCACGCCCCGCTCGACGAGCCGGCGGGCGAGGAGGCAGTTCGCCGCGAAGGAGTGGTACTGCCCGGGCCCGCCGCCGCGGTGCTCTCCCTGGATCGGGGCGTCCTTGCGGCCGACGCCGTAGGCCTCGAGAGTCTCGGGCCGCTCGCGCGAGAGGTCGATGAGCTCCGGCGCCGCGGCCTGCATGCGGAAGGCGAGCTCGTAGCTCGCGATCCGGCTCGCGATCTCCGGGTCCCCCACCTCCCGGAGCCGCGCCTCGTTCAGCTCCCGGAGCGCATCGAGGCCGCTCCGCTGGAGCGACCTCGGGAGCCCCGGCGGGTCCGTGAGGTTCAAGACGGGCTCCGGGTTGCGGAAGAGGACGCCCGCATGGACCGAGGGCAGGAACCCGCTCCCCCACAGGGACGCGCCGCCGCTCGTCCCGCGGCCCGAGCTGAGCACCACGTAGCCGGGCAGGTCCCGCGACTCGCTCCCGAGCCCGTAGGTGAGCCACGCCCCGGCCGTGGGCAGGCCGAAGAAGGACCGGCCGCACTGGAGGACGAGCTGAGCCGGGTGATGGTTGAACTGGTCCGTGCGCATGGAGCGGACCATGAGGATGTCGCCGGCGCAGGAGGCGATCCGCGGGAGGAGATCGCTGACTTCCATGCCGCACGACCCGTGGCGCTCGAACTTCCGCCGCGAGCCCATGAGCACCGCGGACTCCTTCTTGATGAACGCGAAGCGCACGGTCTTCGTGAGCGACTCGGGGAGCGGCTTGCCGTGGAGATCGTTGAGCTTGGGCTTGGGGTCGAAGAGGTCGATCTGGCTCGGGCCGCCCTCGAGGAAGATGAAGATGCAGGCCTTCGCGCGCGGCGCGAAGTGCGGCGGCCTCGGCGCGAGGGGGTTGGGATGGGCGAGGCCCGCCGCGCCGCGCGCTTCGCGGGCCTCCCCGGCCTTCCGAGCCTCCCGAGCGGCCCCGGCCTCCCCGGCCCCGAGGACCCCGTCGGCCGCGAGGAGCTGCCCCAGCGCCGCGAGGCCGAGCCCGTAGCCGGCCGAGGAGAGGAAGTAGCGGCGCGCCATCGCGCTCGGGAGGAGCGGGTCGACTCGGGTCCGGGCATCGTCCATGGCGCCTACTCCCGCACGATGAGCTCGTCCAAGTTCAAGGCGACGCGCGCCGCAGCGACCCAGGCCGCGGCCTCTGCGGCGGGGACGCCGCGCGGCCCCAGGGCGCCCGCGAGCTCTCCCGCCTCGCCCTCTCGGGCCCCGTCCGGCCCCGCGTACCACGCCCGCGCCGCCGCCAGCACGCGCTCGAGGGCCGCCACCTCCTCGGGCCGGGGCGGGCGCGTCACGCAGAGGCGCAAGGCGTACGCGAGGCGGTCTCCGTCGCCCCCGCTAGGCCTCTCCTCGAGGACCCGGCGCGCGAGCGCCTGGGCCGCCTCCACGTGGACCGCGTTGTTGAGGAGGAGTAGGGCCTGGAGCGGCGTGTTCGACACCGTCCGCTGGGCGCAAGCGACGTTCGCGTCGGGGCAGTCGAAGGTCGTGAGGCTCGGGTGCGGGATCGTCCGCTTGAAGAAGGTGTACAGGCCGCGGCGGCGGCGGTCCTCGCCCTCGCTCGCCTTCCAGGTGAAGCTGTTGGCGTAGCTCAGGGCCGCGAGGTCCTCGGGCATGGGCGGGAAGACGCTCGGGCCGCCGATCCGACGCGACAGGAGCCCGCCCGCCGCGAGGCACACGTCGCGCACCACCTCGCCCTCGACGCGGAAGCGGCCCTGCCGGGCGAGGAGGGCGTTCGAGGGATCGACGCCGGCGAGCTCGGGCCTCCACCGCGAGGCCTGGCGGTAGGCGGCGGAGAGGACGATCCGCCGGATCAAGGCCTTCCGGCTCCAGGCGAGCCTCTCGCGCAGCTCCCGCGAGAGCCAGTCCAGGAGCTCCGGGTGCGTCGGCCTCTCGCCGCGGACTCCGAAGTCGTTCGCCGTGCGGACCAGGCCCGCGCCGAAGAGGTGCCTCCAGACGTGGTTCGAGGCGACCCGCGGCGCGAGCGGGTTCCCCGGCGAAACGAGCCAGCGGGCGAGGTCCAGCCGGTCCGCCGGCGCCGAGCGCGGCTCCAGGGGCGGGAGCACGGCCGGCACGCCCGGCTCCACCTCCTCCCGGGGCGCCAGGAAGTCCCCGCGGTCGAAGACGCGCGTCCGGCGCGGGACGAGGGGCCTCCCGAGGACGCGCACGTCCATGAGGCGCGCCCCGTGGCGCCTCCGGGCCTCGGCGATCCGCTGCTCGAGCTCGAGCGCCTCCTCGTCCCGGGCCACGCGCTCGACGAAGTGCTCGAAGAGGTCCCGCGCGGTCTTCGCCACGCGCTTCTCGGGGTACATCTCGAGGGCGTCGGCGATCTCCTTCTCGGCGATGTGGAGCCCGCGGACGCCGCCCGCGAGCGCGGCGACCTTGAAGCGGCCGATCGAGCGGCCGGCGGCGGCCCCCCGGGCGATCCGGAAGCGGAGCCGCGTGCCCGGCGCGAGCTGGAGCGGCTCCCGCGTGCGGAGCTGGATCCAGTGCGGCGCGCCCGCCTCGCCTCCGGGCGCCCAGCCCTTCCTGCCCGGCGCGTCCGGCGCGAGGACCTCCGCGACGCTGAAGCCCTTCTCGGTCGCGTCGGCCTGCGCACGGTGGAGCTCGATGGGCCTCCCGGCCTCGCCGTCGCGGAGGATCGATGCCTGGAAGCTCGTGAGGACGAAGCGACCGCCCGCCGCAGGGCCGCCCGCGGCGCCGCCGGCGCCCTCCGCCGCGATCCCGTCGTCCGGCAGCACGTGGAGCCGGAAGCCCGTGATCGGCCTCGCCGGCGCGGGCGCGACGAGCACCGCCGCGTCCCGATCGGCCTCGGAGCCGCCTGCGGGCTCGATCGGCGCCGCATCGAGGGGCAGCTCCTCCAGCGGGGAATCGGGCTGGGCGATGATCCTGCGGTGCTCCTCCGCCTCCCACGCGAGCGCGCGCGGCGCGAGCGCCGCGTGCCGCGCCTCGAGCGCCTCCTCGAGCGGCCGCAGCTCGCGCTCGAGCGCGTCGAGGTCATCGGCCGCCACGGGCACCTTGGGGGTCACCTCCTCGGAGCCGTTGAAGAAGGCGAAGAGGCGGTAGTACTCCGCCTGCTCGATGGGGTCGTACTTGTGCTCGTGGCAGCGGGCGCATCCCACGGTCAGACCGAGCCACACGGTGCCGAGGGTCTCGGTGCGGTCGAAGGCCGCCGCCACGCGGAACTCCTCCTGGTCCACCCCGCCCTCCTCGTTGGTGAGGGTCTGGCGATGGAAGGCCGTCGCGATCCTCTGCCGCGCCCCGGCGCCCGGGAGCAGGTCGCCCGCGACCTGCTCGAGCGTGAACCGGTCGAAGGGCATGTCCATGTTGATCGCGTCGATCGTCCAGTCGCGGAAGACGTACGCGTCGGGCCGGGCCCGGTCCTTCTCGTAGCCGTCCGAGTCGGCGAACCGCGCGAGGTCGAGCCAGTGCCGGCCCCAGCGCTCCCCGAAGTGCGGCGAGGCCAGGAGCCGATCGACGAGCCGCTCCCAGGCGTCGGGCGAGGGGTCGCTCGCGAAGAGGTCCGCCTCCTCGGGCTCGGGCGGCAGCCCCAGGAGGTCGTAGTGGAGCCGCTTGATGAGCGTGAAGCGGTCCGCCTCACTCGACGGCGCGATCCCGCGCGCCTCGACGGGCT
>JACQVW010000700.1 GCA_016209535.1 Planctomycetota bacterium | reverse complement strand
TGGAGCCCTCTCAGACAAGAAAGTGGGCTCCCTCGGCTCCCGCGAGGCACGGCACGCGCGCGATCCGGCCCCGGACACCCTCAGGGTCGGCACCCCGTCGCCGCCCCCCGCCGGTCAGAGGGCCACTTTGCCGCGACCCTGGGTATGGGCTACGAAACATTGCCTTCCCACCGCCTCTTGGCTACATTGCCCTCCCCCTCCAGTTCGATGGTTGCACGAGCTTCGGGCATGGACGACACACGCGCAACTCCCCCACCGCCTCGCGGCGATACCAGGCAAGGAGATCCGAGCCCCAGGGGTGGGGCGGCTGACTGCCCTTCTTCCGGGCAGGCTCTGGGCCGGCACAGGCTCGACCCTTTCAAGGGCCTCGCATGAGGCTGACCGCCGACGAGCTCCAGAGTCTCCTGAAGCGCGAGGAAGGCCTCTTCCTTGAGTTCAAGTCGCTCTGGGACCAGTCCGGTGACAGGCCCAGACCCAGAGACCGGCGCCAAGTGCGAGACGAGGTCGCCGCCCACGTCGCGGCGTTCGCCAATGCCGAGGGCGGGACGCTCATCTTGGGCGTCGAGGACGACGGGACCGCGACGGGGCACAGCTACCCCGAGGAGGCCGTCGCGGAGTTCGGTCGAGTGCCGCAGTCCCGCCTACAGCCACGGCTTTCCGTCGAGATGGAGCGCCTCGCAGTCGAGGGCAAAGAGGTCCTGATCTTCCAGGTGCAGGCTCAGCCCGAGGCGGTGATGGTCACGGGGAATGGGTTTCCCCTCCGAGTCCAGGATCAAGTCGTCAAGGAGACCCAGGAGACGATCAACTCGCGCAAGCAGGCCGTCCGCCGCGTTGGGTATGAGGCGGTCCTGCGTCCTGAAGCGAGCTTGAGCGACCTCAACCAAGACCTGGCTAGCGAGTTCTTCTCCAAGACGCCTCACGCCAAGAGGCCGGTGGTGGAGAACCTCGAGCTCTACCACCTGGTCGCGCGGGACGGAGATCGCTTGCGCGTTACCAACGCGGCGCTTCTGCTCTTCGCCCGCGACCTGGGGAGGTGGCATCCGCGTGCGGGCATACGCTTCGCGCGCGTCGCGGGCAGGGAGCGACATCACGGAGGCGAACGCAACGTCAGCCAGCTGAAGAGGCTCGACGCCCCGCTCGCTCGCCTCCTCGAGGAAGCACACGGTTTCTGCGCCCAGCATGTCCGGAATTCGGAGCGGCTCCACGACTTGTTCTTCAAGGAGTACCCGGAGTATCCAGCCTTCGCTTGGCAAGAGGCTATCGTCAACGCCGTGGCGCATCGCGACTACTCGGTCCAGGGGCTCGAGGTCGAGGTGTGGTTCTACGAGGACCGCCTCGAGGTCATCAGCCCCGGCGGCCTCATGCCGCCAGTCACCGTCGAAGCGTTGCGCTCGAGGCGGAGCGTGCACGTCAGCCGCAACCCGTTGGTCGTCCGCGTGCTCGTCGACGCTGGGATCATGAGGGAGGAGGGCGAGGGCATCCCACGGATGATCGAGGAGATGGAGGAGTCGTTCCTCCGGCCGCCTGACTTCCGCGACGAGCAGGGGGTCTTCCAGGTCACTCTCTGCAACACGCCGATCCTCGAGTCAGGGAGCCCGGAATGGCAGGGGATCGTGCAGCGCCTTCCAATCTTGACCAACCAGAAGCGAGTGCTCGTGGGATGCCCCAGCGGCTTCACGAGCGGCGACTACCAGCGCCTGAACAACGTGGACCGGGATCAGGCCTACCGGGAGATCCAGGATCTCGTCGAGCAGGGTATCGTGGTCCCGCCGGAGAAATCCGGCCGGGGTGCTCGATACTTCGTTTCCCCTGGCCTCCACAAGGAGAGGCTTTGGCTTGAGGAGCGGCTGCCACAGCTCCGCGCGCACTTCGCCGTGAAGTCGTCGCTCACCAACGCGGATTACCGCGCGACCGCCGGACTCCCCCGGGGGGCGACCGTGCGCGAGCTGAGGCGCCTCGTGGAAGCCGGAGTCCTCGCCCCGCGCGGCGCGGGCCGCGGGGCCCATTACGTCCGCGGTCGCATGCTCTCAGGGGGGGAATGAACGAAATGAACCGGAAATGAACGTCCATTCGCCGAGGCTGCCAGCGCAAACCTTTCAAGAGAAAGCCCTTATGGCACGCGCCACGGTCGTTCAGGGCGCGCAATTCGCTGCTCGTAGCCACCGTATCGACTTTGCCGCCCCCTACGCCCTCCTCTGCCGCACCTGATCCAGGGCCACGGCGGCGACGATGATGAGCCCGATGAAGATCTCCTGGACGTAGTTGGGGATGACGTAGATGCCGCAGCCGTTCCGGAGGACGCCCATGATGAGGGCGCCCATCAGCGTGCCCATCACGCCGCCCTTCCCGCCGCTCAGGCTGCCGCCGCCGATGACCACGCTGGCGATGATGTCGAGCTCCATGCCCACGGCCGAGTTCGGGTCCCCCACCGTGAGCTGGCTGAACTGCAGGACGCCGGCGACGCCCGTGAGCGCCCCCGCGAAGGTGTAGATGAGGACCTTCTGGAGCCCTACGCGGACGCCGCAGAGCCGCGCGGCCGCCTCGTTCGACCCGATGGCGAAGGCGTAGCGCCCGAAGACGCTGTAGCGGAGCACGAGGAAGACCAGCGCTGCGAAGAAAAGGAGGACCAGGACCCCGGGCGGTATGTGCCACCAGGGCGCGGCGGGGCGCACGGCCAGGAGGCCGTTGAGCCAGGTATCGGGGGCGTCGATCTTCTGCTCGTTGGCGAGGGCCTTCGCGGTGCCGCGGACGACCCCCATCATGCCGAGGGTCACGATGAAGGGGACGATCCGCAGCCCCGTGATCATCGCCCCGTTGAGGAGGCCCACGAGGGCGGCCGTCCCGACCCCCGCGGCCAGAGCGGTCCAGGGGCTCGTCTCCTCCTTCAAGCAAAGCACGATGACCACGGTGGTCAAGGCGATGGTTGAGCCGGGGCTCAAGTCGATCCCGGCGCTGACGATGACCAGGGTCATCCCCAGCGCCGCGACCGCGACGATGGTGGTCTGCACGGCCACGAGCTTCAAGTTGTAGCCCCTCCAGAGGCGGAGGAAGACGTCGGCCGCCCCGTCCTGGGCCAGGTCGTAGACGAGGAAGAAGGCGTAGATGAAGACGAGGCCGATGAAGGGCCCCAGGAGCTCGAGGTACCTCCAGGCCCTCCCGCTCAAGCCGCCTCCCCTCCCGCTCAAGCCGCCTCCCCTCCCGCTCAAGCCGCCTCCCCTCCCGCCGCCTCCCCTCCCGTCGCGAAGGCCAAGATGCTCTCCGCCGTCCACTCCACCACCGGGCGCGCCGCGCTCAACCGGCCGCGCGACATGACGGCGATCCTGTCCGAGACGCCCAGGAGCTCGGGCAGGTAGGAGCTCACGAAGAGGACCCCCTTCCCGTCCCTCGCCATCTCCCCCATGAGGCGGTAGACCTCCACCTTGCTCCCCACGTCGATGCCGCGGGTGGGCTCGTCGAGGAGCACCACGTCGGCTCCCTGGTGGAGGAGCCGCGCCAGGGCGACCTTCTGCTGGTTGCCGCCGGAGAGGTCCCCGGCCGGCTGCGCCGTGGAGCGGCACTTCACGGCGAGGCGGTCGGCCCAGCGGCGCACTTCCCGGCGCTGGAGCCCCGGGAGCACCCACCCGAAGCGCGAGACGGGGCCCAGGGCCGAGAGCGTCATGTTGTCGGCGACGGAGAGGCCGAGCGCGAGCCCTTCCTCCTTGCGGTTCTCGCTGAGGAGCCCGACGCCCTGCCTCAGGCGGGCCGCGGGGCCCCGGTGGCCTCCCCGGACGCCGGCGACCGTCACCGTGCCGCTCGCGATCGGGTCGAGGCCGTAGACCGCGCGCAGCATCTCCGTCCGTCCGGCCCCCACGAGGCCGGCGATGCCCAGGATCTCGCCCCGGTGGAGGATCAAGTCGACGCCGCGCGGGGCCGCCTCCCCCCGAAGGCCCTCCAGCGCCAGGAGGGGGTCGCCCCTCGAGTGCGGGACCCTGGGGAAGAGCTCGCCGAGCGAGCGGCCCACCATCATCTCGATGATCCTCCCGAGCGGCGTGGACGCGACCTCGCCGACGCCCGCGGTGGCCCCTTCCCGCAGCACCGTGAACCGCTGGGCGACGCGCTGGACCTCCTCGAGGAAGTGGCTGATGTAGACCATGCTGACGCCGGCCCGCCGCAGCTTCCCGATCACGTGGAAGAGCCGCTCCGAGTCCTTCGAGGTCAGGGAGCTCGTGGGCTCGTCGAGGACGATCACCCGGGCGTCGGAGATGATCGCCCGCGCGATCTCGACGAGCTGCTGCGCGCCGAGGCTCAAGCCCTCCACGCGCGCCCGCGGGGAGATCTCGGCGTGCCCGAGGAGCTCCAGGGCCTCCCGGACCCTCGCCTCCTGCCGGGCTCGGCGCGTGAAGCCCAGCACGGACCGCTCGATGCCCAGGAAGACGTTCTCCTCCACGGTGAGGTGCGGGGCCAGGGTCAGCTCCTGGTAGATCATGCTCACGCCGGCCCGCCTGGCGGCGTCGGGGCCGGAGGGCGCGAAGGGCCTGCCGCCGAGGAGCATGCGGCCGCCGTCGGGGCGGTGGGCGCCGGAGAGCACCTTCATGAGCGTGCTCTTCCCGGCGCCGTTCTCCCCAACGAGCGCATGGACCTCGCCCTCCCGCACCGTGAGGTCCACGCCGCGCAGCGCCTGGGTCGGCCCGAAGCTCTTCCGCACTCCCCGCATCTCGAGGAGCACCGTCCCCTCGGGGGGTGCTTCCCACCGAGGAGGGAGGGAGCACATTCTTTCGGGGGGTCCGAGGGGGGAGGGTACGGCGCCGCCGGAGGACGACGGTCCTGTCGTCACTTGCCCAGCCACTCGCTCAGGTCCGGGGAATGGAGGAACTTCATCTCCGGCTGGTCCATGTTCTCGAGGGTCACGACCACCGCACCGGTGTCGATCTGGGGCTCCACGGGCTTGCCCTGGAGGTGGGCGTACAGGGTCATGACACCCAGGTAGCCCATCTTGATCGGGTTCTGGAGCACGAGGCCGTGGATCTCCCCCTTCCTCATGGCCTTCACCAGGGGCTCGCTCGCGTCGAACCCGACGAACTTCACCTTCCCGGCGAGGCCCGCGTCCTGGAGGGCCCTCAGCATCCCGAAGGTGGTCGACTCGTTGGGTGTGAAGATCCCCTGGACCTCCTCCCGGAACCGGGCGACGAGGTTCTGCGAGGTCTTGTACGTGGTCTCCGTGATCGCCCCGCCGTAGAGCTTGCTCTCGAGCAGCTCGAGGCCCGGGAGCTCCTTCTTCAGGGTGTCGAGGAAGCCCTGCTCGCGCTCCATGGTGCTCGCGGAGCCTTCCTGGTAGCGCATCAAGATCACCTTCCCCTTGCCGCCGAGCGCCTCGCCCCGGCGCTCGGCCGCCAGGACGCCCCCCGTGTAGTTGTGCGTCGCCACGAAGGAGACGTAGTCCTTCCCCACCTGGCCCTAGAGCCCGCTGTCGAAGACCACCACGGGGATCTTCACGCTCATGGCGTCCTGGACGGGCTTCAGGAGGGCCGCGTCATCGAGGGGCGCGAGCACGATGCCGTCCACGCCCAAGGCGATGAAGTTCTGGACGACCTGGATCTGCTGGGCGCGGTCGCTCTCTGTCTGCGGGCCCTTCCAGTCCACCTGCACCCTGGGCTTGGAGCTCGTGGCGTTGATCTCCCGCTCCGCCTTCACCGCCCCCGCGTGGATCGATTTCCAGAACTCGTGGGTCGTGCCCTTGGGGATCACGGCGATGCGGTAGGACCGGTCCGCGGGCTTCTCGCCGGACCCCTCGCCCGGCTTCCCACCGGCCGCCGGGGCTCGGTCCGAGTCGCAGGCGGCGCAGGAGGCGGCCAGGAGGAGGCAGAAGGCGCGTTGGACGTTCATGGGGAGCTTCTCCGAGGGCTGTGCCGGGCGCTTCTCGAGGAGGCAGAGCTTAACGGAAAGCCCGCGGCGTTGCGAGGGCGTTGCGAGGGGCAAGGGGGCATCCCCCTGTGGACAATCCTTCACGGCGTGGCCTACAATGGCGTCTGTCCCGACCCACGAAACCCCACGAAACGCGGCCTGGCGGGCCCAGGCGAAGCACGTCTGGAGGAGCTCACATGACGGGGTCAATTGCCCGGCTGACGGCACCGCTCAGAGCATCGGTTACGGCATCGGTCCTCTTCCTGGGAGCCGTCCCGCTCGCGCGGCCGCCGGCGATCCTGGCGCAGGACGACAAGTCCTCCGAGGCCATCGACCGCGGGATCGACTTCCTCCTCCCGGCCACCGAGACGTTCGTCGCGGGCCTTGAGAACAACTCGGGCGTGCTGTCGCCGAAGCAAGGCAACCACGACATGGGGAAGCTCGCCCTCCAGGTCTACGGCCTCGTCGTGGCGGGAGTGTCCGTCGAGAACCCCACCATCAAGCGCAGCTTCCAGCTCCTGGAGCGCATGACCTTCAGCCACACCTACACGACGGCGCTCTACATCTTCGCCCTCGACGCGGCGATCTCGCAGCTCGAGGACGACATGCTCCTCCTGGCGCCCCAGAAGGTCCAGGCGAAGGTGCGGGACGACGGGGCCATCGGCAGGGAGTACAGGCCGCGGCTCCAGGCCGCCGTGGAGTCCTTCCTCCGGACGCAGAACCGCCAGGGCGTGTGGCGCTACCACCCGGGCGAAGACAGCTTCGACAACTCCAACGTCCAGTTCGCCGTCCTGGCCATCGGCGTGGGAGCCAAGCGTCACGTCAACATGGACCCCTCGGTGTGGCAGAGGATCGCCGACCACTTCATCAGGGGGCAGCAGAAGCAGGGTGAGCCCACGAAGGACCGCATCACCCTACGCCCCAAGGAGGAGCGGGGGAAGAAGCGGGACGAGGTGAGGCTCATCGCGGCCGACAAGGACCGGGGCGGGAAGGAGGGCGGCAAGGGGGAGAAGGAGGGTGGGAAGGAGGGCGGCAAGGGCTCGAGGGACAAGGACGCCGTCACGGTCGTCAAGAAGAAGGAGGTGACCGTGGCGCCGAACCCCGAGAACCCCGAGATCGGCACCGAGTCGATCGAGGTCCTCCAGCGCGGGTGGGACTACGAGAACAAGGGCAGCTCGTCCTGGAACATGACGTGCGCCGGGCTCTCCTCGCTCCTCCTGGCGCGCGAGAACCTCCGGGGGAAGATCTCCGGAGAGGCCAAGACGGCCCTCGACAAGGCCATCCGCGACGGCTACGGCTGGGTCATGGGCCACTGGTCGCCCGGCGGCTCCTACTACGGCATGTACAGTCTCGAGAAGGTGGGCGACCTGGGCGACGTGCAGAAGTTCGGCCCCCACGACTGGCACAAGGAGCTCACGGACCAGCTCGTCGGCTCGCAGCAGGCCGACGGGAGCTGGGCCAAGGGCGGAGGCCACGAGGAGGACCCCAACCTCTCGACGGCCTTCGCGCTCCTCATCTTGAACCGGGCGACGAGCCTCCTCACGATGAGCCCGGTGAGCCGCATCGTGGTGTCGGGGAAGACCTCCGCGGCGGAGAACCCCGAGGACAGGAGCTGGGTGTACGTGCCGGACCTCGACACGACGCTCCACTACCCCTCTCTCCTGCGGACGATCCGGCAGCGGCCCTCGCCGAAGCTGCTCCGCTTCCTCGAGAACATCGTGGACAACTACGCCGACGAGCGGAAGGGAGACCTCGTGCCCGAGCTGGCGTACGTGCGCGACTCGATCCAGCAGAAGACCGCCCAGAAGATCATCGACGACTACCTCGTCAAGATCACGGGCTACCGCTACAAGGACCCCGAGGACTACCTGAAGTGGCACCGGCGGTGGGAGCGGATCCGGAAGATCGGGGAGACGAAGTCGAAGGACCACGCGGGGACCCTGCTCAACTACTACAAGTCGACGACGAAGAGCGTCACCTTGAAGAAGACCCTCATGTGGGCGTTGACCCAGGTCGGGACCAGGGAGGCCATCCCTCTCTTCCTCGAGGACATGAGCCACCCCGAGGCCGCGGTGCGGCTCTCGGCCTACAACTACTTCCGGGCGTTCTTCCTGGACTTCCCGCCCCCCTTCGACCCCCAGGCGGCCGAGGGCATCCGGGAGAACCAGGTGGCGGCGCTCAAGGACTGGTACGCAAAGCAAGAGTAGCTCGCGTCACCTTCCTGGGGCCGCTTTACGAGACTTCAGGCCCGCGGGTCCCGCAAGGGGTGCGGGCAGCCGCGCCCGGGAGCCGTCCCCCGGGACCGACGCTGCGCAGGCTCCCGCCGCCCGGGCCGGGAACGCCGGGCCGATCTCCCGCGAGAGGACCCCGCGGAAGAAGTCCGCGAGCCCCCAGGGCACCGCCTCGAAGAAAAGCGGGTCGGAGCGGTACCGCTCGCGCGGGCGGACGAGGACGCAGGGCTCCTCGAGGAGTTCCGCCGTGCACTGCTCGAAGGCCCGCGCGAAGCACTCCGAGGGGGAGGTGTAGTAGCTCCAGGAGACCCTGCCTCGTCCGTGGGCGAGCCGGGAGTCCAGGCCGGCCACCATGCG
>JACQVW010000713.1 GCA_016209535.1 Planctomycetota bacterium | reverse complement strand
GAGGAGCACCTTCACCGCCGTCTCGCGCAGCGGGCCGTCCTCCGAGGCGAGGCGCGCGATCACGGCATCCCGCGGCGCGCCGCGGCGGGGCGGCTGCTCGAGGAGGAGGAGCGCGGCGCGTTGGACCCGCGGGCTCGGGCGCTCGAGGGCGGCCTCGAGCGCGGCCTGCCCCGCGAGGCGGAAGAGCGCGTGGACGAGGGCGTGCTCGAGGAAGCGGTCGGCGCGGCCCCCGAGGGCTCCGAGCAAGGCCCGGACCTGCCCCGCGCCCCCGCAGCGCGCCAGGGCCTCGGCGGCGGCGAGCCGCACGTGCTCCTCTTCGAGAAAGAGGCGCAGCGCGAGCGCCGTGGCCGCAGTGCGGTCCTCGCGCAGCCCGATGGCCCGGGCGCACAGGGCGGCGAGGTCCGCGTCGAGCGTCTCGAGGCCGCGCCGCAGCGCGGCGAGCGCGGCATCTCCCGGGACCGCGTGGAGCGCCCAGACGGCACCCTCCTTGGCGGGGTCGCCCGCGAGCCCGCGACCTGGGGCCGCGAGGATCGCCTCGAGCGCCGGCACGGCCGCCTCGCCCCGCGCCGCGAGCGCCCGCTGGGCCTTCGCGCGGACCTCCTGCCGCCCGTCGCCGAGGAGCCTGGCGAGGTCCTCGACCCCCGCTCGATCCCAGGGGACCGCGAGGCCCCAGGGGTCGTCGACCTTGGGAGCTGCGACCCACCGCACGCGGTAGATCCCGCCCGGCGCTCGCGAGTCGCGGATCCTCCCCGTCGGGCAGTGCTGCACGTACCACCCGCCCGTGTCGACGACGAGCAGGCTCCCGTCCGCGTCCTCGAGGACGTCCGAGGGGTGGAAGTCGGGGTCGTCGCTCGTCACGAAGTCCTCGTCGCGGGAGCGGAAGGTCGAGCCATCGCGCTCGAGGACGTGCCTCTGGACGCGCCGCGCGTTGTGCTGGGCCGTGAAGAGGCTCCCGCGCATCGCGGGCGGGAAGGCCGCGCCCCGGCAGCGCGCGATGCCGCTGGAGGCCACGGCGGGGAAGAGGGAGACCGGGGGCAGCATGGGGCCCGTCACCGGGTAGCGCGTGCCGCGCGGCGAGTCCTCGTGGCGCGGGTAGAGGCCTCCCTCCACGAGGTGGACGAGGGCGTCGCGCACGCCGCCCTGGGGGAGCTGGAACCAGTTGTCGGTGCCGATGACCTCACCGGCTGGAAGGAACTCGATCTCCACGAGGTTCTCGAAGCCGCGGCAGAGCACCTCGGGCCTCGAGCCGTCGGGCCGCGACCGGATCAAGGCGCCGCTCGAGCCCTCGAGCCACGAGCCGTCCTCGCGCCGGATCCGGTAGCCGTCGGGGCTGCCCAGGGTCATGTAGAGGAGCCCGTCGGGGCCGAAGACGAGACCGTGGAGGCTCCCGTTATCCGTGTGCCCGAAGCCCTCGAGGACCACCGCTCGCCGGTCCGCGCGGCCGTCCCCGTCCGCGTCCTCGAGCGCGACGAGCTCGGGCGGGTCGGCGACGTAGAGCCTCCCGTCGCGCCAGGCGAGGCCCATGGGGAAGACGAGCCCCTCGGCGAAGACCCGCATCGACTCGAAGCGGCCGTCCGCGTCCCGGTCCTCGAGCAGGCTGACGCGGCACCGGCGCGTGAGGGCGGCGAGCTCGGCATAGAGGTCTCCTCCGGATGACTCCGCGACGAAAAGGCGCCCCCGGTCGTCGGCGGCGGCGAACATGGGGAAGACGACCGCGGGAGCGCCCGCGGCCAGCTCCACCGAAAAGCCCTCCGGCGCCCGCGGCGCCGGGGCGGCGAGGAGCGGGACCGCAAGGATGGAGGAAAGGATCCGCGCGAGCAGGGAGAGCGCGGCCAGGACGCCGCTCCTCACGGCGTGCGCCCCCCCAGCTCGACCACGCGGACGGCTCGGAAGCTCACCCGCGAGGCATCGCCGTGGCTCTGGAGGCCGATGTGGCCCCGGAGGGCGCGGTCGCCCTGGAAGTCGTTCACGCGGCGGCCGTTCAAGCGCACGGCGCAGCCCTGCCCGCGCGCCTCGATCTCGAAGTGGTTCCACTCGCCCGGCGGCCTGGCGCTGCCGTCGCTCGCTCCCTGGAAGGAGGCGATCGCGCCCGTCCGGACCGCCGGGCCGGCGGCCGCGGCGTCGATCCGCACCTCGTAGCCCGTCTTCGCCGCGTTCGCGGGGTCGAGCCCCGGGTCGGCGAAGCGCACGAGGACGCCCCCGCGGTCCTCGCGGCGCGAGGTCCGCCAGTCGAGGCTCAGGAGGAAGTCGCCGAGCGGCCGCTCGTGCCACAGGAGGACGGTGCCGCCGCGACCCGTGAGGAAGTCGCCGTCGAGGTCGAAGGAGCCGGGGCCGCACGCGTTCCAGCCCTTCAGCGCGCCCGAGAGCACGCCGTAGCTTGAGGCGTCGGCAGGCAGCTCGCGGATGCGGGTGCGGCGGTGCCGGAACGTTTTCCCGTCGTCGTAGTTCTGCAGCCCCACGTAGCCCTTGAGGCCGCGGCTGCCGCGATAGCGGTTGATGAGCCTGCCGTTAAGGACCACGGAGTACTCGTGCCCGATGCACGCGACCTCGTACTCGTTCCACGAGCCCGCGGGCCTGAGCGGCAGCGCCGAGGGCGCCTGGAAGGAGTAGATCGAGCCCGTGCCGCCCTCGAAGACCCGGTCCTCGCCGATCTCGACCTCGTAACCCTGGTGCACCGCCACCCAGGGGTCGTCGCCGGGGTCCGGGAACCGGACGAAGATCCCCGAGTCGGCGCCCGGATCCACTTGCAGGAATTCGCCCCTGAGGACGAAGTTCCCGAACTGCCGCGCCCCGTAGTACCAGAGGCCCATGCCGCCCACCGCGGTCGCCACGCCGTCTACGACGGCGAAGCGCCCCGGCCCGCACTGGGCCCACCCGGGGAGCAGCGCCGGGTCGAGGAGCGGCGTGAAGCCATCGTCGTCGACGGGCGCGACGCGCGCCGCAGCCGCGTGCTCGAGCGGCACGGCGGCGATGGGCCGGATCTCGATCTTGCGGTAGAAGACCTCGGCGCCCTCGGACTGGAGCTGGATCTTGCCCCGCGTGAGGTACGTGGTGCGCTCGCCCTCGACGTGGCGGGCGCTGGTGATCACCAGGTTCGCGATGCCGTTCACGACGTGGATCCCCGTCGACCCGAGGCAGATGACCTCGACCCGGTTCCACTCGCCGCGCGGTCTCTCGGGGTCGGCGGCCGGCGTGACCCCATCGCCGGGGCTCGCCGCGAAGCGCTCGCCGCCGGGCACGTGCACGATGAGCCGCTCGCCCGGCCCCTCCTTCTTGTACGGCACGCGCGCCTCCATGGCGGCGTCGACACGCTCGCCCTCGACGTCGCAGATGGCTCCGTCGACGGACCACCACTGCCCGCAGCCCTTCTCCATGATGTTGCACTCGATGGAGCGCATCCACGCGCCGCTCCCGGAGCCGTGGGGCCCGACGCAGTTGTAGAGGATGCCCGAGTCGCGCCCGACGGCGGCCCGCGGCGGCCAGCGCTTCTCGCCCCACTTGAACTCGAGGCGCAGGTGGAAGCTCTCGTGCTCGTCGAGCGTGCTCAGGGCGCCGTAGGTCTCGCCGGAGATGCGGATCGCCGGCGCGCCGTCGACCTCGACGACCCGGAAGACGCCCTGCGGGTCCCTGTTGAGCCCGATGGGCTCCGAGCCGCCGTGCGGCGGGCCGAGGTAGGTCTCCCAGCCCCAGAGGTCCTTGCCGTTGAAGAGGGAGCGCCAGCCGTCCTCGGCCGCGAGCGGCACCGCGATGAGGCCGGTGAGGAGGCCGGCGATGGCAAGCTGGGCGGCGGAGAGCCTCGGGACGCGCCCGGCGAGGTCACGACGCATGGGATCCTCCTGTTCGAGTGCGGAACGCGGAACGTCAGGGCAGCTTGACACGGCGGGGCGGGCGCATCAAGCGCCTGGAGCCCCGGCGACGCGAACCGGAGCTCCCGCGGCGGAAGAGCGGGGCGGGAAGCGCCCCGTTGCGCAATGCCCCGCGGTCCGCTCTCATGGTCTCAGGCCCCGAGGAGGGTCTCCAGCGTGTCCACCCAGCCCGTACGAGTCGGCATCATCGGCTGCGGCAACGTCCTCGCCGCGTACATGGAGCTCCTGGCGAGCCTGCGCGGGGAGGGGCTCGCCGAAGCGGTCGCGGCCTGCGGCCGCGAGGCGCAGCGCGAGAGGGCCGTGGGGAAGTTCCGGATCCAGCGCTTCGCGACGGACCACCGCCGGGTGATCGACGCCCCCGACGTCGACCTCGTCCTCATCCTGACGTCGATGCCTTCCCACGGCCGCCTGGTCCTCGAGGCCCTCGCGGCGGGGAAGCACGTGCTCGTCGAGAAGCCGCTCGCGGTGTCCCTCGACGAGGCGGCGCGCGTCGTCGCGGCCGCGAGGCAGAGCCGGGGCCTCCTCGCCTGCGCCCCGTTCACCGTCCTGAGCCCCACCTTCCAGGCCATCCGGCGCCGCCTCCAGGCCGGCGACGTGGGGAGGGTCGTCTCGGCGCGGGCGCGCTACGGCTGGGCGGGGCCCGACTGGGCCGAGTGGTTCTACCGCCCCGGGGGCGGCGCGCTCTTCGACCTCGGCGTCTACAACCTGACGACCCTGACGGGCCTGCTCGGGCCCGCGAGGCGCGTCGCCGCCATGGCGGGCGCTGCGATCCACGAGCGCGACGTGGCCGGGAAGAGGGTCTCCGTGGAGGTGGAGGACAACGCGCACGTGCTGGTCGACTTCGGCGGCGCGGTCTTCGCCGTCGTGACGACGGGCTTCACCATCCAGCAGTACCGGTGTCCCGCGATCGAGCTCTACGGCACCGCCGGCACGATCCAGATGCTCGGGGACGACTGGGACCCCGACGGCTACGAGCTGTGGACGAACGCCGCCGGAGCGTGGCAGATCCACCGGGAGACCGACCCGGGCTGGCCCTGGACCGACGGCCTGCGGCACCTCATCGAGTGCATCCGCACGGGGACGCGGCCCGTCGCGACGCCCGAGCACGCCTACCACGTCCTCGAGGTCATGCTCCAGGCCCAGGCCTCGGCCCGCGACGGCGCCGCCAGGGAGGTGCGGAGCTCGTTCCCGCCGCTCGCCGCCGCCGCCGCGCCGGGCGAGCCCGCCGCGGCGCACCGGCTGCACGACCGGACGCGGCGGGAGTGACGGCATGCCCCGCTGGCTCGTCTTCTCCCTCCTCACCATCCTCCTCTTCGGAGCCTGGGGCGCTCTCTCGAAGGCGGCGTCGGCGTCGCTCTCGCCCGTCGAGTGCCAGGGCCTTTCCACCGCCGGGCTGCTGCCGGTCGTGGGGGCCCTGGCCTTCTCCCGGCGCGCGCGCCGGGGGACGCGGCGGCTCCTCGGCGCGACCTGCGGTCTCGCGGCCGGCACCGCCGTCTGCGCGGGCAACGTCCCCTACTTCCAGGCCCTCGCAGCGGGCGGCAAGGCCTCCACGGTGGTCTCCTTCACGGCGCTCTACCCGGTCGTCACCGTCCTCCTCTCCGTCACACTCCTCCGCGAGCGTCTGCGGGCGGTCCAGGCCGCCGGGATCGCCCTGGCCGTCGCCGCCATCTACCTCCTCAACGTGTCCAGTGACGAGCTCGCGATGGCCGCCTGGCTGCGCCACGCCCTCCTGCCGGTCCTCCTCTGGGGCCTCGGCGCCTTCCTGCAGAAGGTCTCCTCGAACCACGCCTCGAGCGAGCTCTCGACCCTGGCCTTCCTGGCGGCCTTCGTTCCCGCCGGCGCCGCGCTCCTCGTCCTGGCGCCGCCTTCGAGCCTCGGGCTCCGCGACGGGCTCCTCGCCATCCTCCTCGGGGCGACCTTCGGCCTGGGCAACTTGAGCCTCCTCGCCGCGTACGGCGCCGGCGGCAAGGCGGCCGTCGTCACGCCGCTCGCCGGACTCTATCCCGCCGTGACCGCCCCGCTCGCCGTGCTCTGCTTGCAGGAGACGCTCCGGGCGCGTGAGATGGTGGGCATCGCCATCACGCTCGTGGCGCTCCTGGCGCTGTCCATCGAGGGAGAACGCAAAGCATGAAGGACATCCTCACGCTGCTGAAAGAAGGCCCCGTCCTCGGCGACGGTGGCTACCTGATCGAGCTCGAGCGCCGCGGCCACGTGGACAGCGGCTCCGGCCGCGAGAAGGTCGGCACGGGCCGCGGGAGCGGCCAGTTCACGCCGGAGGTGGCCATCGAGGACCCGGACGCGCTCCGGAGCCTGCACCGCGAGTTCTTGAACGCCGGATCGCAGGTCCTCCAGGCGCTGACCTTCTTCGGGACGCGGGAGAAGCTCGAGCGGGCCGGCTACGGCGCCCAGACGGAGGCCATCAACCGCGCCGCCGTGCGGATCGCCCGCGAGGCCGCGGGCGGCCGGGCCCTGGTGGCGGGCAGCATCTCGCGCACGCAGCTCTTCGAGCGCCAGGGGCCGTCCGCCGCCGGGCACGTGCGCGACCTCCTGGCCGAGCAGGTCGGCCTGCTCCGCGACGCCGGAGTCGACTTCTTCATCCTCGAGACCTTCTTCCACCTCGACGAGATGCGCATCGCGCTCGAGTGCGCGCGGCCGGCGGGCCTGCCCATCGTGGCCACCATGAGCTTCCGGCCGGCGTTGACCCAGTCGAGCGACGGCCACGCGCCCGCCGAGTGCGCCCGGGTCATGGCCGGCGAGGGCGCTCAGGCCGCCGGCGCCAACTGCGAGCAGGAGCCCCGGCGCATGCTCGAGCTGCTGCGCGTGCTGCGAGGGGCGGTGAGCGTGCCGCTCGCGGCGCAGCCCGCGGCCTTCCGCACGACGGACACCACGCCCTGCTTCACGCGCCTGCCGCAGTTCCCCGACGAGCTCGAGACCATCCAGGTCTCGCGCCGCGAGTTCGAGGCGTTCGCCCTCGGCGCCCGCGCCGAGGGGATCGGCTATCTCGGCGGCTGCTGCGGGTGCAACGCGGCCTACATCCGCGCCCTGGCCCGCGGGCTGGGGCTCCGGGGCCCATGAGCGGCGCGACGGGGCCTGCGGCGCGCGCCGCGTGCGCCGTCGGGATCGACGTCGGCG
>JACQVW010000712.1 GCA_016209535.1 Planctomycetota bacterium | reverse complement strand
GGGGGGGGGAGGGGAGTGAGCCTGAGCGAACAAGCCTTGACAAGAGACGACGCAGGAACGTAGCTTCCATGCGGTAATTCAGGTGCTCGCAAGGGGCCATTCGATGAGATCTCCCGGACGGTCGACGCGATGTCCTGCTTCGAGTGGATACTGACGCTTCTCCTCCTCGCGTGCGCTCGAGCGCTCTGGGCCCAGGTCGAGATCCAGGAGGCCTGGGTCGCGACGTACGACGGGCCCGGGGCCGACCGTGACGCCGCTCGCGCCGTCGCCGTCGACCCCGATGGCAATGTCTACGTGACGGGAAGATCGCAGACCGGAGGCCAGTGGCAGAGGCCGTTCGGGGGCGGGCCGGAGGGCGACATCGCCACGCTGAAGTACGATCCCTTCGGCAGCCTGATCTGGGAGGCTCGCTACGATGGCACGAAGACCGAGACCGAAGATGACGAGAGCTCGGCGATCGCCGTGGACGCCTCCGGGAACGTCTACGTCACCGGCCACACGGGAGCCGGCCCAGAATCGGACTACGTCACGATCAAGTACGGGCCGGAGGGCGTCGAGGAGTGGGCGGCTGTGATGGACCCCAACCACCTGTCAGACAAGGCTGCCGCCGTCGAGGTCGACGGCGAGGGCTCGGTCTACGTCACGGGCCGATCGTTCGCCTGGACGGGGGAGAACATCGTGACAGTGAAGTACGACTCTCAGGGAACGTCGCTCTGGAGAACGGAGCACTATGCAGGGAACGGAGTGAGCGCCCGGCCCGTGGCAATCGCCCGGGGCCTGTCGGGGGAGATCGTCGTGGTCGGGAGCCTCTGCACGGCCGACACGTGCGACTGCATCACGATCAAGTACGACTCCTCGGGAAGGGAGCTGTGGGCGAGGACGGAGATCCGCACCCCGAGCAACCAGGCTGTCGCCCTTGCGCTGGATGACGAGGGGTACGTGTACTTGGCGGGCTTCACGCTGCCGCCCGGAAAAGGATCTCGCTTCTTGACGATGAAGTACAACCCGGGCGGCAGGAAAGTCTGGCAATCGGAGCTCGGCGGCGATGACGACAAGACCTCGGAGATCCCAGTAGGCATGGCGGTCGACCGCGAAGGGAACCTGTACGTGGCGGGCCAGTCCTGCGGGGAACCGACGTGCGCGTTCGTGGCCGTCAAGTACGACGCCGTGGGCGTCGAGGTGGCCCGGGTTGCCTTCGGCGACCCGTTGAAGGACTTCAACGAGGCGCGGGCCATGGTGTTTGACTCCCGCGGCGGGCTGTATCTGACGGGCAAGTCGAGCGACTCGTGCGCGGTGGACGTCCTGACGCTCAAGCTCGATCGCGACTTGAACGCGGAATGGGTGGCGCGGCTGCCGGCCCGCGGCACCGGAACCACGATCGCGGTTGCTGCGGATGGCGCCGTGGTCGTGGCGGGCGAGACACCGTGTGGTTTCACCGATTTCTTGACGGTGAAGTACGAGCCTCCGAGCTTGCAGCGTTTCTGGCGCGGTGACGTGAATGGCGACGGCGAACGGGACCTGACCGACGCGGTTTCCCTCCTCGACGCCTTGTTCCGGGGTAAGGGGCCTCTGCCCTGCCGGCGAAGCGCCGACGTGGATGACGACGGCTCCTTGGCGCTGACCGACGCCATCTTCCTCTTGAGCTACCTCTTCACCGGCGGAACTGCCCCCGATGCCGCCTCGCCGGGCTGCGCGGTGGACTCGACGCAGGACACGCTCGATTGCCTCCGCGACGAGGCGTGCCGGTGACGGAGGGGCGCACCGCCGTCCTCCGCAGATGGGGCCGCCGGTCTCGTCCTCTCGGGGGCCGAGTACTCGCTTTACTGCCCAGCCCAGACCTCGAGGGCGTGCCGGGCGCACCGGCGGAGCCACGGCGCCGCGACCTCCTCGGCGCTCAGACGCTCGAGGAAGGCCCGAGCCTTCGCGTCGAGATAGGGTGGGGCGAAGACCAGGTTGAAGACCTCGACGCCGCGGGCGAGGCGGCCGACCGTCGCGGCGACCCTGGCTTGCGCCGGCTCATGTGCCAGCGCATACAGCCTGCCGTCGACGATCCTCATCGCGGCGGCGCCTCCTGCAGCCTCCTTGGCTCTCTGGCAGAGCTCTTCCGGCGTGAACGCCGGCCAGCGGGGCCGCGAGGGCCGAGAGCTGGGCCAGGATCGGGAGGGGTTACCGGTCAGGGGGACATAGCGGTCCGCGTCGCAGCTCAGGATCGCCCTTGCCTCGTAGACGCGCATGCATCCACCCTCCGGCTCGGGCCAAGCGGCAACCCATGGCGCCGGCGGCGCGGCCGCCGCCGCCTCCTCGAGCCCCCGCGTGAGGCGCCGCCCAAGGTCTGCGCGCAGGCTCGGCACCATCCCGCCCAACGCCCTGGCTGCGGCCTCACGAACCTCAGGGTCCCGGGAGCACAGGCGCGCGAGGCGCTGCCGCAAGAGGAACTCGTCCCACCGCAAGACGAGGATCCCGACCGTCAGGCCTGCCGCCAGGGCCAGCAGGCTGACCAAGACGGCGGGGCGCCTCGGCGTGCGCACGGGGCTTCACCGGGGCTCGCAGGGCTCGAAGCGCGCGTGGGGCAGCTGGTGCGGCGCCGCGGCGCGCATCCTCGCCATGGACATCGTGGGCTCCACCCTTCCGTGGGCCAATCCCTATCCCCCAGCCGGGGCGGCGCACCCTGCGAGGCACCCGAGCTCGCTCGCCTCCGGGGTCGGGTCCGGCCCGCAGACCATGGGCCCCGGATCCGGCGGGGCCGCGCCGCCGAGGAAGAGGTAGCTCAGCCCGTGGACGGCATCCGAGAGGTCCACCCGGCCGTCGTCGTTCGAGTCCGCTGCGTCGAGGCAGGACGGCTGCTCGGTGCCGAGGAAGAGCCCACCGAGCGTGAAGACCGCGTCCGAAAGGTTCAGCGCTCCATCCCCGTTCGCGTCGGCGCGGCGGAAGCTCGGGGCCGGAGGCTCGACCGGCGACGCCACGACCAGGACGCCGCCCCCGTCCTGAAGCGCAGCGGTGAAGAGGATCTGGCCACGGTCGTTCAGCAGGGCGCCGCTGAAGGGCCACGGAAAGTCCTTGGGGTAACGAGGCATCAGGCTCGGGGGCATCAACACGGCCAGCTCGCCGGCCTCGGGGATCATCGATCCCGTCCGCGCCACCGCGCGAAGGACGCCCTTCGACCAGAGGAAGAGGCCCTGATCGGGCACGTCGACCTGGCCGTCGCCATCGGTGTCTCGACCGGAATCGAGCGTGGCGGTGAAGGAGACATCGCCGCGGTGATTGAGCCAGGCGCTGCTCACGACCCGTCCCGTGGTGACGAACCTCCCTCCGCCCGGCATGGGGGTGCCCGGATTGCCGCAGTCCGTGGGCCGGGCGATGGGCAGGACTTGCCCCTCCGTGAAGAGGAAGACGCCGAGGCACTTGAGCTTGTCCGGCGCCGGAGTGAGGTCGCCGATGAAGAGGACCTGCCCCTGGTTGTTGACCAGGGGCCCGAAGGCAAGACGGTACTTGCCGCCGCCGGGGGCATCCTCGCCCTGATGGGCAATCGAGATGGTCTCGCCGGAGGCCTTCCTGAGATAGACGCTCTCGGCGCACACGATACGTGAGCCCGCAGAGATGCACTCGTCCTCCTTGACGTGCGCGCCGAACGCGATGTCGCCCAGGTCGTTGATCGAGGGGTTGACGGCGAAATCGAAGGTCTTCCCGCCCGGAGCAGGGTCCCCCGGCCGTATCACCGGTGCGATCTCGTTGTCGGGGCTCGGACCGGCCAGAAGAATCCCGCAGCCCAGGCCACCGACCCCCGGCGGGACGTCCGCCCCGAAGCTGGGATCCTCAATCCAGGCCGGGAAAACGATCTGACCAAGGTTGTTGATGGTGGGGTGGTGGTTGCCGCCGAGGAAGGTCCCCCCGCGGGGCACCGGCTGCCCGGGCACCATGACCGCCGTGATCTGGCCGGTCGAGGGAGAGAATCGATAGACCCCGGTGCTGCGATCTCCCCCTTCGAGGGTGAAGATGAAGGCGACCTCCCCGGCATCGTTCAGCGAGATCGGCCCGCGGAACGTCTTTCCGTAGATGCCGCCGCCCTCGGCGGGGATGCCGAACCGAGCCAACCTGCGGCTCTCACCGAGCCGGCTCAGGAAGAAGACTCCTTCGCCCTCTTGTCCGTCCACGTTCAGGTCGGCGCCGAAAGCCACATCGCCGTCGTCGTTGATACCACCGGGCTCGAAGTCGATTGCGAGCTTGCCGTCTCCGGGAGCCGCGTCGCCCAGCGCGGCGAGCTTCGTCAAGGTGTACTCGGGCGCTGCCTGGGAGAGCGCCGGGCTCACGAGGCAAGCAAGGAGCGCCAGCGCGAGGTCGTCAAGAAGTGAGTTACCAAGCGCTGCGCGCACCCTGAGCAATGAAACGGACTTACGAAGGCCAGGCTCCGCCCGGCAGACCACGAGTTTCCTGGTAGC
>JACQVW010000710.1 GCA_016209535.1 Planctomycetota bacterium | reverse complement strand
CGCGGCTACGACGGCGGCGGGTTCGTCGAGAAGGAGCCCTACCCCCTCGCGGACCTCCTGCGGCTGAGCGGGGGCGACGCGGCCGCGGCCATCGTGAGCGACGAGCCCGACCCGGCGAGCGTGGCCATCGACCGGCCGCCGTGGTGGCAGTACCGCTCGGTCCCGCTCACGCACTACTGGCTCGTCCCGGCGAGCGACGTGCGGCCCGAGCTGCGAGTGCGCGTGAACGGGCGCCGCGTCTACTGGCGCTCGGAGCGCGAGGTCCCCGGCGGCATCGCCTTCGAGAACTTCGAGGTGCGCCAGGGCTTCGCCCCCGGCCAGACCGTCGTCTTCGGCCTCTCGCGGCGGAGCCCCCTGGAGCTGGGCCTCGCGCCGCGCGCGAAGGTGCCCGTGATCTACGCGACCGACCTCTACCACCCTCACGAGGACGCCGACGACCACTTCGACCTCGCGAGCCTCTTCGCCCTCGAGGAGATCGACGTCCGGGCGGTGATCCTCGACCAGGCGGCCCACTCCCAGGAGGAGCGCCCGGGGCGGATCGCCCTCGAGCAGGTCTTCGCGCTGACCGGGCGGCGGGTCCCCTTCGCGGCGGGGCTCCGGAGGCGGCTCTCGAGCCCCGAGGACAAGGGGCTCGAGGACGAGCCGCGGAACCAGGCCGGGGTCGAGCTCATCCTGAAGAGCCTGCGCGAGTCGCCGGCGCCCGTGGCGATCGTCGCCGTGGGGAGCCTGCGCGACGTGGCCGCGGCCTTCAACCGGGAGCCGGGGCTCTTCCGCGAGCGCGCCGGGAGGCTCCTCGTCTTCGCCGGCGATGCCGCGGAGGCGCACTCGAACCGAGAGTACAACGTCGGCCTCGACCCCTGCGCCTTCGCCTGCGTCCTCCGGAGCGGGCTCGACGTGGGGTGGGTGCCTTGCTTCGACGGCGGGCCGCCGGAGAACCGCGGCCGCGCCTCGCGGTGGATCGCGGAGCGCAAGGCGCTCCTCGAGGGCTGCTCCGACGCAGTCCTCAACTACTTCCTCTACGCCCTCCGCAAGCACGAGGGCGACCCCGCCCCATTCCTCGAGCGGCCCGTGACCCCCGAGGACAGGGCCTGGCTCCTCTCGGGCACGAAGGAGCTCTTCTCGACGGCGATCTTCGCGAGCCTGAGCGGCCGCAGGACGTGCTTCGACGGGAAGCGCTGGGTGGCGGCGCCGCCCGAGCGCGCCCCGGGGCTCGAGGAGCGGCGCGTCTTCGGCTTCGCGCCCGTCGAGGCGGCCGTGGGCGACGACGGCAGAGTGCGGTACGGTCGCGGGCCGGGATCGAGGCGGCTCCTGCGCTTCGAGGTGCTCGAGCGGGAGCGCTACGCCGAGGCCATGACGTCCATGACGGCGGCCCTCCTCGAGGGGCTGGGGCGGCCCGGGGCGCCTGCGAGCCGGCCCACGGGGGAGCCCGGGAGCAGGCCTCGCCGGCCCCGCGACAGGCAGCGCAGGCGGCCCGGGCCCGAGGAGCCAGGGGCGAGCCGGGCCGCGCCCGCGCGCCGAGGGCCCCGCGCCCGTCGAGGGCGCGTGCACGATTGCCCGGAAGGACCCCCTGGGCTATGCTCATGGGCGTGGTTCGAGAGCCGCGACTACGCGGTTTCGACACACGCCAGCGACACTGAACCGGTCTAAGAATCTGCTGCATAAAGGGGCGGTCAAGCCTACATGCTACCCTTGGCCCCCGGCCTGCCCGGGCGGTTCTCCGGTCCAGGGAGAGTTTGCGCGCTTGCGTGGGCAAGGAGTGATCGGGCCAGGGAGGGTCTTCGAGTGCTTGGAGTCGTGTCTGTGAATGCAAGCGGCTGTCAAGGTTTCTCCAGCGCGCCGCTAATCGCGAAGGTCCGCGCCGGCCCGGAGGACCGGCCAATGCATCGCCCGCGGGCATCATGGGCCCGCACCACCCAGGCGGCGGTGCTCCCCCTGGTCAATACGTTCAGGGTTGCCGCGGGTAACGGGGAAACGTCCGCGAGCCGCAGGCTCGTGCCTTCGGCCCTGAACTTCTGGGCTGGCTTGTAGTAGGTCCCGCCGCCGAGATCTTCCACCCCGATGAGCTCCACCTCGTAGTACGCGGCTCCCGGCAGGCCGCTCCAGCGGAAGGTGTCCCGGGCAAGATCCACCTCGCCTCCCGTAGGCTCGAGGAGCGTGACCTCCTCGAGCAGACGCCCCGGAATGGCAAGTTCGACCGCCTGGCCGCGGACCTCCACCTCCTCAGGCAAAGCTGCGAAGTCAATCTCGAGCATGCCGAGGAAATGATTGGCGCGCCCCCCGAGGCTCCGCCAGAAACGGGTCCCTGACCCTCCACGCTTGATCTGGAGCCGGTAGCGGCCGTCCGCAACCCCCACCCAGGCGGCCTGGTCGAGCTGGACGGGCGCCTGGCCCAGCGGGGCTTGGGCCCCCGGACCGCCCACCGTGCCCTCGACCGCTGGGTCCCAGAGGCTCACCAGCAGGTTGAGCGCCAGCTCGGGCGGCAGGTCGAGACCCGTGATCCGCAGCCGCAGACCCCCGCGCGGCGCTTCGGCGCTTGCGGGATCGAGCCTCTGGATCGACCGGACCAGGCGCCGCAGCCGGATGGAGTCGGCAGGCTCCGGGGCGAGCGATCGCGGGCGAGACGTGTCGAGCGTCCCGTCGGTGAGCCCGGCATAGACCGGATGCACCGACTTGAGGAGCGACAAGGCGAGGCGGCAGGCGGCGAGGGCCGCTGCTCGGTCGCCCGCCGCCTCGAGCGCGGCGGCCGCCGCCTGCGCCAACGCGGCCCGCTCGCGGGCGGGGAACTTCTTGTCCTGGGCACGCTCGAGGAGCACGCTGGGGCTCTCCACCCTCGATCCGCCGCCGGGTCCAGTTTCCTCGCCGAGCTGATCGGGGGCCTCGTCGCCCAGCTCCGCCGATACGTCCCTCAGGGCTGTCTCCGCCGCCCTGCGCTCTGCCTCCGCGAGCTGCGGACCGCTGAGCGAGATGTCCAGACGCTTGTGCGCCAGCTCAAGTTGGGAACGGGGCGGCCGGGCTCCGGGCTGCCGCCTGCCGTCGGGGGATCGGGCCGGGAGCCGCGAGGCAGCCGCCATGGCCACGGGGTGGTTGAGATCACCGAGCCAGGCATCGGGATCAAGAGCGATCAGCTTCAGGCCAGCGTCGAAGCTCCCTTGCCCGTCCCCCGCCTCGGAGGAACAACGGAGGATGCGCTCCAGGACAAACAGTCTCATGAGCCCCGAGGCCCGACCCAGCGCCCGGCGATAGGCGGCGGCAGCCTCAGAGTGGTTGCCTCCCGAGTGGAGGGCATCCGCCTCGG
>JACQVW010000718.1 GCA_016209535.1 Planctomycetota bacterium | reverse complement strand
GGGCGGCCTCGGGCGACTCCAGGCGCCTCAGCGCGAGGAGCACGCCGAGGCGAACGGACCGCGATGGATGCCCCGCGTGCGGCAGGAGGGCGCTCGCGCCCGTCGCCCCGGCGAGGGCCATGACGCCCGCGTGCCGCAGGAACGCGTCGCGGCCGGCGTCTTCCTCGAGGAGGCGGAGCACCGCCGGCACGGCCTCGGTCCTCCCGAGCTTTCCGACCGCCATGGCCGCGAAGAACCGGGCGCGCGGGCTCGGGTCGGTGAGGAGGGGGAGGAGCCGCTCGAGGGCGTCGGGCGTCGGGGCCTCGGCGAGCGTCTTCGCAGCCTGGGCGCGGGCCTCGGCGTCGTCGGAGCGGAGCGACCCGACGATGGCCTCGGCCGCGGCGCCGCGGACCTCGGCGGAGACCGCCCTTCGCGCGACCTGGCCGAGCCCCCAGACCGCGTGGAGCCTCGCGAGCCGCGGCCCGCGCCGCGCCGCGCCGGAGAGGGCCGGGAGCGCGGCCTCGCCCCGCGCCACCAGGGCGAACTGCGCCTCCTGGCGCACGCGCTGGTCCGGGTGCTCGAGGAGGCGCGCGAGCTCCTCGATGGACCGGCGGTCCATGCCTTCCTCGAGCAGCCTCCGCGTCCCTAGGACCAGGGGATCCTTCGCGAGGGCCGGGTCGAAGACGCGGTAGATGCGGCCCTTGCCCGTCCCGCGCCAGCCGTGGACCCAGTCCGAGATGTAGAGCGCGCCGTCGGGCCCGAAGTCGGCATCGGTCGCGAGCACACCCCACACCCACCTCTCGAGGTCCACGACCTCGTAGGAGGCGCCCCGCGGCTCGAGGGCGAAAGACCAGACGCCGCTCGTGGCGTTCGCGCCGCGGAAGTCCGCGAGGAAGAAGCGGCCGCCGCAGCGCTCGGGGAGGCCCGTGCCCGGATAGAAGCACAGCCCCGACGGGCCCGCGGCGAGGTTCGCGAGGGGCGGGACGATGTAAGCCGCGCCGCCCTCGGGCCGCGGCCGCCAGAGCTTCTCCCGGTTCCATGGGCCGCGGCTCACGGGCCCGTCGATGAACTGGTAGCCGATCCGCCAGCCGCTGTCGCCGCCCTCGACGGCGTGCACCCAGCGCGCCTCGTCGCCACCGTCGGAATTGTTGTCGCCCGTGAAGAGGTCGCCGACCTCGTTGAAGGCCAGCTCCTGGGGGTTCCTGAGGCCCGTCGCGAAGACCTCGAGCCCCGAGCCGTCCGGCTCGCAGCGCAAGACCGCGCCCGCGTCGAGGTGGACGAGCCTCCGCCCGCCCGTCTCGACGTTGAGCCCGCGGTCGCCGATCGAGAAGTAGAGGCGGCCGTCGGGGCCGAATCGGAGCCCGTGGAGGTCGTGGCCGTAGTAGCCCACGTGGACGCCGTAGCCCGAGTGGATGGCCGTCCGCTTCTCGGCCTTCCCGTCGCCGTCCTTGTCGCGGAGGAGCCAGAGGTGCGGGATGCACGCGTACCACACGTCGCCGCCGCGCGAGATGACCCCGGCGCCTATGCCGTCCTCGACGGCGTGGAAGCCTCCGGCGAAGACCGTGGCGCGGTCGGCCGCGCGGTCGCCGTCCGTGTCCTCGACGAGGCGGACGCGGTCGTGCTCGGCGGTGAAGCTCCGCGAGACGTCGCCGAGGTGCTTCGAGTACATGGCCACTCGGTCCGCGACGGTCCGCGCCGCGAGGTCGTCGTCGAGCCATCCCATGTGCTCGCGCGTGTCCGTCACCCCCGCCTCGATGCGGAAGGTCTCGGCGACGAGGACCCGACCGCGCTCGTCGACCCAGAACGCGACGGGGTTCGTGACGTGCGGCTCTGCGGCGAAGAGCTCGGCCCGGAGCCCCTCGGGCAAGCGCATCGCGCGGAGGGCGAGGAGGGCCTCGCCGGAGGGGGCCTGGAGGATGGCGGCCGCGAGACAGACCGGGCACAACGCGGCTGGCACCATGGTCTTGACAGTTCAGCTCTCGCTCTTCAGGACGTCGATCTCCCGCCACAGGCGCGCCTCGACGAAGCGCGAAAGGTGCCCAACGTTCGTCGTGGCGACGACGACCTCGGCAGGCCGGAGCCCTGTCTCCAGGACTTGGGCCGCCAGAAGGACGTCCGCGTCGAGCGCCTGGGGGTCGGACGTGGGCAGGCCGTGCTGGCGCGCCTCCGCCCACAGCGAGGCCGCCCGCCGGAATACCCGCGTCGTGAGCGGGAGGTAGCGGTCAGGCCTGGCGGCGTTGAACGCGTCCAGCCTGGCCACACTGGAGGTCTTCCTTGCACGCAAGAGCTCTCTCCGCACTTCGTAGTCCGCGATCTCCGGAACGATCACGCGAACCCCGGCTGCGACTTGGGTGGCGAGCCATCGCTTGCAGGCATCTGCCTCGGGTACTCCCTTTCGCTGCGTGACGAGCCCCAGCGGGCCAGCATCCAGCACGACGACGCTGGTCACGGATAGATGGTCCGATGCGAGGAGTGGCCGGCGTTCATCGCCCGCTTGAACTCTTCCCATTCGAGACGGCGCTTCTCGAGCTCTCTGGGATCATCGGTCGTATCCTCCTTGTCCCAAGCGGCAAGAAGAGCCAGAGTGGCCTCGTCGCCAGGTGCCCGAGACAGATGGGACTCGATGAGCCGGCGCACGAGCTCGCTCACGGCCAACCCCATGCCTGCGGCTTCTCGCTGCAGGCGCTCCTCAGCTTCCGGGGGAAGATTCACGGTGAGGCTCATGCTGCCAAGAATAACCGGCAACCCGGGACGAGGCAAAGGGTCCTCCGCCCGGGACTTGACGAGGAACGGAAGCATCGAGACGCGCCGATCTCTTCTCGACCCCTCCGCGTCAAGCGCTCGGCGGTACGCGGGGCGCGCCGGGGGGCGCTCCGGCGGCAGGCCGGCGCGCACCGTGCCCTCGCCGGGCCCTGGACTCGAGGCCCCTCCGCCGGGTACACCCTTTGGGACCTGCCCATGCCCGACCGCACGCCGCGCCAGCTCATCGCCGACCTCCTTCGCCAGGGGCCGCACTCGGCGGCCGATCTCGCGCGCCGCCTGGGCATGCCCATGAAGCGAGTGATCTCGGACCTCGAGCACGTGCGCCGGAGCGTCCGGGAAAGGGAGCGGTGGGCCGTCCGTGCCGCCGAGTGCCTCTCCTGCGGCTTCGTCTTCCGCGAAAGGGAGCGGATCGATGCGCCCTCGCGCTGCCCCGAGTGCCGCTCCAGGGACATCCGGGACGCGCGGTTCGAGATCCAGGTCACGTAGCGCTCGCGAGGCGCCGACCTTATCGTCCTCGTCCATGGATGCCATCAAGCCGCCGGCGTGAGCCTGCCGATCCCTCCAGTCGGTCGAAGCATCGCAACCATTCATTTCCGGAGGACCTCAGGTCATGGCAGCGTCGTGGAAAGCATCGTGGTCGTGGAGCGCTGTGGTGGTTTCCGCTCTCGGGCTCGCCGGCGGCGGGTGCGACGGCGGCGGTGGTGGCGGCGGCTCGTCGGAGGCCGGGATCGAGCTCCCGAGCGAGATCTCCGCCGTCTCGGTCCAGGGGGACTCCGGTGGCGCCTACCGGGCTGGAAGGGCCGCGCGGGGGAGCGTGGCTCGCATGCTCCAGGCGCGCACCGCCAGGATCCAGGAGGCCGTCGAGGACCTCCCGGCCGACGCGGACTACAACACCGTCCAGGTCCGGAAGTTCGTCGAGATCGAGGTCCTGGATATCTTCGAGATCATCGACACGATCTTCGACGCGGTCCGCCAGACCCACTACGCGGACGTCGAGAACGTGGGCAGCGGCTGGTACAAGTGCATGGTGGCCTTCGAGGACGAGGGCGAGGGGGGCGTCACCTTCACGCAGCTCCAGGAGTGGTACGTCAACTCGACCCTCGTGGGCGGGGTGAACCGGGTCAGGCTCAAGATCCTCGAGCCGGACCGGGACGGCTCGGGCGAGATGCTCATCCTCGTCCAGGCCGACATCAGCCAGGCGCCGACCGAGAACGAGGACGGCACCTTGGCCGACCTCGGCGTCTGGGAGATCCGCGCGGTCTTCGGCGAGCCCGGCGCGGAGCCCGCGGAGGACGAGTTCTTCCACGCCACGGCCGACATCACCGGGGACGGTCTCGCCCGGCTCACGATCGAGGACCAGTTCCGGGAGTCGATCGACGGGGACGAGTTCCTGGCGAGCACGCGGGCCGTCGTCTTCCGGTCCCTCGACGAGGGGTACGGCGTGGCGGAGTATCCCAACTGGGAGGCTTGCTGGGGCCCGTCCCCGGAAGACTGCAGCGAGGGGCCGCCGGCGGTCACGGTCCTCTTCGCCTACAACACGAACTACCTCTCGGTGGAGGTGGACGGCGATGCCTCCTCCTTCGACAGGACCGACGAGCACGAGATCGTCCACCGCTACAAGCTATACAACACGACCGACGGGAGCGACGTCGAGCGCACGCACACCTACGGCTTCCCCATCCGCGTGAACGAGGACGGGGACAACCGCTTCGGCTGGTACGGCGCCTGGCAGGACCGCCACCAGGTCTGGGCCCACGGCGACTCGGTCGACGACGGGACCAGCGTGGTGCGGAACGACGGCCCGCCCGGCGAGGAGCCGCCGGAGTACACCGTGAGGGCCTTCAGCGGCGCGCTCACGCGCGTCCAGCTCGTCGAGGGGAGCTTGAGCCAGGTCGAGGACATCGCCGCGGAGGTCTTCCTCCACAACGACGTGCGGCTGCGCTGGGACGCCGACACGGACACCTGGTTCGAGTGCATCGGCGACGACGGCTTCGGCGGGTGCACGAGCCTCGAGGACTTCACGGACAAGCTCCCGCTCCTGGCCATGGGCGGCGACGGGGACCAGAAACAGGTCTGGATCAACCACTTCGAGATGGGCGAGTCGGGGCCATCCCAGACGCAGTACGTCTACCTCACGTCCGCTCCGGGCCCCGGCTTCTTCGTGGCCCAGCCCAACTCCGAGACGGGGCGCCTCGAGTCGACGGGCGTCGCCCTCGACACGGGCTCGCTGGCCGACAACTGGGACCTCTTCTGCTGGGTCAGCGGCCGCGCGTACATCCAGTACACCGGCGACTTCGACGGCCCCGCGACGTCGACGGGCTGGGTCGAGAAGACCGTGACCGACTTCGACTTCGAGTCCTACACGCCGACCTTCGACGAGGACGCCGACCGCGAGTTCGTCTTCGAGCTCGGCCGGAGCTACTTCATATCGAACCGCGGGGCGAACTTCCGCGTCGCGAGGACCGGCGAGGCCGGGGACGCGACCGACTACGACGTCTTCATGGAGGTCCACACCGTGGCGAAGCCCACGGGCGACCTCGGCTCGGTCTACCCCGACGGGACCGTGCTCGTCGATGGGTGGAACCCGGAGCAGAGCTCGACCTACACGCTCGACACGGACTCCGAGTCGGCGAACTACCTCCTCCTCGAGTACGCGAGCGTGTCGGAGAGCGACGAGGGCGACGGCGCCCAGGTCGGCGACGTCGTCACGAAGGACCTCTGGGGCCTCCGCGTTCAGGGGGACGCCTCCGACTTCGGCGAGGCGACCTTCTACAACTGGACCTACCAGGAGGAGGGCGACTTCTGGGGAGGCGTCTCGTACCTCGTGGACGGCGCGGGAGAGTTCGTGCTCGTGGACGAGCCCTTGCGCTTCGAGCCGATCCAGCTCGCGAGCACCGACGACATCGTCAACGAGCGTCCCGAGTCGGAGTGGCTCAGCTACAGCCTGGGCTTCGACGGCCACCTCCACGGGCTTCCGGACACCTGGTGGGAGCTCCAGAAGGTGGACTTCGCGGCGGACCACCTGCCCGCCGTCCTGGCGAAGAACGTCCGCATCCCCGACGGCACGGTGCTGACGGACTCGTCGGACGGTACCACCACGTACTACGTGAAGGCCGTGGACGTGGGGATCTTCCTCGGCTACGTGACCGCGTTCCCGGCTGGCGAGGAGCCGGACCTGACGCCGGCTCAGGCGATCGACCTCGATGCGGAGCTGCCCGAGTTCGACCCGCCGAACATCTCTCCGACGATCCCCGAGAACGCGGAGCTGCTCTACATCGATGGCGTGCCGGTGGAGTAGCGGCGAGCAGCGGGCCCCCGCGGCAAGGTCCCGGCAAAGTGCTGCAAGTCTGTTGATCGCCAAGCGCCCCCGATCGAGAAACAACGGCTTGGGACGACTTTGCCGGGACCCTG
>JACQVW010000707.1 GCA_016209535.1 Planctomycetota bacterium | reverse complement strand
TCTTGGCGAAGACGACGGCCTGCGTGCCGTAGTTGCAGCCCAGGGACTTGCCCTGCTCGTTCGTGTAGGCGATGGCGAAGACCTGCTTCCCGCTGTGGCTCACGAACTGGGCGAACCAGCACTCGGCCTCCACCTCGTCGGTGAACCAGCAGTTGAGCACGGCCTGGCCGTCCATGCCCATCCGCAGGCCGCCGTCGTACCAGTCGGTGCTGTCCCGGCCCCTGGAGGTCCCCCCGGACCAACCCGACCAGCCCCAGCCGTACTCTCCGCGGACGGACCAGCGGAACTTCTGGTTGACGTCCTTCGCAACCTTGGGGATGAAGATCCCCTCGTGCTCCTCGTTCTTCTGGCCGAACTCGAAGAGGAGCTTCACGCGGCCGTCGTCGAGCCACTGGATGCTCGTGGGGTGCAGGTAGCCCTCGAGGTTCTCGTGGACGTACTCCTCGTCGATGGTGAGGGGCCGGGCCTCGGTGGTGGCCGTCTTCTTCTTCCCTCCGCCCGCGGCCTTGGGATCCGCGCCGGGCGCGGGCTCATCGACGCCGCCCTCGGGGCCGGCGGGCGAGCCGGACGGATCCGATGGATCGGACGGATCGGACGGATCGGACGGCGGCGCCCCCCCTTTCTTCTTCCCCTCGGGGTCGGTCTTCTTCGTGCCCTCGGCCGGGTCCTTCTTCTTGGCCGGGTCGGCCTTCTTCCCCTTCCCCTTCTCCTCACCCGCCTTCTTCGCCGTGCCGCCCTTGGGCTCCCCCGCGCTCTGCGCCCACGCCGGGCCGCACGCGAACGCCAAGGCGATGGAAAGGACGGCCACAAAGCCACGCGACACGAAGGACCACACGTTCATGGGACCCTCCCTTGGGGAACGGGCACCGACAGGCTCAGGGAAAACCGGACACCACGCTAACCGATGGATCTCCCCGCTCAAAGGACAATCCAAAGCCAGGAGGCCGCCCGTCGACAAGGCCGGGCTTCCAAGGCATCCTGGAGCGGCGTCCGTGGCCCGGCGGCCGCGAGGCATCGTAGCCTCGATAGTCTCGCCGCCGCGCGCAAAGTTTCAGAGACAGGGGAACCCTCACATGCCCTATGACGTCACCCGCCGGGAGTTTATTAGAAGGAGCGCCGGCCTCGCCGGCGCCGCCGCCGCGACGCCCCTCGCCCTGGGCTGTGCAGGCCCCGAAGCGGCGGGACAAGGAGAAGGAGCCGGGGGCGCGGCCCCCACGGGCGACCTCTTCCCGATCAGCCTCAACACGAGCACGCTGCGCGGGCACAAGCTCCCCCTCACGGAGGTGATCGAGGTCGCGGCGAAGGCCGGATACGCGGGGATCGAGCCCTGGCCCGACGAGGTCGACCGTCACGTCGGGTCCGGGGGGACTCTCCGGGACGCTGCGAAGCGCCTCGTGGACCACGGCCTGCGCGTCACGGGCGCCATCGCCTTCTTCCACTGGATGGTGGACGACGCCGCCGAGCGCGCGAAGGCCCTCGAGGAGGCGAAGAGGAGGATCGAGCAGCTCGCGGTGCTAGGCGCGTCCCATATCGCCGCGCCGCCGGCGGGCGACGTGGAGAAAGTGGACCTCCTGAAGGCGGCCGAGCGGTACCGGGCGCTCCTCGACCTCGCCGAGGGCTCCGGCGTGGTGCCCGCGGTCGAGGTCTGGGGCTTCGCGAAGAACGGCCACCGGCTGGGCCAGTGCGCCTTCATCGCCCTCGAGGCCCAGCACCCCAGGGCCTGCGTCCTCCCCGACGTCTACCACCTCCACAAGGGCGGCTCGGGCCTCGGAGGGGTCCGGCTCCTCTCGGGGAGCATGATCGCGGGCTTCCATATGAACGACTACCCGGCGAGCCCGCCCCGGGAGACGATCACCGACGCGCACCGCGTGTACCCGGGGGACGGGATCGCCCCCTTGAAGCAGCTCTTCCAGGACCTCCGGACCATCGGCTACCGCGGCGCGGTGTCCGTCGAGCTCTTCAACCCGGAGTACTACAAGCAGGACCCGCTCCTCGTCGCGAGGACGGCCCTCGAGAAGACGCGGTCGGTGATGCGGGCGGCGGCGGGGTGAGGGCCCGGTCCGCGGGGCCGTCCAGGCCGTGCGGGGCGGCTACTCCATCCTCCGCTTCTCGAGGTCGAACCGCACCCGCCGGCCCGTCTTGATGGACTCCATGGCCATGCAGAGCGCCACGTTCGTGTGGTTCCCCATCGCGACCGTGGCGTTGGGCTCCTTCCGCGTCCTCACGCAGTCGATGAAGTTCGCGACGTGCTGCGCCGTCGCCTCGGGGAAGGTGCCGAACATCTCGCTCTTCGTCTCGGCCTTGAGCTCCCTCCCCCGCTGCGCCGGGTAGAGGGCGAAGGACTCGCGGCCGATGTCGAAGCGGGCCTGGAGGCCGTGGAACTGCTTCCCGAGGTCGTGGGGCGGGTCGTAGACCATGGCCGAGTAGCCGAGCGTGAACACGGCGAGGAGCTCGTCGCCGTACTCGATCGCCATGTTCGTCGTCTCGGGGACCTCGGCCCCCTCGAGGTGCGTGCGCGTGGCCGCGGCGGTCACCGCCGTCGGGAACGTCGTCCCCGCGATCATGTTGATCGCGTCCACGACGTGCGCGGCCTGGCCCACCATGAGGCCCCCCGAGTAGTCCCAGAAGTAGTACCAGTTGAAGAAGCGGAGCTCTTCGAGAGGCCGCTTCTCCGCGGTCCCGAGCCACTTCTCCCAGTCGAGCTTGCCCTCGAGCTTGCCCCTCCCGAGCGACGTCTGCTGGTTGTACCACCAGGCCGTGACGAGCCGCACCTTGCCGCAGCGGCCCGAGTCGAAGACCTTCTTCCCCTCGAGGAAGAGCGTGTAGCTCCGCCGCTGCGTCCCCACCTGGACGATGCGCTTCGTGCGGGCGACCGCCTCGACGATCGCAAAGCCCTCGTCGATCGTGTGGCAGAGGGGCTTTTCGACGTAGACGTCCTTCCCGGCCTCCACGGCGTCGATCACCTGGCGCGCGTGCCAGTGGTCCGGGGTGGCGACGATCACGAGGTGGATGTCCTTCCGGTCGAGCATCGCCCGGTAGTCGGCGTAAGGGGCGCCCGTGGGGCTCGCTGCCGCC
>JACQVW010000703.1 GCA_016209535.1 Planctomycetota bacterium | reverse complement strand
GGCCAGCGCGGCCTCCCGGCTCGAGAACACCCCTTCCCTCTGCGTCTTGTAGCGCGGGAGCAGGATGTAGTAGTCCTTGTCGGGCCTCTCGAGCTCGCGGCTCCGCGGCGCGGCGTCCTTCACCCCGTCGTGCTTGAAGACGAAGTAGTGGTGGGTGGTGTTGTTCCTCGTCACGGAGCGCAGGTTGTTCCGGATGCCCTCCCGGATCGCCTCGGAGACGCTCTCGGCGATGACGACGGCCGTGGACCGCTCGATGATCTGCTTCCCGTAGTGGATCGCCACGGGGAAGAGGGCCAGGACGCCCACGAGGCCGAGGGTCAGGACCGCCGTCGCGATCATGATCTCGAGGATCGTGAAGCCTCCCTGGCCCCGAACGGGCCCCGGCGATTCCCCCGCGCCGGCGCGACGGAATGGGCTCCCTTCAGCTCGTCGCATCACTCGCCTCCATCCCCGCCTCCTTCCACCTCGGTGGTCCCCAGGTCCGAGGGCGTCGGCCTCGCCGCGATCTCGCCCGTCGGGACCATCTTGCTCCGCATCTGGCCCGGCGCCCGCAGGTCGATGAAGCAGGCCGTCGCGTTCATCGTCTGGCGGATGACGATGTCCGCCTGCGAGGGGATCGCCTCCTTGAAGAACGTCGTGCCCACGTCGGTCCCCGTCACGAACGTGAGGGACCCGTCGCGCTCGAAGCGGATGCGCGGGAGGCCCTCCACGTTGAAGGTCAACACGGAGCCTCGCCCCCCGCCCGAGGCCGCCGGCTCCCGGAGCGCCTCCTGCGCCTTCGCCCACTGCCGGTAGGGGCGCAGCGCCGTGCTCGGCAGCTTCCTGTGGAAGCCCAGCTCGAACCAGACCTTCTCGTCAGCGAGGGCCGCCGTCTCCGGGTTGAAGGTGTCGTCGTCGAGGAACGCCCTCAAGCGCTCGTCATAGATGCGGACCCCCTCGCGGAAGAAGACGAGGCTCACGGGCCGCCCCTGGTTCACGGCCCTGAGCCGCGCGTCGTTGAAGGCCGCCCCGAACTGGCCCCGGACGCTCTCGAGCTGCCGGTTTCGGAAGAAGTCGGTGATGGTCGGCGTCATGAGCCCCGCCGCCAGCACGATGATCGCGATCACCACCATGAGCTCGATCAGCGTGAAGCCAGGGGTCCTCGTGACGCTTTGCGGTATCATCCCTTCAAGCTCCAGCTCGCGATGGGCAGCGCCTTCAGTGGCTTCACCTCGTGCTCCTGCTCCCCGTGAGACCACAGGTCGAAGCCCTTCCCCTGGATCCCGGCCTCCCGGACGGCGTTCTCCCCGTTCACCTCGTAGTCCCCCTCGCGAGGGTCCCCGGGGTGCTCGTCGTCATCGAGGGGGGGCACGTGCACCCAGCCGCCCTGCGCCTTGAACCCGCCGTCTTCCGTGTTGTCGTAGTGGAGAGGGTTTTTCCAGCCGTCGAGGACCTCGCGGACGCCGGGGTAGGTGGAGTCCTCCTCCGAGATCTCGCCCGAGGTGAAGCTCGCCAGGGGCGGCCTCTCGCTCCGGAAGGTCTTCCCGGCGCGGATCTCCCGGACCGACGTGGGCTTCACTGCGAGGAAGTAGTACAGGCACGCCGAGCCCTGGATGGGAGTCCCCTCCCCATTCTTGACGGGGGAGTCGATCCCGTCGGGAGGATAGGTGCCCGTCAGGTTCTTGTACTCGTCCAGGTGCGCCATGATCCTGCGGAGGAGCGCGTCCGTCGCCTTCTCGGCGGCGCGGCCCCGGAGGCCCGCGACGCCCAGCGCCACGAGGGTGAAGAGCGTCACGACGATGGCCATGACCACGAGGATCTCGACCAGCGTGAAGCCGCCTTCCCGGCGGCGTGCGCCCAAGGAGCGGTCACCAGTTCCCGATGTCATCGCTCTCGTCGTTCTCCTCGGCCGTATCGTCCATGCCGTTCTGACCCAGGGAGTAGATGTCGGCCCCGTACAGGTTGTGCATGTACGCCTCTTGCTTCCTCCCCTTGTTGGGGCGGTAGACGTAGACGTTGCCCCAGGGGTCGAGGAGGTACTTCTTCACCTTCGGGTTGAGCCTCTGGTCCCGCGACGCCGTGATGTAGGTCTCCGAGTCCCTGTCCCAGACGGCGACCTTGTCTTCCTTGATCTTCATGTAGGGCGCGTTGCGCCCGCCGGGGCCCTGAGGGCGGTGCTCGCCGAAGAGCGCGTCGTAGAGTTTCGGGAACAGGTTCGTGTCGGCGGTCATCTTCTCGGACAGCCCCGGGTACTCCCCCTCGTCCTGATAATACTGCTCGAGGGCGCTCGAGAGGCTCGACACTTCGGTCCCGGCGATGGCGGCGGCCGTCCCGCTGCGGGCCCGGTTGACGGCCACGAGGACGAGGCTCGAGAGGAGGGCGATGATGCTGATCACGATCAGGATTTCGATCAGCGTGAAGCCTCCGGTGCCGCGGGCGGGCCCACAGGCGCTGCCTCTCTTGCCCCGGTACTTCCGGGGAAGTCGCGTACGTCCCTGCATGCTGTTTTCTCCAGACGGATCTCTCCGGACCGATCTCTACAGACCGATGCGGTGCCAGGGGGGACCCGGCGCAAGTTGGCGGGAAAGCTTCCTTTATATCGCCCTCGGCCGGCGACCGCAACGGGGCCTCCGTCGCTCCGCCTCGCGAAGGAAGACGCCTCGAATCCGGGCGGCGTTGCAGGGACGGCCTCTACCAGTTGCCGATGTCGTCGTCATCCGCCCCCTCGGACGTGTCGTCGACCTCGTCCGGCCCCGGGGAGTAGATGTCCGCGGTCTCCAGGTTCCGCATGTGGGGCGCGGGCCTCCTCCCCTTGTTGGGCCGGTAGACGTAGGGGCTCCCCCAGGGGTCGAGGAGGTACTTCTCGACGCCGTCGTCCCGGATCTCGGCCCGGGTGGCCTTCCGGAGCTCCCCCGAGCCATCGCAGTAGACCGCGATCTTGGCCTCCTGAACCCTGGCGTAGGGCGCCGCGCGGCCCCCCGGACCCGCCGGCCTCCGGGCGCCGAGGAGCGCGCCGTGGAGCCGCGGGAACAGGTTCGAGCCGGGCCCCGCGGGCTCCTCGGCCCCGGGGTAGTCGCCCTCGTCGCGCCCGTAGGCCTCGAGGCCGAGGGAGAGGCCCGAGACCTCCGCCTTGGCCACGGCGATCCTTGCCTGAACGCTCGTCGAGATTAGGCTCGGCAAGAGGAGCGCCGTGAGGAGCCCGATGATGCTGATCACGACGAGGATCTCGATGAGCGTGAAGCCCGCGGCCGCGCCCATCCGGGCACGGCGCGTGCGGGCACGCGGGATCTCCCAGCGCATGGCGTCTCCTCCTGCGG
>JACQVW010000075.1 GCA_016209535.1 Planctomycetota bacterium | reverse complement strand
GTGCACATCTCCGAGATGTCCTGGACGAAGCGCATCAACCACCCGAACCAACTCGTGAGCCCGGGGGACGACATCGAGGTCGTGGTCCTCGAGATCAAGAAGGAGAAGCAGGAGATTTCCCTCGGCATGAAGCAGGTCGAGGTCAATCCCTGGACGCAGGTCGAGTCGAAGTACCCCGTGGGCACGATCATCACCGGCAAGGTCCGGAACCTCACGAACTACGGAGCCTTCGTGGAGATCGAGGACGGGATCGACGGCCTGCTGCACGTGGCCGACATGTCCTGGACGCGCAAGGTCATCCACCCCAACGAGGTCCTGAAGAAGAACGACACGGTCCGCGCGATCGTCCTCCAGGTGGACCAGGAGCGCAAGCGCATCGCCCTGGGCATCAAGCAGCTCGAGGACGACCCGTGGACGAGCCGGATCCCCGAGAAGTACGAGGTGGGGACCGTCGTCGGCGGCGAGGTCACGAAGATCACCAACTTCGGCGTCTTCGTGAAGCTCGACGAGGATCTCGAGGGGCTCCTCCACATCTCGGAGCTGGCCAACCGCAAGGTATCGACGCCCGAGGAGGTGGTGAAGGTGGGGGACGAGGTGGCCGTGAAGATCATCAAGATCGACCCGGAGCAGCGGAAGATCGGCCTGAGCTTGAAGGACGTCCCGCACCACGAGAAGGAGCCTGCCGTGGAGGGCTACAGGGTCCGGAAAGCGGCGGCGCGCAGCTCGAGGCCCATCGAGCAGACCGAAGGCTCCGCGCCGGAGGACGCGCCCGTCGAGTCGAACGAGAACGCAGGGTAGGCCGGGAGAGCCGCGCCGGCCTCGGGCCGGGCGGAGTATGGTACGATGTGTGGGCGGCCCGCACCCGGCCGCCCCGCACGCATGACTCGAGCCACCCCACGGCGCATTCCGATCCGGCTCTGGACGCTCGCCGCCCTCGGCGCGCTGGCGGCGGGCCGGGCCGAGGCGCAGGTCCCGGCGGAGCCCCAGCAGCCGGGCGTCCGCACCCTCGATGCCGAGGCGGAGATGGCAGCCCCTGCCCCGGAGGTGCTCCAGGCCATCCGCCTCCTCGTCTCGAGCGACCCGAAGGAGGAGGAGCGGGGGAGGCGGCTCCTCGAGATGAAGGGCATCGCGGCCGCTCCGCAGCTCCGGTACTGGGTCCGCAAGGTGCACGCCGAGGCCGAGCGGGTGAAGGCGGTCCTGGCAGGGCTCGAGGGCCGGGAGAAGGCTCCGTCGCTCGAGAGCATGTCGGCCCAGGAGCTACTCCACAGGAAGCTCCTCGAGTGCCGGGCCCTCGTCAAGGAGGGTGAGTACAGTCAGGCCGTGGACCTGGCCGAAGCGGTCCTCCTCCTCGACAAGCACGGGCCCCATGCCTGGGAGCTCCGGCGGCTCTCGCGCCGTGCCCGGGAGCGACTCGTGACGAGGGAGGCCCTCGAGCCGCGCCTCGAGGCGGAGAAGCTCGTGTACGAGGCCGGGGAGCAGCCCACCGTGGCGTTCCGCCTCGCGAACCGCCATTCCCGCGAGGCTCGCATCCGGCTCGACAAGGGCGTCCTTGGCGAGTGCGACGTGACGGTGACCCGGAAGCAGCTCGGCGGCGAGATGCGTCTCGAGAGGACGAAGCTCCGGATCCAGGCCCCCCCGGAGGTCCGGCAGATCGTGATCGGCCCCGGCAAGACCTGGGAGCGCGAGGTCCTGGTTGACCTCGGCGAGGCGCTGCCCCTGGCGGGCGCCGTGGCACGCGTCCAGGTGGAAGGGATGTTCCGGCCGAGCCAGTGGGCCGTCGAGGACATAGGGGCGAACCTGGGCCTCTCCATCGACGAGACGGAGATTTGGGTCGTGCCTCCGGGGGAGACAGCGCTGTGCGAGCAGCCCCTGGAGAAGCTTGCCGTGGCACTCCTCGCCGGCAAGCGCGAGGCCCTGTTCGTGGCGGGCCAGATCAGCGTGTGGGCCGGCGAGGACGACGCCTACCTGAACGAGAGAGTGGTCGAGATGATCGTGTCGTCCATCGAGGACCTCGACCCGCAACGCCTCCAGGTCGCTGGGCGCCTCCTCGAGGAGGCCACGGGACAGGGCTTCGGGGTCGACGCCGGCCGCTGGAAGGCATGGTGGGCGAAGCTCCGAGGCTGAGGCGCCGGGACCCCGGCGGGATTGCAGCGCGAGCCCTCCTCGTCGTGCTGCCCGCGGGCTTGCCGGGCTGCGCCTGGCTCGGGACGCACCGGACCCCTGCGAGGATCGAGCGGTGGCAGGACCCGGCGCCGCCGGCGCGCAGTCTCGCCGAGAAGGCCGCGCTCTACCAGGGGAGGCTCGAGGCGCGGCACCTCACGCCCGCCGGCGTCTTGAAGTACCGGATCGAGCTCGACCGCCCGGACGACGGATCCTACGGCAACCTCGCCGACGGCCTCTTCCACACGGGGATCTACCTGGCGAGCCAGGCCATGCGCTACGCCGCGACGAGGGACCCGGCGGCGAGGGAGCAGGTCCTGCGTGCCCTGGCGGGCGTGGAGCTCCTGCATGACGTGACGGGTGCGCGAGGCCTCTTCGCGCGCCACGTCTCGCCGGCTGGCAAGCCCTACCTCCGGGAGGGATCCTGGCCGGCGAAGGACTGGCGGCCCTCGGCGACGCGGCCGGCCTTCGTCTGGCGCGGAGACGTCAGCAAGGACCAGTACGCGGGCTTCGTGCACGGAGCCGGCGTCGCCCTGGCCCTCGTCGACGACCCGGAGGTGCGCGCCCGCGTGGGCCGGCTCGCGGCCGCGGCGGCGGACCACCTCATGGAGCACCCCATGAGGATCGTCGACGCGGACGGGCGCCGGACGACCCACGGGAACCTCTCGGGCCGCGTGGCCGGTGTCCCCATCGGCGTGAACGCCCTCATAGCCCTCGCCATCGCCAAGGTGGCCGCCGTGGCCGCGGACGAGCCGCGGCACCGGGCCTTCTACGATCGCCTCGTCGAGCAGCGCTACCCCGAGATCGCCTACTGGGCGCACTTCACGGTGCTCGGCGTCCCGAACCGCGTGAACGACAACATGGCCTACCTCGCGCTCCATCCCCTCCTCCTCCTGGAGAAGGACCGGCGGGTCCTCGAGGCGCTCGCCGCGGGGGAGCGGAGGACGTGGAGGGCCGTTCGCGATGACAGGAACGCGTTCTTCGCGTTCGTCCACGCCCTCCGGGACCCTGGCGGCGGCGCGGCGAGCGGCGTGGAGGCCCTCCGGGAGTTCCCCGAGGACAAGGTCGAGTGGCCGGTCGACCTGACGCGCGAGGGGTTCGACTTCCCGCGCGCTCTCCTCAACACGCGCAAGGGGGAGCCCCGGACGACGCGCGGGGTGCCGCTACACCTCAGGGCGCGAAGCTCGTCCTTCTGGGCGAGCGACCCGTTCCGTCTCGCCGGGAACCTCGCTCGCCTCGGCGACCGCGAGACCTCGGGGCAGGACTACTTACTCGCGTACTGGATGGGGCGGTACCACGGCTTCGTCCGCCCGGAGGAGTGATCCGAGGATCTCGACGCGACCCTCCCTCACCCGGAGGCGCCCCTCGGCATAGAGCCGGACCGCCTCGGGATACGCGATGCACTCCTCGGCGAAGACACGCTCGGCGAGGTCGTGGACCGTGTCGCCGGGGCGGACGGGCACGACGCGCTGGAGGATGATCGGGCCCTCGTCGTACTCGGCGCTCACGAAGTGAACCGTGCAGCCCGAGAACTTCGCGCCGCTCCGGAGCACGGCCTCGTGCACCCGGTCGCCGTAGAAGCCCTTGCCGCCGAAGGCGGGCAGGAGGGCGGGGTGGATGTTCATGATGCGCCCCTCGTAGCGAGGCGGGAACCGGTAGAGGCGGATGAAGCCCGCGAGGAGGACGAGGTCCACTCCTGCCGCGTCGAGCTCCTCCGTGATCCGGTCCGACAGGGCCTCGCCGTGCTGCCGGTAATCGAGGACCTTGCAGGGGACCTCGAGGCGCCGCGCCCGCTCGATCCCGCCGGCTTCGGGGTGGCTCGAGAGGGAGATGTGGATCTCCGCGGGAAGGGACCCTTCCCGGACCTTCGACGCCAGGTTCTCCAGGGTCCTGCCGCCTCCGGAGAAGAGGACGCCTATCCTCACGGGACTCACGGGCCTGGCACGCCCTACTGGATGTCGCGCAGCGACCGGATGACTCGCGAGACGAGCCCGTAGGCCTTCGCCTCCTCGGCGCTCATCCAGTAGTCGCGGTCCGTGTCCTTCTCCACGCGATCGAGGGGCTGCCCGGTCTCGCGGGCGATCAGCTCGTTGGCACGCAACCGGAGCTTCAGGATCTCGTCGGCCGTGATCTCGATGTCCGTGACGCGCCCGCGGCCGCCGCCCGATGGCTGGTGGATCATGATCCGGGCGTTCGGGAGCGCCAGGCGCCGCTCCCTGGGGCTCCCCAGGAGGATGATGGTGCCTGCGCTCGCGTTGAGGCCGACGCAGACGCTCAAGATGGGCGCCTTGACGAACCGCATGAGGTCGTAGATCGCGAAACCGTCGTCGGCGGAGCCGCCCGGCGTGTTGATGAAGAGCTTGATGGGCTTCTCGCCTTGAGCATCGAGCCAGAGGAGCTGGGAGAGGACCCGCTGCGTGAGCTTGGGGGTCACGACCTCGCTGATGACGACCGTGCGCTCCTGCCGCAGGAGGTCCAGGGTGATCACGGACTCCTTGGAGTTCCGGTCCTCGCGGTTCTCCTCCTCGTCGTCCTCGTCGGGGTCATCGTCATCGAGGCGGGAGGCCTGCCTCCGCCGCAGCTCGTCATCCAGATCTTCCTTCAGCATGTTCCTCGAGGCTCCTTGGTTCCCCGCTCGCTCTACCGCACGCAGCTCCTTATATCGTACGGAAGGGCGGTTTTTTCAAAGAAAAGTTGCGTGCCGCTCGATGAGCTTCCGCACGAGGAGCGTCATCTTGGGCTCCGTCTCGCCGGCGACCCTCAAGATCTCCTCGATGACCGCGGGCTTGAGCGCGTCGGGGATGCACACGTCGGTGATGCACGAGATGCCGGCCACCCGGAGCCCCGCGTGGACGGCCACGATCACCTCGGGGACCGTGGACATCCCCACGGCGTCGGCCCCGGCGGTGCGCAGGAACCGGTACTCGGCCCGCGTCTCGAGGCACGGGCCCGTGAGCGCCGCGTACACTCCGCGGTGGGCGCGAATGCGGTGCTCGAGGGCGATCGCCTCGAGGCCCGCCGCGAGCCCCAGGTGATAGGGCTCGCACATGTCGGGAAACCGCGGGCCGAGGGCCTCGTCGTTGGGGCCCACGAGGGGGTTCACCCCCATGAGGTTCAAGTGGTCCGAGATGACCATGATGTCCCCGGCCCGGTACGCCGGGTTGAGCCCGCCGGCGGCATTGGAAAAGACAGCCGTCTCCACGCCGAGGGCCTTGAGGACTCGCACGGGCAGCGTGATGTCCTCGAGGGAGTAGCCCTCGTAGAAGTGATAGCGGCCCTCGAGGGCCGCCACGGGCTGCCCGGCGAGCGTGCCCAGGACCAGAGTCCCGTCGTGGGAGGTGACCCGGGGCTCGGGGAAGCCCGGGATCTCCTTGTAGGGGATCCTCGCCTCCACCTCGATCTCCCGCGTGAGGCCCCCGAGGCCCGTGCCGAGGGTGATGCCGAAGCGCGGCGAGGTGCGCGACCGGGCCCGCACCGCCGCGGCGGCCGCCTCGACCCTAAGCCTCAGGCTCACGGGCGTCATGGCTCGAGCTCCTCGAGGGCCCTCCGGACCGCGTCCAGGGTCACCCCCTCGAGGGCGTACCACTTGTCGCGGGAGGCCTCCCCGGCCCGTAGGCTCACCTGCGAGGCCCGCAGCCCCAGGCTGCGGGCCAAGACCCTGGCGACCGCCTCGTTGGCCCGGCCCCGCTCGGGAGGCGCCTGCACGGACACCTTGAGGGCACCCGCGTGCACTCCCGCGACCCGTTCCCTGGACGCCCCGGGCGCCGCCCGGACCTTGATCTGGACCCCGCCGGGGACCGACCTCAAGGCGACCTGGGAGTAGCGCGTGGCCTCGCTCACGGCTGGGTGGGGAAGATACCAGGTCCCGGCGGCAGGCGGCAACCCCGTCCTCGGAGGGTCTATGGGCAAGCTCGCAGCGCCGCGAGCCCCTGCGCGACCCGGCTCTCGAAGCTCGTGTACGCCGCGAGGGTCGTGAGCTGGAGGACCGCCCGATCGTCGAGGCCCAGGGCCCGGAGGCCGTCCACGTGCTCCTCCCGCGCAGTCCAGGGCTCGGCGGCGAGCCGGCGGGCGTGCTCGAGGATCGCCCGCTCTCGGGGGCCCGCGCCGGCCGGGATCTCGCCGCTCGCCAGGGCGAGGTCGGCGCCGCCGGCGCCCTCGAGGGCCCGCCCGTGGAGCCGCGCCGCGCTCGAGGAGCCGCCCCAGGCGGCCCCGAGGGCCAGGACGGCCAGCCTCTCGCGGGCTCCGAGGGCCGCCGTGGGCCGGAGGTGGTACCGGCGCCACGCCTCGGCCGTGGTCTTCACCGCGGGCAGCGCCTCGAGGCCGCGGAAGACGTCGTCCGGGCCGACCTCGCCGGCCGCGGGACCGCCTGCCGCCCCGGGGGCCGCCGCGGGACCCCGCTGCCAGGGCCTCATGTCGGGGAGCGTCTGCGCGTACTCGAGCCGGATGCCGAGGCCATCGGCCACGCGATTGAGGTAGTTGAAGTGGGCGCACTCGAGGATGACGAGGAGCGCCTCGGGCCCAGCGAGACCTTCGCGACGGAGGGCCTCGACGTCGTCCCCGGCGATGCGCCACGGCGCGCTGGTCAGCCTCTCCGACAGCTCGAGGATCGCCCGCTCGCGGCCCGAGAGGCGCGCGACGCGGAAGTCGAGCTTCACCTGGGCCGCGAGCTCCGCGTCGCCCGTCGCCGCACGCAGGAACTCTGCGTGAGCCGTCGTTCAATAGAAGCAGCCGTTCGCGGCGGAGGTGACGGTATTGAGCATCTCGCGCTCGCGCCACGGCAGGGACTCGCCCCCCCAGTTGATCTGGGCGCTCAAGGTGAAGGCGAGCCGGAGGCCCTCGGGCTCGAGGCTGTGGACGCGGACGATGTTGGGAACGTCCCCGGTGGGGGGGTCGTAGACCGAGGGGCGTCCCGAGGCGCGCTGGCGGAACAGCCCGTAGAACTGGCGCAGGGCGCCCGTGGCCCGCTCCCAGCCGACCATCTCGATCCAGCCCTCTCGTTGCGTCTCGCTCGTTCCATCCACCGCCATGGCCTCCAGGGTAACCTGGTGGCTTGCCCGGTGCCAGCGCTCCGTGGAAGATGGGCCCATGGCCGAGAAGAGCTCTCCGATCCGCGGCCGCGGCACCGCCGAGAACTTGGCGTGCGGGGAGGCGGGGATCGACGGAGGCCGACTCGAGCTGTCCGCGGCGGCCTTCCGGAGCCCGAGGTCCCGGCAGCTCCACCTCTTCGACCTGCCCGAGGGCTCCCGGTGAGCGGCGAGGCATGAGCGCGAACCTGGCGAGGTTCCTCCACGAGCTCGGGGTCTTGAAGCGCGTGCGGCGCTCGGGGTGGTGGCTCGCGGGCGTGCGGGATCCGGAGAGCGTGGCCGAGCACAGCTTCCGCGCCGCCGCGGTGGCCTACGCGCTCGCCTGCGTCGAGGGCGCGGACCCTGCGAGGGCCGCCGCCCTCGCCCTCTTCCACGACGCGGCCGAATCGCGCGTCGGGGACCTCCACCGTCTCGCCCGCAAGTACGTCGAGTCCTCCGGCGCCGACGAGCGCGCGACCCGAGACCAGGCGCGCCGTTTGCCCCGGAAGCTCCGGGCGAGCCTCGAGGCCCTGAACGCCGAGCGGCGCCGGGGAGCGTCTCTCGAAGCGAGGGTCGCGAGGGACGCGGACAGGATCGAGTGCCTCCTCCAGGCCCGCGAGTACGCCGCCCAGGGGCACCGCGTGGGGGAGTGGGTGCGGAGCTCCGTCCGCGAGCTCACGACGCCCGCGGCGAAGCGGCTGGCGAGGGCGATCCTGAGGACGGACCCCGGGAGCTGGCGGCGAACATCCAGGTGAGCTCGTGCTTGTTGTGGGAGAGGTGGACGAGCCGGCTGCCGGGCACCGCGGCGAAGCGATCGATCGCACCGTAGTGCGCGGTCCCCTGGAACTTGACCGTGCAGACGAAGCGCGAGCACTTCCCCGAAGCGAGCCAGCGCTCCACCCAGGTCCAGAGCCTCTCGGGGTAGCAGACCACGTCGCTCAAGATCCAGTCGAGGGGCTCGGACTCTCGGGGCTGGACCGAGAACGCGCTGGCGCGTCGGTGCTCGATCCCGCGGAGGCGGGCCACGGAGGGCGCGAGGGGCGCCCGGTCCACGCAGAGGACGCTCGCGCCGAGCCGCGAGAGGGCCCAGGCCCACCCGCCGGGGGAGCTGCCGGCGTCGAGGCAGCGCTCGCCGGGAGCAGGCCAGCAGCCCAGGAGCGCGAGCGCCTCCCACAGCTTGAGGTAGGCCCGGTTCGGCGGGCCCGACCGGGGCTCGACGAAGGTCGCGACCCCGTTCGGGAAGGGGCTGGTGCAGCTCGGCGAGGCCAGCACGAGGTCTCGCTCGAGGAGGGCCCAGGAGCCGAGGGGCGCCTCGGGGGGCAGGCAGGGGAACTGGGGGGGCTTCGCCGAGACGTGAGGGAGGAGCTCCTGGACGAGGGCCGCGCGCCGGTGGTGCGCCACGGGGCAGAAGGCCCAGTTGCGCTGGATCGAGCGGAGCTTCCGCGCCGCGTCCTGGATCGAGCCGACGGGTATCCGGAGCGGCGCGAGCCACACGTTCTGGGCCCAGCAGGCCCGCCGGCGCGGCCCCCGGGCGAGGACGAGGCGCCCGCGGACGGCCTCGACGTCTCCGAGCTCGGCGATGAGCTGCCGCTCGAAGCCCTCGGCGGCGAGGTAGGCCGTGAGGTCGAGCCTCTCCGGGCCCGGGGAGCCGCTCGGCTCAGCCTTGCCCGCCAAGACAGCCGCCGCTCAGGGCCTCCCCTCCCGCCCGGGAAGGTCCAGCTTGACGGTCCGGCGCTCGCCGCCGCGGAGGTACGTCAGGTCGAGCCTCTGGCCGGGAGACTTTCTCTGGACAATGTACGCCAGGAGCTGGCTCTCGGTCATGGAGGCGCGCCTGCCATCGACATCGACGATGACGTCGCCCTTCCTGAGTCCCGCCTGCGCGGCCCACCGGTTCCGGCGCTTGACGAAGTCGGGGGTGATCTCGTCGATCCGCAGGGCGAGGGCGCCTTCCGTGAGCCCCAGGCGGCGCTTCTCCTCGAGCCCGAGGGAGTCGCACTTCATGCCCGCGACGAACATGCGGACCGTCCAGCCCAGGGAGAGCGAGTCCGCGAAGTTCCCGCCGCGGCGCCAGCCCTCGGCGAGGGTCAGCTCCAGGCGCGCCCTCCCGCCCGCGCGCTCCACCTCCACGGGGAGGCTCGAGGGCTCCGGTGCCTGGTGAAGGACCCACTGCATGTCGGCGATCGAGATGACGGGCTGCCCTGCGGCGGCCACGACCTTGTCCCCCGGCTGGAACCCGGCGCGGCGGGCAGGCGATCCCTCGGCCACCGAGGAGACGGTCGCTCGCTCCCGCGGGTCGAGCGACAAGCCGAGCACGTCGGGCATGGGGTGAGGCCAGAGGAGCCTGTCGGGCACGGGCCTCGACGACTCCCAGACGCTCATCAGCTCCCAATCCTGCACCTGATGGCAGTGGATGCACCCGTGGTGCCTCGGCCCGGCGGGGCGAGCCTCCTCGGGAGGGGCCGCCGGAAGCCGCTCCGGGGTCCTGGCCAGGGGCGCCGGCCCCCGCTTTCCCGCGAGCGACGCCGCGTTGGCCGGGTAGCCCTTGTGGATCTCCAGGGCGGCTGCCGCGGCCAGCTTGAGGCCCTCGACCGAGATGTCCTTCTCGTTTTCCGTCCTGCCGTGGCGCTCGCCGCGGCTCCCGTAGCGGCCGTAGATCGTCCCGTCGACGTTCAGGAACACTGCGGCCCACGTGAGCTGTCCCTGGAACTGGAAGGGCCCGAGGTCCACCCCGTGCATCTGGACCGCGCGCACGCAGACGAACTCATCGAGAAGCCTCGCGAGGTCCTTGTCTCGGCGACGAGCAACCTGCCCGTCGAAGTCCTTGCAGGACGCTCAGGGCACTCACCGGAAGACCACGAGGAGGGGCTTTCCGCCCTTCCGGGCCGCGGCGAATCCGGCCTCGATGTCGTCGTAGATCCAGGAGCCGGCGAGCTCGTCGTCCTTGAGCGAATGCCGGAGCCCCTCTTCCCTAGACACCTTCACGGGGAACTGCGCCGCGGCCGGCGAGCCGATGCCCACGAGCGCGGCGCACGCGAGACCAAAGCACTTCATGTTCTCACCTCCGTCGGTTGTGGTCTGCGAACCGACGGGGATTCTACCAAGCCGCGCCCCGGAGTCGAGCGGGGAGGGACCGGCGGTGAGGGAT
>JACQVW010000689.1 GCA_016209535.1 Planctomycetota bacterium | reverse complement strand
GAGGTAGAGGGGCTCGCGCGCCCGCCCGGGCGCGAGGCGCAGGGCGTCGATGGCCGCGGGGCTCGCCGCGTCGTCCGCCTTCACTTCGAAGACTGTGGCTCGCGCGCCGTCCCCGGCGCCGGCCAAGCGCAGCGCGCCCCGTCGCGACGGGGCCCCGGCCGCGGCAGGCCCGCCCCCGGCGCACCCGGCGAACGCGGCGCCGAGAGCGAGGCCGAGGGCGCAGCGGGAGAGCGGGCTGGCCGGAGCTTTCCCTCGCATGCAGGCCCTCTCGCTCACTCTCCCGCGGGCGGCTCCGCCTTGGCGGCGGCCGGGAGCTTGCCCACGAAGTCGGCGGAGGCCGCCGGGCCGGCTGGCCCCGCGCCGCCCGTCTCCGTGCCCGATCTCTTCCAGAAGGTGTGGAGGCCGCACTCGGTCTTCCCCTTGCCCATCCAGCGGCCCGCTCGCTCGTTGCTCGGGTCGTAGCACGGCTGAGTGCAGGGCTGACAGCCTATGCTCGTGTAGCCCAGCTCGTACAGCGGGTGTGCCGGGATCGCGTTCGCGTGGATGTACTCGTCCACCTGGGCCCGGGTCCAGTGGGCGAGGGGCTGGATCTTGAGCTTCGCGCCCTCGAGGACCTCGATGCCCTCGGCGGTCTCCCGCGTCGCAGCCTGGTCGCGCCGCACACCCGTGATCCAGCCCTGGTAGCGCGCGAGGAGCTCCCGCTGCGGCTCCACCTTGTTCAGGTGGCAGCAGAGGTCCGGGTCCCGCTCGTAGAGCTTCCCGTGTTGCGCCTGGAACGCGTCCCCGTAGAGCTTGGGGCGGTGGAGGATGATGTTGACCTTCCATGCTTCACGGACCCGCTCGGCGAAGAGCAGCGACTCCTGGAAGTGGAACCCCGTGTCGAGGAAGTAGACCGGGAGGCTCGGGGCGATGCGCCGCACGAAGTCGAGGATGATCATCCCGCTCTTCTGGAAGGACGTCGTCATCATGAGGCCCTCGCCGAGGAGCTCGTGCGCCCAACGCAGGACCTCGCGAGGGTCCCGGTCGACGCCACGCTCCCGGGCGGCTGCGACCTCGCGGGCGATGGTGGCTTCGTCGAGCATGGCCATGGTGACTCACTCCTCCGCGCCGCCCGCGGCCTGGTCCGCGAGGATGGGGGCGAGGCCCCGCGGGTCGCGCAGCCTCACGACGTTGCCGGCGACGAGGAGGGCCGGCGTCGCGATGCCCTCCCGGGCCACCGCCTCGGCAAGCGTCCCGAGCGTTGCCACCAGGACGCGCTGCTCGGGGAGGGTCCCCTTCTGGACGATCGCCACGGGCGTCCAGGGGGCCAACCCCTCGGCCCGGAGCTCCTCGACGACCGCGGGGATCCGGCCCGCGGCCATGAAGTAGACGTAGGTGGTCTCGGTGGCGCCCTCGAGGCCCGAGGGGTGGCCGGAGCCGGAGGGGCCCGGCTCGCCGGGGTGGCCGCTCCGCACCACGACCTGCCTCGCCACCCCGCGGCACGTGACGGGGATGCCCGCCGCGCCCGGGACCCCCGTGAGGGCGGAGACGCCGGGGACGACCTCGAGATCGATCCCCTCGTCACGCAACGCCGCCATCTCCTCGGCCCCGCGGCCGAAGACGAAGGGGTCGCCGCCCTTCAAGCGCACGACGGTCTTGCCGGCCCGGGCGCCGTCGGCCATGAGCCTCCGCGTGTCCTCGCGGAGGGGGCAGCCGACCTCCTTGCCCACGTAGACCTTCTCGGCGCGGGGCGAGACGCGCGCGAGCACGGCGGGCGAGACGAGCCTGTCGTGGAGGACGAGGTCGGCGCCGCGCAGGACCTCGGCGGCGCGGAGCGTCAAGAGCCCGGGGTCACCGGGGCCGGCCCCCACGAGATACACCTTGCCGCGCGGCGGCTCGCCGGGCCGCTGGGGCGCGGCCCTCCCGTGGCGGAGAGCATCGTCGATGTCGTCCCCCCTCTCCTCGAGCCACCGGTCGATGGCGTCGCGGATCCTCGCGGCGCCCGCGGGGCTCGTCCCCGCCGTCGAGACGGCCACCAACACGACGCCGCGGTGGAGGACCGCCGGCACGTGGAAGTCGGAGAGGGCCTCGTCGTCGGCCGCCCCGAGCCAGATCCCGCGCCGCCGCGTCTCGGCGCGGATCTCCTCGAGGAGGCCCGCATCGCCGGCGGCCACGAGGACGAGGGCGTGGCCGCCCAGGTCCGAGGGCTCGTAGCGCCGCGGGATCCACCGGAGTTTCCCCGCCTCGCCGAGGGCCCTCAGCCCGTCCACGACGCCCGGGCTCACCACCGTGACCCGCGCCCCCGCCTCGAGGAGCCGCTCGGCGCGGCGGAGCGCCACGGGGCCGCCGCCAACGACGAGGACGGGCTTGCCGCCGAGCTTCAGGAATACGGGGTAGAGGTCGTTCACGGGATGCTATCCATGGATGCTTGAGCCTTCGGGACGGTGCTCCGGGAGGGTGGGCCGCGGGCTCGGGCGCCTCGAGGCCGCGGCCGGGGCGGCCCGCGGGGACTGCCGGGAGGGACCGAGAGCCTTGCGGAGGACGGGGAGCGCTATCGCGCCCCCACGCTACAGGTACAGTGGCACCGACCGGGAAGGCCGATCCCGCAGACCAGGCTGGAACGGAAAGCTCTACGGTACAAAGGAGGGAAGTCCTCGGTTGCGCTGGAAGGGTCTATGGTAGAGAGTTGGCGCTCCGGTTGCAACAGCTCAGACGCCCCCTTAATCCGAAGCTAGGCAATCCGAAGCTAACCCCGCCGGGCTCCGACACAATCCGAGGCTGTCCTCGGCTCCCTAGAGGGACCGTCTTTGACACAACCATGGAT
>JACQVW010000688.1 GCA_016209535.1 Planctomycetota bacterium | reverse complement strand
TCTACGGGAGCCCGGGGTCCTACAGGGTCACCCTGGTCGTGGTCGACGAGCGCGGCGCGCGGGGCGAGGCCTCGAGGACGGTCCTCATCGAGGAGCGGCCCCCTCCGCCGGACCCGATGTCGGTGCCGGGCGACGTGAACCGGGACGCGAAGCTCGACATCTCCGACGCCGTGGCGCTCCTAGGGCATCTCTTCCTGGGCTCGCCCTCGGAGCTCCCCTGCGGCGACGGGACCCTGTTCGATCCGGCCAACCTGGCCCTCCTGAGCTCGAACGGCGACGCCGACGTGGACCTGTCGGACGCCGTCTACGTCCTCCTGTACCTGTTCGCCGGCGGCCCGCCGCCGGCACGCGGGGCCGGGTGCGTAGCGTTCCCCGGGTGCCCGGACACGTGTGGAGGGTAGGGGCATCTCCTCACCCTCCGACGGTCAGGCTCCACTCATGTCCCGGTTGCACGGGGGCCGTCCGGCGCCCGTCACTCGAGCCTGCGAGGCGGTCGATCCAGCGCTCGGCGCCGACCGGAGCCCCGCGGGACGCGATCCAGCGTCCGATGCTGACCGCGTCCTCGAGCGCGGCCTCAGTCGGCCGGACCTTGAAGCTCATGCCTTGGGCCGCCGGCCAAGACGCTGTCTCAGCTTGGCCTCAAACTCCTTCAGGGACATGGTGCGGCCGGCCTTCACGTCTTCGAGCCCGCGCCGGACGCCTTCGGTTGCCTGAGCGAGGTCAGCGTGCGCAGCCAGCCGCTCAAAGGCGTCCACGCAGAGCACCACGACCTTCGGCCGCCCTTCGACCGTAAGGACCTGCGGGCGCCCAGAGGCTTCGAGACGTTCGATGAGCTCGCTCGAGTTCCTCTTGAACTCAGTGAGCGTGTGGATGTCGCTGGGGTGGATCATCTTCCCCTCCGTGATACGCATTGTTTAAGCACTCCCTGTAATGCTAACTCATATCCCGGTCCCCGGGAAGGCTGGAGCGGCCTTTGCCCGCCCTGCGAGCCCCGCCCGGCTCACCGCGCTCGCGAGGGCGCGCAGGGAAGCCGTGACGATGCTCCCGTCCCTACCGGCTCCGAACACGGAGCTGCCGCCGGCGCCGGCGAGCTCCACGTACGCGACGGCCTCCGCGGCGCTCCCCTCGCCCACGGCGTGCTCGCTGTAGTCGAGGATGCGCGCCTCGACCCCGAGCTCGCGCCGCAGGGCATCGGCGAAGGCGTCCAGCGGGCCGTTCCCGCAGCCGCGGATCTCCCGCTCCTCGCCGCGGAGCCTCACGGTGAAGGCCATGGCGACCCCCGGCGCGGCCGTGCGGTCCTGGACGCACCCGTGGCCGATCAGCTCCAGGGGCGCCGGCGCGCCGGGGCGCCCCAGGTACTCCGCCTCGAAGGCCTCGAAGAGCGCCTCGGGCCGCAGCTCCTCGCCGCTCGAGTCCGCGATCTCCTTCGCGAGGCGGCCGAGCTCGACCTGGAGGCCCTTCGGCAGCCTCAGCCCGTAGCGGGTCTCGAGGACGTACGCCACGCCGCCCTTGCCGGACTGGCTGTTGATGCGCACGACCGCCTCGTAGGTGCGGCCCACGTCCGCCGGGTCGATGGGCAGGTAGGGCACCTCCCAGCGCGGACCGCCCCCGGCCCTCATGGCCGCGAAGCCCTTCCGGATCGCGTCCTGGTGCGACCCCGAGAACGCCGTGAAGACGAGCTCGCCGGCATAGGGGTGGCGCGCGTGGACCGGCAGCCCCGTGCACTCCTCCGCGACGCGTGCGACGGACTGCACGTCGTGGAGCTCGAGGCCCGGGTCGATCCCCTGGGAGAACATGTTGAGGGCGAGGGTGACGATGTCGACGTTGCCCGTCCGCTCGCCGTTCCCGAAGAGCGTGCCCTCCACGCGCTCGGCGCCGGCCAGGAGGGCCAGCTCCGCCGCCGCGACGGCCGTGCCGCGGTCGTTGTGGGGGTGGACGCTCAAGACCACGCGGTCGCGCCGCGAGACGCTCCTCGAGAACCACTCGATGCGATCGGCGTAGACGTTGGGCGTCGACATCTCCACGGTCGCCGGGAGGTTCAAGGTCACGGGGCGGTCCGCCGTCGGCTCCCAGACGTCCAGCACGGCCTCGCAGACCTCGAGAGCGAAGTCGGGCTCGGTGCCGGTGAAGCTCTCGGGCGAGTACTCGAGGCGCACGTCGGTCCCCCGCAGCCCCTCGGCCAGGTCCCGGACCCTCCGCGCCCCCGCGACGGCGATCGCCTGGATGCCGGCGCGGTTCCTGCCGAAGACGACGCGCCGCTGGAGCTCCGAGGTCGAGTTGTAGAGGTGGACGATGGCGCGGCGCGCGCCGCGGATCGAGGCCACCGTGCGCGCGACAAGCTCGTCCCGCGCCTGCGTGAGGACCTGGATCGTGACGTGCTCCGGGATCAGGTCCTCCTCGATGAGGCGCCGGACGAAGGCGTGCTCGGTGCCGGACGCGCTCGGGAAGCCGACCTCGATCTCGCGGAAGCCCATGCGGACGAGCGCCTGGAACAGGCGGAGCTTCGTCGCGACGTCCATGGGCTCGGCGAGGGCCTGGTTCCCGTCGCGGAGGTCCACGCTGCACCAGACGGGGGGGCGAGTGATGGCGCGGCTCGGCCACTGCCGGTCGTGCAGATCGATGGCGGGGCAGGGGCCGTACTTGCCCGGGATCGCGGTCTTCATGGGGTGCTCCTGGGCCGTGCCGAGGCCGGGGCCGGAGCGGGCTTGCCATGGCGGGGACGTCCCTCTGGAAACGCGAGGCCCCCTCCGGCCGGGCTCGGCGGGAGAGGGCCTCGCGTGCGCAGTCTGGGGCTCGAGCTTCCTGTCGCTACGGAGCCGGCGCCCAGCACGAGCGGGCCTCCCCCGCCCTGCTAAGGAGCAGGTCGAGGAGGAGGTCGAGGCCGAGGGTCTGGTTCCGTCGCGGTGCCATGGAAGTGGAGAAGTATCGAGCCCGCGCGGACGAATGTCAACCGGATAGACCGCCGGATAGACCGCCGCACGGGGCGCCGGATACGGCGCGGGGCATGGCGCAGGGCGTGCACGCAGGTTACAGTCCGCGGCATGCAGCCCCTCGCCGCGCTTGTCCTCATGGCCGGCCCTGCCCTCGCGCAGGACGAGCTGCGCCCGGGGGCCCTCGCCGAGGTCTTCGCGGGGAGCGCGATGGACGGGCCGCCGGCCGCGCGGCGTGCCGAGACCGACGTTCACGTCGACCTGGAGGGCGCATCGCCGGACCTCCGCGTGCCGCCGGGCCCCTTCGCGGTCCGCTGGACGGCGCGGCTCCTCGCCCCCGAGGACGGTACGTACCGCCTGGCGGCCTTCCTGCGCGGGGGCGCCCGCGTCGTGATCGCGGGCCGCGTCGTCCTGGACTCCTCGCGTGCCGAGGACGGCTGGGCGGACGGCGAGCCCGTGCGCCTCGATTACGGCGAGCACCCCCTCGCCGTCGAGCTCCGGGGGACCGAGCCCGCGGCGCGCCTCGGGCTCTACTGGAGCTCGG
>JACQVW010000685.1 GCA_016209535.1 Planctomycetota bacterium | reverse complement strand
TTGATGCGCGGAGCGACGTGTTCAGCCTGGGCGTGACGCTCTACGAGGTCCTGACGCTGCGGCCGCCCTTCGAGGGGAAGAGCGATCCCGAGGTCCAAAACGCGATTCTCTTCGACGAGCCGGTCCCGCCGCGGAGGCTCAACCCGAAGATCCACCGCGACCTGGGGGTGTACGTGGTGTCGGTCGAAGGGGGCGAGGCCAAGCTCATCGCCCCGGGCGGCCACCGGCCGCGGTTCTCGCCGGCCGGGGACCAGATCGCGTACTGGACGGGCAAGCGCGGGGCCGGCGTCGATGCCATCACCGGCCAGCTTCACGTGGTCAGCGCACGAGGCGGCACGCCCCGCCAGCTTCAAGCCCACTTCTCCTCGGCGCGCTTTCCGGTGTGGTCTCCCAGGGGCGAGCACGTCCTCTTCCTGGGCTTATGGAACGAGCGAACCCAGCGATCCGCCGCAAGGCAGGGTCTGGGACTTCTGGGTGACGTCCGTGGACGGCGGCGCTGCACGGCGGACCTGCGCACACGCCGAGCTTCGCCGCCGGGGGATCCGAGGCTGCGCGGTACCGGGGAGTTGGATCCTTCAGGGCGAACGAGTTTTCTTCTCCCTGTGGCAGGCGGACCGGCAAAGCCTCTGGACGGTCCCCGTATCCACCGAGACCTTGAGAGTCACGGGCACTCCCCTTCCACTCACCCAGGGCACTGGCCAGGAGCTTCAACCATGGGCCACGGACGGAGGCAGAGTGGCCTTCACGAGCATGTTCTCCAACACCGACATCTGGAGCCTGCCCGTGAGCGCCGACGAAGGCCAGGTGACCGGCCGGCTCGAGCGACTCACCGACAATCCAGCAGAGGAGAACTGGCCCTTCGTTACCTCGGACGGCGGCAGGCTCGTGTATGCATCCACGCGAAAGGGGAACAGCCACATCTGGCTCATGGACCTCTCGAGCGGCCGTGAGACGCAGCTCACCGCTGGCCCGGGTTGGGAGGTTTACCCAGTCATCGATCCCACCGGTTCGTTTGTGGCCTACAGCCATGGCAACGCGAGCACGTTCACGGAGGTGCGTCTTCAGCAGATTGGCGATACGATCGGCAAGACCCTCTGGAAAAGGAACAGTGGATGGGGCCCCGTTGGGGACTGGTCGCCCGGCGGCGGGGAGATCCTCTTCACGGATGTGCACGCGGGAGCGGCGCTTCCAATCTGGGCCTTGGACGTCGCTGCAGAAAAAGCTGTGATCGTGCTCGAGCACCCGGAGAAGTACCTGTTCCAGGGGCACTTCACGCCCGACGGCCTCTGGATCGCCTTCAATGCCACGAGCGGCGCGGGCCAGACGCGCTCCGAGATCTTCCTGGCGCCCTATCGGAAGGGTCATCCGACGCCTGAGATCGAGTGGATCCCCGTGACCGACGGCTGGGGCTGGGACGACAAGCCCCGCTGGTCGCCGGACGGGAGCCTCCTCTACTTCACCTCGGACCGCGATGGCTTCCGCTGCATCTGGAAGCAGAAGCTCGAGCCCCGATCGAAGGTGCCAGCAGGCGACCCCCAGCCGCTCCACCACTTCCACAACGCGCGCCGCTCGCCGATGCACCAGGGCCTCGCGGCGCTCGAGATGTCCGTGGCCCACGACAAGATCATCCTCAACCTCGGCGATGAGACGGGGAACATCTGGATCTCCGAGCTGGAAGAGCGGCGCTGAGCTCCTTGGCCGGCCGGTCTGGGGGGATCGACCCCCGGGATCGCCCCGCCGACGGGCTGTGGGCCGGCCAGCCGCGAGCGGGATCACGACCGTGGGGCCTCTCAGGGTACACGTCCTCCGATGAGACCCACGGCCGTCGCCGGGTTCCTCGCCCTCGTCCCCTCGGTCCTCGCCGGCACCACCGTCGTCGAGAATCTCGTCTCCTGCCCCTTCTGCGGGCAGGAGCTCGTGGCCTCGCAGGCGGCGTCGACCACGGTCTTCCGCCGGGGCGAGCGCGACCTCAGCGACGACTCGTGGAGCCTCTTCACCTCGATCTGGGGCTTGCCCCTACTGCCTCTACACCTGGCTGAGCAGCGACGAGCACAGGCTCTCGCGGGAGGAGAGGGAACGGGTCCGGGCCGCCCTGGGGAGCCTCCGGTCCCTCCGCGATGAGTAGACCGACCGCTGGAGGGACCTCTGGCTGCCCGAGGTGTGCGGCTCGAGGAGGGCCCACGACGCGAAGCGCGACGCCACGCTGAGCCTCTACGCGTACTACCGCGGCAGCGAGAAGGCGGTCTACGCGGCCAAGGCCGCCGCGGCTCTCTCGCGGGCGCTCTCGGAGGGCGCCTACGCGGGCGACGAGCGGCTCGTGCACACGTACCTCGCGGGCGAGCTCTCCCGCCGCGCCGGGGACTTCGCGTCGGCTACGCCGGTGCCTCCGCGGGGCGAGAACGGGCCTCTGGCAGGGCTCCTCGTCTGGGCGCGCGAGCAGCTCGCGGCGACGCCGGAGGCGCCCGGCGGAGAGGACCGCGAGACGCGAGAGCCTCCCACGAGGCCGGAGACTCCTTCCCGGCCCATTGCTCCCGAGGCGGCGGATGACCCCGATGGCTTCGAGGCGTGGCTGCGCGGCTTCACGCCCGGGCAGCGGGCCCGGAAGGTCGCTGTGACGAGGAGCGAGGCCGTGATCGATCTCGCCAACCGCCTGGACCTCTCCTGGGAAGCGCTGCTCGAGCTGAACCCGGCGCTCCGCGATCCGGGAGACCGGCTCGGGCCCGGCGACGAGGTCCTCGTGCCGAACGTCCCGCCGGGGCGGGACGAGGGCGATGTGCTCGACGGGCTGCCGCCATTCCTCGAGCGAGGCATGCCGCCGGCCTTCGCGTTCCTCGCCGACTGGGCGCGGCGCAACGGCTCGGCGGCGCCCGGAGGCGAGCCTGGCGGCTTCATCGATTGCCTCGAGGCGCTCGCGGGGAACGAGAGCCTCTGGCCCGCCGCTCGGAGCGAGCTGTCGCCCGTCGGCGAGCCGCCGGGCCTGCTCGCCGAGTGCCTGCTCCTCGCCACGGACGCCGCTCCGGACTTCTCCGGGTGGGCCGACAGGGTGCGAGCGGCCTCTTCGAGAGAGCGCCGGCTCCTCCTCGCCGTCCTGGCCGCGAAGCGTTCCCTTGCGGCCTGGGACGCGGCGCTCAAGATCGCCCAGTCGGAGGGGCTCTCGATCGACCTCGAGGCCTACCTGGCGCGCGCCGGCGGCAAGGCCGAGCTCGAGCGCCTCGAGGCCGTCGCCCTGGCCCAGTGCGCGCCATTTCCCGACGAGGAGCCGAGGCACGGATCCAGGGGGAAAGGCTCGCGCCAGCGAGGCATCCCCCGGCGCGACCTCGAGCGCCTCATCCGCCAGATCCGGCTCCGCGAGGCGCTGGGGGATCGCGGCCGTTGACTTCCCTTGGGCCCCCGCAAGCGGGAGCGAGGCTCGCAACTTCCGGCAGGCCGGTGTCACCGGGCATCCTGGACGCCCTGTGCCTGGCGGTCGGCCATCCGATAGAATGCCGTCTCCAGGGCACCCAGCGAAAGGTAGGTGAGCCATGACGATGCGCCTCTCGGGGCCGGCTGCGGTTGTGGTGCTGCTCTCGATCGCCTCCCTCTCCCCAGCCGCCGCCGCGGACCCATTCCGCCGCGGCGAGGTCAACGGCGACGGCGCGCACGACCTCACGGACGCCGTCGTCATCCTCACGCACCTCTTCCTCGGCGGCGGGCCGATCTTCTGCGCGGACTCGGCCGACGTGAACGACGACGGGCGCGTCGACATCGCGGACCCCATCCGCCTCCTCAACTACCTCTTCGCGGGGAGCGGCGCGCCGCCGCCGCCTTACGAGGAGCCGGGACAGGACCCGACGGACGATGGGCTCGACTGCAACCGCTGCGGTGCGAGGCCGGCGCGCGCGGCGGCGATCGCCTGCCTTTCCGGCGCCGAGTCCTGCCTCGTGCTCGAGGACTCGCCGATCGACCCGCTGCCGCGCTTCCGGAACGATGCGCCCGCGGTCGCGCTGGACGCGAATGGCGCCCCCCACGTCGTGTATTCCGTCGCCGAGAACGGCTATCACGGCTATCACGCCGTCCACCTCGAGGGCGCGGGCTGGAGCATCCAGGAGATGATCGATCCCGACACGGGCGCTCCCGTGTCACTCGCCACGGTGGACCTCGTGAGCGGCGAGGCCGGACTCCTCGCGCTCGTGAACGGCGGCGACCTGCAGACGTGGCTCTGGGCGTACGAGGGCGGCGAGTGGCGCCGGGTCGACAAGCTGAGGAGCGGCATCGAGGCCGGGCGCAGCCACGGGCTCGAGCGCTCGGAGGCCGGATGTCTCCACGCTTCGTTCGAGACAAGGGGCACGACACCGGGCATCGCAGTGCGCGCCGGGGGGAGCTGGGGCCTCACCACCGTCGAGAGCGGCGGGAGCCTCGCCGGGACCGTCCTCGCCCTCTCCCCCGGCGGCGACGCGCGCATAGCGTACTGGTACGCGACCGGCGAGGAGGGGTGGAAGCTGCGCTGGTCAGGCGGGCGCGATGGTCCTCCACCCCAGACGGTCGCGACCCTCGGCTCGAACGTGCTCGACCGGAAGGGCATCGGCTTCGATCTGACGAACGGGGGCGACGGTGTCGTGGGGCATTTCCTCTTCCTCAGGGCTGCCGCCGAGCGGCCGGGTGGCTCCACGCTCGAGTACGTCGCGCGAAGCTCCTTCCGCGAGGTCGCGCGGGTCCCGGTCGCCGAGGAGCCCCCCCGGCCCTCCTGCCCCGAGCCGGCCGTGGAGGGCGACGTCTGCGAGCTCGAGCTCACGACGTTCCACCCCCACAGGATCGTCGCGGACGCCGCCGGCGACGTGCTCCTCCTCTACAGCCGCCACGTGCACAAGGTCTCGCTCGTGGCGAGCTGCCGCGGTGGAGAGGATCCGCCGCCGCCACCGGCCGATGCGCCGCCGGGGGAACCCCCGCCGGCCGAAGCGGCGCCTCCGCCGCCCGCCTGCGCCTGGGAGGGCACCGAGGAGATCCAGGGCGACCTCCTGGCCGCAAGAATCGTGGACGGCGTCGCGCGAAGCACCGTGATCGCCCCCGGAGTCGCGGCGGCGAGCCTCGACGTCGTGGCCGGGAAGAACGGTGAGCTGCACATGGCGGCCTACGATGTCTCGAGCGGTTCCGACTCCGCCGTGCGGTATCTCCGCGTGGGCGCGAGGTAGGCCGCGGCGAAGGGCGGATCGCTCGATATCGTCTTCGGCTCTCGCTGCCCGGGGCGGGCGAGCCCAACGCATGCGCAGGAGAGGGACAGGAGAGGGCCGAGGGCCAGGAAAGGGAGTCAAGGTGAGCGTGACGCCGTAGATGCTGGGCGGGCCCACCCCGAACGCCGCGAGCTGCGCCGCGGACACCGTCGGGTGCGTGCCGAGCACCGTGTTGCCGTTCGCGCCCCAGCGGTAGAGGTCGCGGCCAGCGCCGCGGAGCCCCGCGCGGCACTGGAAGTGCCCGCCCCGGCGCTGTAGAAGGGACTTCCCCAACGCCAACACGCCACCTGGAGGACCCGACCCCATGCGAAGGAAACCAAGCCAGCTCTTCATCCCGGCTCTCCTCCTCGCGGGCTGCGCCGCGGCGCCCGAGCACGAGGAGCGACCAGGCCTCCGGCCGAGCTTCCCCGACGCCGGCCAGCTCCCCGTCCAGGGTGACCTGCCGGATCCGCTCGTCATGCTCGACGGGCGCCGCGTGACGACCCCCGAAGGCTGGTGGAAGGAGCGGCGGCCCGAGCTCGAGGCCCTCGTCCAGCACTACATGTACGGCTACCTGCCGCCGCCGCCCAGGGA
>JACQVW010000060.1 GCA_016209535.1 Planctomycetota bacterium | reverse complement strand
GAGCTGGCCTCGTTCTCGGCGGTGACCTTCAGGTAGACGTCGATGTCGGGGTCGTTCAGTGTCTGGTCGAAGGCGATGTGGACGTCTCCTCCTTCCCCGGTGAAGGCCGTGCCGATGACCTCGTCGGTCAGCGACCTCTTCCGCAACAGCTCGACCTTGATCCCGACGATGTCGAGGGACGTCGGGTCCAGGTCGGGGAGATCGTTCTCGACGATGGCGAAGATCCTGCCCGACACGGTGCCGGTGAACCGGTTCGAGCTCGCTCCGCCGCCGCCGCCTCCGCCTCCGCCGACGTCCCCGCCGCCGCCGTTGCCGCCGTTGCCGTCCGGAGCGGCTCCTGCGCCGGGGATCGCCAGGCGCCGGGCGCGCGCATCGACCTCCCCCCCGGCCTGGAGCCTCGGCCCGGCGGCGGCAATGCCGTTCGCCCGGACGAACGGCGATCGACCCCAACCCGGGAACAGGATCCGGGGCACGAATCCGCGGGGTATGCGCCGGGGGACGGAGTACCCGAGCCCGGGGAGCGACGCGAGCTCTACTCGGGCGCCCGGGACCGCGAGCTCCGATTCCGTGAGGTCGCTCGCGGGGATCGCCTCCCGGGACAGGACCCGCCGCCGCCCCGTCCGGTCGCCCGGCGAGCTCCAGATCCGCTGGAGCCCATCGAAGTCCTCGGCGCTCCAGACCTCGACGGTCTCGTACGGGGTGAAGTAGACGTAGACGGGCTCGGAGACCACGGGCCTCGGGATCCCCGGCGCGCGCAGGCCGAGCCAGAGCCGGCGGTACGAGAACGGCCGCCGGTCGGCCGCGTAGGCGACCTCGAAGCGGCCCGTGTGGCTCTCGCCGGGTCCAAGCTCCTCGGGAGGATCGCCGCCGCTCGTCAGTCGGGCGGCGAGGAGGCACTCCTCGCCGCGCTCGAACCTCACCACCGGGACGAGCCCGAACGGCCCGCCGGCGAACGAGGTGACCGCGAAGTCCACGCCGAAGCTGCCGTCGATGACCTGCTCCTCGTGGGAGCGAACCGTGATCCGCAGGCCGGAGGCGCGCTCCGCGGCCGCGGCGGCCCCCGCAGCCGAGAGGCCGAGGAGGAGGCTCGATGCGTGGAGGATGACGGAGAGGACGACGGGGAGGCGCAGGCGGCGGGCGGCGCTGGGCGGCTGGTCGGGGCTCATGGCGGGCTTCCTTTGGGGGTATGGGGCCTGTACGTGGGAGGAAACGGTGGTCGGCCGCACCAGGAGAGAACACCGTTTCCAGGCCGCCGTGACCGCCGCGGCCTGCGGGCCCTATCCTCGGCCGACCGGCACGAGGGGTGCGATGCCCGTGATGGGCGCCGAGGCTGCTGTTAGAGCCGTCTTGGCCCATCCAGACGCATGGCACGTCGTCACCGAATCCACGCCACGGTCCTCCACCTGCTCGGGATCGACCACGAGCGGCTGACCTTCTACCACAACGGCATCCAGCGCCGCCTCACGGGCTCCGCGGGAACACGACCGTCCTCTCGACGCGGCCGCCGGGCTCGATCGTCACGTCCTCGTCCTTCACGAGCTCCCGGCCCGCGTGGTCGAGGGCGCATCGCAGGCGGTACTTGCCCGCGCGCCACCGCGCCCGGAAGCCTTCCTCGGCGCCGGCGACGGGTGGCTCGATCGAGCCGCCCGGCGCGTCGCGGCCCGACGCGAGCTGGTAGGAGACGACTGCGACCCGCACGCGCCCCGCGGCGGGGGCGGAGCCGCCGCCCGGCTCGGAGACCGCGAAGCGGAGCTCCACCTCGCCCGAGGGGTGGACCGGGTAGGCCGCCTCGCCGCTCCAGCCGCCCTCGCCCACCTCGATCTCGAGGCGCGTCGAGCGCTGGAGGCGCGAGAAGGCCGGCGCCTGCTGCTCCGGCATCGCGACGAGGAGGAACCGGCCGCGCGGGACCTGGCCGAGCGAGAAGCGCCCCGCGGCGTCGGACACCGCGGCCCCCGGCAAGGGATCCTCGCCGGCGTCCGAGGGCTGGAGGCTCACGCGGATGCCCGGGAGAGGCTCGCCGTCGTCCGCGGCCCGCACCATGCCCGCGACGGTCTCGAGGACGCCGAGCCGGACCTCGAGGGGCGGGCTGGGGGCCTTGAGCTCCTGGAAGCCGACGGGCCTGCCGGCGGCCTCGACGCGCAGCCGGTAGAAGCCCGCCGGGAGGCTCCGCAGCTCGAAGCGTCCGGCGCCGTCCGAGGCCGTCGCGGCGGTCAGGCCCTCGGTCGCGGACGTGGCCAGGAGCACGGCCCTCGGGACGGGTCTGCCGTCGGGGGCCAGCACCACGCCGCGGACGGGCTCCGCGAGGTCGAGCACGATGTCCCGCTCCACCTCGCCCTCCTCCGCGTCGACGTCGACCTCCACGGTCCACGACGCGGCCGCGCCGGGAGGGCGCACCTCGAGCTCGAGCACGCCGGGGAGCTCGAGGGCCTCGGCGGGGAGGCCGCGCAGGCGGTATCGGCCCTCGTCGTCGGAGGTCGTCGAGAGGAGCTCGGCGAGGCGCCGCGCCAAGGTCTCGCTCGGAGACTCGACGTCGATATCCTCGGCGACGACGCGGAGCGCGACGGCAGGAAGCGGCCTGCTCTTCCCGTCGAGCACCCTCCCGCGGAGCGTGAGCCCGGCGCCGAGCCGGAAGTCGATGCGCACGGTCTCGACTGGCTCCTCGTCGTCCAGCTCTTTCGTCTCGGGGGCGTGTCCCGGTGCGTAGGCCGTGAGCGCCTCCGTCACGCCGCCGATCCGGAAGGCTCCCCGGGCGTCGCAGGGGGCCTCGTGGCCCGAGCCGGCGTGGACGGCGGCTCCGGCGATGGGCCGCCCCGCGGCGTCGGTCACGGTCCCCACCACGGTGGCCCCGGCCTCGGCGGTGATCACGTAGCCGCCGTCGCTGCGAGACCGCTCGATCGCGGGCTCCGCGTAGCCGGGGACCACGACGTCGATGCGGCCGTCGCGCCGCACCGCCTCGAGCTCGTCCGCCGGGAGGCCCGTGATGCGGAAGGCGCCGCGCGCATCGGTCCGCGCCTCGAGACTCCAGGGGCCGTCGAGGTCCCGGAGGAAGACCTCCTGGTCCGCGAGAGGGACCGAGTCCTCATCGCGCTCGAGCTCGACCCGGCACGGGACGCCGGCGTCGGGCGAAAGCGCGACCTCCACCGCGTCGCCGGGCAGCACCGGCTCGACCCGGCGGTCGAGGAAGCCCGAGAGCGATGCCCGCAAGCTCCACGGAGCCGGCGCAAGAAGGTCGAGCTCGAAGGCCCCGTCCGGGCCCGTCACGGCCTCCCGCCACGGAAGGTCCTCCCCGCTCGAGGCCGCTCGGGCCCCGAGGGCGGCCTGGACGAAGGCGCCCTCGAGCGGGGCGCGGGTGTCGGCGCGGACGACGCGCCCCGAGACCTTGCCCGGTGCCGGGCCCCAGGCGCTTGGAGCCTCCTCGGCGGCCGGAGCGATCGCCTGGGCGGCCGCGGCCTGGGCCGGCGACTCCGCGCTCGGGGCCGCCGCGGGCCCGGCGCCGCCGGCGGGCGCCGCCTGGCTCGCCGGGGCCGGGCCCTTCTCGCCGGGAGGCCTCAGCCACCGCACGGCGACGAGCGCCGCGAGGATGAGGGCGGCCGCGATGGCGGCCGATGCGAGGAGGGGGCGGTTCATGAGTGCCTGCAGAGCTCCACCTGGGCGCCATCCTCGCCGCGGGCGCGGGAGGAATCAACGGTCCGGTTCAGAGCCGCGTCTATCTCCGCTCTGAGCCAGGAGGACGAGGTCCTTGCCCGCCCCGGCGAAACCCAGGACCGCCTCACGGGAGGCCTATTCCGCCCCGGGCGGCTCCAGCAGGCGTCGCGGCAGATCGCGGTGGCCGTGCATCGCGCGCCGCATCAGCAGTTCGTCGCCGGCCGGCTCATAGAAGAGCACATGCTTGTTGAATGGACGAATCGAACTGCCGCTCAACGTCGGCAATGAAGTCGTCCGTCCTCCGGAGGTTCATGACGCAGAGTTCTGCGTACGCCTCCGAACGCGTTCACGAATCCCATCAAAGTCAGCTTTGGTGAGCGGAGTGGTCCCTTTCTCTGAGGCCTCCAGCAGCCACGCCTCGAGCTCCGGAGTGACCTCGAACTGCGGCCTTTGCTGCTCACGGAGGCGACGGAGGACTTCATTGACCAGTTCGCTCGCGTCGGTGCACACTCCAGCACGCACCTGCTCCACGAGGAAGTCCTCAACGTCCTTATCGAGAGAGATGGTCATGACCAGATTCTCTCGCTGCCCCGGCCGCCTGTCAAACCCCGAGACTCCCAGTCGCCTTCTCAGCTCCGGGTGAGGGGAGTGGGGTAGTCGGGCGTGGGTGGGGAACCGCACGCCTTCCGGGGGCTTTGCCTCCTCGCGCCCTTCACCGCCGCGCCGCCCACCGGACCGCGTCCTCGAGCAGGCGCACGTAGGCCTCGTGCTCGTGGGCCTTGCCATCGTGGCCCAGGGTGATGGCCGCGATGCGCGCCCTCGGGTGCTGGACGGCGAACACCACGGGATACGTCGCGTCCTTCTGGGTCGAGCGGGCCGTGGCGAGGACGGCGATGGGCGTGCCCTCCGGGTCCGGCTCGAACCAGTACAGCTCGTCCTCGATGGAGAAGCTCTCGGGGAGCCCTCGCGTCACCGGGTGCCGCTTCCCATCCTCGGTGAGTCGCACCTCGAACCGACCGAAGCGGTCGTGGCCGCGGGAGCCGCCGCCGCAGAGGACCCGGTTGTACTCCGGCCAGTCGGGCCAGTTGTACCAGAGGCCGGCGTGGATGAGGACGAGGCCCTTGCCGGCGGCGGCGAAGCCGAGGACCGCCTGGCGCACGGCGGGCGAGGCGAAGGCCTGGTTGCTCGTCTGGCAGAGGGCGTCGAGGGCCGGCAGGGCCGCCGGCAGATCCTCTGGCCTGCCGGTGTAGCCGGCCTCCGCGGCTCCGCCCGAGCGAAGCGTCGCGAGGTCGGCCTGGTGGAACCACCGCTCGAAGTCGTGCGCCGATCCTCCGCCGGCGATGAGGACCCGCGGAGGGGGGGCCGCGAGCTCCGCGGTGATGGCCAGGAGCGTGGGCGCCGCCTCGCCGTCGAAGCTCTCGAGGCTCAAGCGCTCGATGATCGAGCGGCCCTCGACCTCCCGGAGGAACCAGCGCACCTGGCCGCGCTTCGTGAGCTCGGGGACGCCCTTCGAGCCCGGAACGTCGAAGGGCCCGATCCAATCGGCGAACTCGACGCCGTTCCGGAAGACCATCTCCTCGGTCCCGCCGCCGGCGAAGCGGAGGACGACCTTGAGCAAGGGCTTGCCTTTGGCCTGGTCGCCGCCGCAGGGCCAGCCCCAGCCGGCGATGCCGCCCAGGAAGCACAGCCTCGCCGCGGCGACGCCCACGGGCACCTCGACGCCCCGCGGCAGCGTCTTCGCGAGGCCGGAGCCTCCTCGGAGGACCAGCGCGTTGGCCGCGGCCTTCTGGGGGCTGACCAGGGCGAACGGCACGCCCTCCACGTGGACGAGCCCGTGCTGGTGGAAGGCGGGCGCATCCGCGCCGTTCTCGACCGCCGAGTAGATCCCCTTGCCGGTGTTGACGGTGAACGCCGCGGAGAGGTCGAGGATGCGGAAGCGCGTCTCGTCGGCGCAAAGGTAGGCGAGCAGGTCGCGCAGGCCCTCGGCGCCGAGCGACTCGAAGCCCTCGGGCATGAGCGACAGGCCCGTGGCGTGCCGCTCGAGGACGTTCTCACTTCGGATCGCGTAGTCGCCGTCCGCGTTCCGCAGGACGATCTCCGCGGCGTTCTCGCGGGCGACCACGCCGTCGTAGACGAGCCCGTCCCGGGTGGCCACGGAGGCGGCGAGGAAGTTGGGCTCGACCTGCCGGTTCGGGTCCAGGACGTGCCCCAGGAGCTCGGCCGGACCATGGGCGCCCATGCCCGTGAGGTCCGGGGCCAGGTCGCGGCCCTCGCCCTTGAAGCGGTGGCACGGGGCGCAGTTCGCCGCGAAGAGCTTGCGGCCGCTCTCGAGGTCGCCGCCGGGCGCCTCGACGACGGGCCGGAGCTTGGCGACGAGCGCGTCCTTCTCCTCTCGGCGCGGCCCGAGGAGGGACTCGATCGCCTCGACGGCCCTCGCCGCCACTTGCTTGTCCGGATGGGTCCGGAGGCGATGCAGGTTGGCGGGGCCCACCTGCCCCGGCTCGATGGTCGAGTCCGCGAACGCCTCGACCAGGGCCCGTGCCCAGTCGGACCTCCGGACGAGCGCGCCGAAGACCGCGTCGCGGAGCTTGGGCGGCACGCGGGAGTAGGCCTCGAGCAGGGCGGTGCCCGCGGCGGGGTCGCCGGTGGCCACGAGGGCCTCGATCGCGCCCTGCTGCAAGGCCGCCGAGGCGGAGGAGCCCAGGAGCGTCGCCACGCGGGGCACGACGCCGGCGTCGAAGGCCCTGGCACCGAGGAGGCTCGACGCGGCTTGGGCGCGGCGCTCGTCCGGGAGCGTCTCGTCGGCGAGGGCCGCCTCGAGGTGCGCGATCCAGGGCGCGACCTCCACCGAGAGCGCCCCGGCCTTGTCCCAGCGGGCCAGGAGCGGCAGGGCCGCGCCGGCCAGGGTCGGCCTCCCGGGCTCGAGGAGCGCGGCGAAGGCGGAGCGCAGCTCGCCGTCCCAGCTCGGCGCGACGTCGGGGCGCAGCGCGGCGGCGAGGGCCTCGAGGGCGGACCGCTTCAAGGCCTCGGTGCCGCCGGGCGCCCCGGCCAGGGCGAGGACGAGCGAGCGGGCGGCGGCGGGCTCCTGCCGGCTCCCGACCGCGCGCGCCAGGTGGCCCGCGAGGTCCGCCAGTGCCGGGGCGTCGTCGGGCGCCGTGGCGGCGGCCTCGAGGACGAGCCCCGGCGCCCCGAGCGCGGCGCCCAGCGCCGCGGACCGCTCGTAGGCGTCCGCGAGCCGAGGCCATGCCTCCACGAGGGCGCGCGCCGTCTCCGGGGTGGCGTCGCAGGAGCCCAGGGCGATGAGCGCCCAGAGGCGGGCTCGCGGGTCGGCATCGTCGAGAACATCGAGGAGCGCGCGGACCGTCTCCGGCTCGAGCGACACGCTCGAGCCCTCGCGCTCGCTCGCGATGCGGAGCGCGTTCTTCCGCACGACCGGGTCGGCGTCCTTGACCGCCGCGCGGAGGAGCGCATCGTCCAGCTTGCCGAGGCGCTCCAGGGTGTGGAGCGCCGCGATCCGCGACTCGCCCTTCGCGCGGGCGTCCCTCGCGAGAGCGGCCAACTCGCCGAGGGCATCGCCCGCCCCGCGCTCGCGGAGGAGACGGGCCGCCGCGGCGCGCGTCCAGCCGTTCGGGCTCGAGAGCGCCGCGACCCAGGCGCGCGGGCCCCCGCCCGCCAGGGCGGGCCGCGGGATGGGCTTGGCTTCCTTGTGCTGCACGCGCCAGATGCGGGCGAAGTGGTGGTCCCGGTCGGGCCGCGTGGCCGCGTTGCGCGCGCCGTGAGGCGGACCCCGCGTGTCGTTGTGGAGCACCGCCTGGTTGTAGAAGTCGAGGACGTAGAGCGCTCCGTCGGGACCCACGCGGGCGTGGATGGGCCGGAACCAGAGGTCCGTGCCGGCGAGGAACTCCACGTCCTCGCGGCCCGGCTCCTTGCTCGAAGCGTAGGTGGAGCCGGCGGGACGCAGGAGCTCCTGGTGGAGCAGGTTGACGGTCGGGTCGCTCGAGAAGTGCGTGCCGTGGAAGCGCTCGGGCCAGGCGCCGCCGTCGTAGAAGCACGAGCCCGCCGTGGCGGTGAAGCTCCCGACCCCGTCGACCTGCACGTAGGCCTGGCGCTTGTGGTGCACCGCCGGGGCGACGGCCTGGTGATCCGGGACGACCCAGGAGCCGCGGATGCCTCCGACCGAGCCGCGGGCGAGCACCTTCTCGGGCAGGACCACGTGGAGGAAGTGCTCGCCGCAGGTCGCCGTCGTGTAGAACATCTCGCCATCCGGCGCGAAGTCGAAGCCCCACGTGTTGCACGAGCCGGAGACGACCTGCTCGAGTTGGGAGCCATCCGGCCGGAAGCGGATCACGCCGGCCGTCAGGCGGCCGAAGTCCCTCGACCCGTCGCCGGACCGAGGATGGCCGGCGCTGTAGCCGATGGCGCTGTAGATCCAGCCGTCGAGACCCCAGCGCATGTTGCTCGTGACGGCGTGCGAGTCGCCGGTGCCGAACCCGGTGTAGAGCCTCTCCACGCGATCGCAGACCCCATCCGAGTCCGCGTCCCGCAGCCAGAGGATGTGGGGCGCCGCCTGCACGATGACACCGTCCTCGTGGAAGACGAGCGACGTCACCAGCTCCAGGCCGCCCGGGATGCCGTGGTCCACGTCGGCGAAGACGCGCTTCGAGTCCATGCGGCCGTCGCCGTCCGAGTCCTCGAGCCACGAGATCCTGTCGGCAGCCGGGCGCCGCTCGCTCGCGCCCCCGAACCGTTCGCGGTCGCGCGCCCGATAGGGCTTCGTGGGGGCGTCGCTCGAGTGGATGTCGCGCCCGCCAGGGTACTCCGGCGTCTCGGCGACCCAGAGGCGCCCCTGCGGGTCCCACTCGATGGAGATGACCTTCTCCACGAGCGGCTCCGAGGCCGCGAGGCGGATCTCGAACTCGGGATGGAGGAGGAGCTTCTCGTGGGCCTCCTCGGGGGGGGTGGGCCCGCCGGCGGGGTACTTGAGCGCCCGCTCGGCGACCTCGTCGGGCCGGCACAGCGAGTCCACGTCGGCGCGCTTCCCGGCCCAGGCGATGCCGCGCAGGAGCAGCGCGCGGTGATGCGGCGCGGAGAAGACCTCGTGCTCGTGGCCCGCCAGGCTCACGAAGGCGCGGTACGGCGCCGCGCCGCCGTCCCAGGTCCGCTCGAGGGTCCACATCTGGGGCGCGAGGATGTGGATGCTCTGGAAGGAGACCGCCAGCACCCGCACCTCGGGGTCCATGTCGAGGTCGTAGTAGATCTCGTCCTTCCAGTCGAAGTTGGAGATCCCGCGCACGATGGGGTGCTCCGCGTCGACGAAGTAGAGGCCGACCTCGCCCTCGAACCACTTCGTCCTCTTCTCCGGCGGCAGGTCCCAGCGCCACGCGCCCCCCTGGACGCGCTTCGCCCACTCGTGCTGGTCCCCGCTGACGACGCCGTCGTGGATGACCACGAGCCCACCGCCGCGGCGCAGGAAGGCTTCGAAGCGCGCCCGCTCCTCGCCCGCGACCTCCATGCCGTCCGGAGAGTAGGTGACCAGCACCTGGGCGGCGTCGAGCTGGGCGGAGCTCGGGAAAACCAGGCCGCCGTCCACGCTGGCCCCCCGCTCGGAGAGGAGATGCCTCCACTCGGCGAGGAAGCGCGGGTGGTCGTGCTGGCCGGGCCCGTGCGTCTTGGCGCCGGCGCGGATGAAGACGCGCAGGGGCTCGGCGGCCGGAGCCGGACTCCAGGCGGCGAGGGTGACGGCGGCGCAGAGGGGGAACGTCAGGCGGTCGGATCGTTTCATGGTGGCTCGGGTGGGATGCGCGCCGCGGCGGCGGGCGCGGTCAAGTGCAGGGCGGGAAGCCCCGGCGCAGCGAGCGCCAGGGCTCCTCCGTCGAGACGTCGGTGGGGTCGGGGTCCGCCGCCTCTTCCGGCGGCAACTTGGCCGGCGACAGGACGGCCAGGAAGACCAGCGGCTCCACGTGCGGGTTGTACGTCGCGTGGATCGTGCCCGCCGGGATGTGCGCGATCTCGCCGGCGCGCAGGATCCTGTGCTCGCGGCCGACCCACTGCTCCGCGCGGCCGTAGACGACGTAGATGATCTCCTCGCGGTGGGGGTGGTAGTGGAACGGGTGGCAGCGGCCGGGGTCCATGTTGGCCCGCACGAGGAGCAGCTTCTCGGCGGCGACCAGGTCGGGCCGGCAGAGCCACTCGTTGTTGGTCCAGGGGTTGGTCTCCCGGATGGCGTCGGCGATCTGGATGAAGCTCGCGGGGGCGTCCTTTCGTGTCTCCATGGCGCGTCCTCAGGGGATCCGGCGGCCGCGGCGCGACGTGGCTCGGGACCGCGGCAGCTCCGGCAGCTCCGGCAGCTCCGGCAGCTCCGGCAGCTTGAGCGACTTGAACCGGCGCGTGAGGTCCGTGAGCGATCCCTCGACGCCCATGCGCTCGAGAGAGCTCGCGCCCACGAAGCCTACCGCGCTCGTCTCGCGCAGGATCCTCTCCACGTCCTCGGGCGTGTTGATCGGGCCGCCGTGGGCGAGGAAGACGATGTCCTTCCGCACCCGGCTCGCGGCGCCGACGATCGCCCGCGTGCGCTCGATGGCGGCCTTCCAGCCGACGACGGCCTTCCGGACGCCGATCGAGCCGCCCACCGTGGTGCCGACGTGAGCGATGATCGCATCGGCGCCCGCCTTGGCCATCTCCACGGCCTCCTCGGGCGTCGCGACGTAGACGATGGTGAAGAGGTCCATCTTCCGCGCCAGCGCCACCATCTCGAACTCCTTCCTCACGCTCATGCCGGTCTCCTCCAGCACGCCGCGGAAGAGGCCGTCGACGATGGTGTGCGTCGGGAAGTTGTTCACGCCGCTGAAGCCCATCTCCTTCACCTTGAGGAGCCAGTGCCACATGCGGCGGCGCGGGTCGGAGGCGTGGACGCCGCAGATCACCGGCACCTCCTCGACGACCGGCAGCACCTCGTGCTCGCCGATCTCCATGGCGATGGCGTTCGCGTCGCCGAAGGCCATGAGGCCGCAGGTCGAGCCGTGGCCCATCATGCGGAAGCGGCCCGAGTTGTAGATGATGATCAGGTCGGCGCCGCCGCGTTCGATGAACTTGGCGCTGATCCCCGTGCCGGCGCCGGCGGCGATGATGGCGTCGCCCCTCTCGAGGGTCGCGCGCAGGCGCGCGATGACCTCCTTGCGCGTGTAGGGGTTGCCTCTTCCGGTCCAGGGATTGGGCATGGCGGTCTCGCTCGAGTCGTGGGGCGGGGATGTCTTCGAGGCGAGGGTAATGGACGGCGCGCCCGCCGTCCAGGCCCCTTGCGCTCGATCGGTTTCGCCGGCATCCTCTGCGGCGCGACTTCGCTCATGGAAAGCCCGGCCGCGGTCATCGTCGCCGCCCTCCTCTCCTGTCTGTCCTGTCTCTCCTGCCGCTCCTGGCTCGGCTCGGGCCTGCGCGCCGGGGAGCCGGCAGCGGCTTCGGAGGAGAAGCAGGACAGAGCCGCGGCTCCCGCGCCGGCCAAGCGCATCCCGGTCATCCTGGACACCGACATCGGCGACGACATCGACGACACCTGGGCCCTGGTGTTCCTGCTCCGTTCGCCGGAGCTCGACTTGAAGCTGGTCACGACGGACCACGGGGACACCCGCTACCGCGCCAAGATCGCGGCCCGCATCCTCGAGACCGCGGGCAGGACCGACGTCCCCGTCGGGATCGGGGTCCGGACGGGCGGCGCCGAGGGGCCGCAGGCCCCGTGGGTGAAGGGCTACGACCTCGCGAAGTACCCCGGGAAGGTCCACGAGGACGGGGTGGGGACGCTCATCGACCTCGTCCTGAAGTCGTCCGAGCCGATCACGCTCCTCTGCACCGGCCCCGTGCCGAACATCGCCGCGGCCCTCGAGCGGGAGCCGCGCATCGCCGAGCGGGCGCGCTTCGTCGGCATGCACGGGAGCGTGCGCCGCGGCTATGGCGGCAAGGCGGAGCCCGACCCCGAGTACAACGTGAAGGAGAACGCCGCGGCCTGCGGGCGTGCCCTGAGGCGGACTGGTTCGGCCGGACGTTTAGCAAGCCCGGCCTCGTGCGCCTGGCCGAGTGGGTCGCTATGGAAGGCGATCAGGAGGCTGTCGGCATCCTGGTCGATACCGGCATGGAGCTTGTCATTGGGAAGAGGACGTCATGAGCGTGAAGGAACTCGAGGCCAGGCTCAATCGGCGCCTGCGGGAAATCCACCGGGGCTACGCCGTGAAGAATCTCAGGCGTCTGCCAAGCGGCGAGTACTGGTTTGACCTGGCCATGGCCTTCAATGCCCGGGACATGGCCAAGGTGAATCGCGTCTTCGCCGAGCTTCTCTCCCGGGGGCGCGGCAGGCGCCGCCAGACGGTGCAGGCGAAGTTCTACTTGTCAGTGGAGACCTACGAGCGCTTGCGGAAGGAAGCGGCGGAGCGCGGCGTCAAGCAGTCCACGCTGGTCGAGGAGGCGATCCAGAGCGCCTTGACCTAGCGGGATAGCCGGGACGCGGGCACCAGGTCTTCTCGGTGAAGTACCGCTCCCCCCCGACCTGGATCCCCATGTCGATGTTGGCGTGCAGCCCGAAGCCCCCTGGTTGAGGCTCGGCATGCACGCACGCCACGCCGTCGACGCCGGGGTGGTCCTTCCCGGCTTCAGCGAAGGCCACACGGGCCTGGCCCCGGACCTCGGCGCCTGCGAGCTGGGCAGTCCGCTGCCCCACTACGGTCCGCGGCCGGGGAGTTAGGCGAACGCCCGAGCCCGAGAGCCGGCGGCCCTGGCCGGCCGTCTCTTCAGGCTTCTCAGGCAAGCTCGGGGTGCACGCGGCCCAGCCATTCGGCCACGATCCCCCTCAGGCGCTGGGAGAGCGAGAGCATCTCAGCGGCTTCCTGATCCGACACGGCGCCAACCTGCTCATAGACGGCGATGTGGCGTTTCCGTCGAAACCGATCCAACAAGTCCACGTCATTGCGATCCAGCCCCACGGTGAACGCCAGACACTCGAAGGCGCGTTGGTGCTTGTTCTGACGTTCGGCCCGGAAGCCGCTGGCGGCGAGCGCAGCCACTGCCAGCTGCAGGGCCGCGTTGTAAGCGATGTCGAATCGCCACTCGGGACCCAGCCCAGGGACCTGGCTCTGCGCGATATCGCGATCGGCGACGGCGAGGAGGTTGGCGATCTCTTGAGGTGAGGTCGTGTGCTTGCGGATCCACGCGTTACGCAGGTAGAGCTCCAAGCTCATGCTCGTCGCCTATCACAAAGATTCTCTTGCCCTTGACCACGGCGTTCAGGAACTGGTGCCCAGCGAGCAGCTTCTCGCGGAATTCCCGCACCGGATATACGGTCGGGTTGACGGACCGGTGCAATTGCCTCTCCGCGGCGCGGATCACCTTGGTGACCTCGCCGAAGGTGACCTCGCCGATCACCATGAGGTCGAGATCGCTCGAGTGCTGCTCCTCCCCACGGGCGACGGACCCGTAGACGAACGCGACGGCGATCCGGTCGCGCAGCGAGCGGAGGGACCGGCGCAGCGAGGCGGCGGCACCGATGGTCTTGGTGGTGATGCTCCGCAGCTCTTCGAAGATCGGGCATGTGGGATCAGCCTGGAAGTAGACATGCCGGCCGCGAGCCTCCCGGCGAAGGATGCCCGCCTCCGAGAGCTGTTTCACCTCGCGCTGCACTTGTCCGATCCCCAGCCCGGTCCGTTCGACGATCTCGCGCAGGTAAAAAGCCTCGTCCGCGTGGCCGTAGAGCAGGCCAAGCACGGCGCTCCGTGCTTTGGAGAACACCGTTGACGCGAGAGGATCGCGCAGCGAAGTCGTACTCATTCTTGGTACGATTGTAATCAATTCGAGTACGATGTCGAGAAGGGAAGCTCGAGGAGCTCGAACTCTTAAGTCATTGCCTGTAAATGTCTTGCATGGCAAGAGCCGGCACCTTGGGATCTCCATTGGTCGCGCCCACCGCAAGCGTTGCCTGCGGCCGTTCCCCACGGTACTCAGCAGCCGCGGCGCTCGTGGGCGAGGTTTCTGCCCCGGAGCAGGACGCCGGAGCCACACGCGCCCGGAATCCCCCGCGCATCCCGCCCCCCCGTGCGTCTTGGGAGATAGCGGAGACGCTTCGAGGCGCGCGGGACAGTGCTCGCGCTGGCGATGGGTCGCCGGAGAAGCCCCATCTTTCCGAGGAGGTCTCATGGTTACCTGGGTGCGATGCAACAGGTCGAGTCGGCTCGCGCTCGTCGCGGCCCTCATGGCCGTCGCCGGCGCGGGGTGCTACTGGTCGGACGAGGAGAAGAAGAAGTTCGAATTCGAGAAGCAGAAGATCTCGGAGCAGGTGAAGGAGTCCATCGCCGAGGTCAAGGAAATGCTGCCCTTGCTCTTCAAGACGGACGCCGCGTCGGCCAAGGAGCTGGTCAAGGACCTCGTCAAGGAGGTCAAGGAGCTCTGGCGCCTGAGGAGGGAGGCCACGGAGGCCTATGCGAAATGCGAGAGCGACCTGCTGCGGCAGATCCTCGAGAGCGCGATGGCCGGCCTCAACGCCCTGATGGGGCTCCTGAAGGCGGCCAAGGTCGACCCCGCGAAGCTGCTGAGCATGACCACCGCTCTCGCGGACGAGTACAAGGTCGAAATCCGAGGCGGCTCGCTCCCCACCCCGGCCCTCCGCTCCTCAAGCGGGCGCGTCTACGTGCTGTCCCCGGAGAGCAGGGTCGAGGCACGCTTCCTCGGCGCCGGGGACCTGCCCCCGGCCGTGTACCACTTCTCGATGGAGGGCTCGCTTGGGGCGGACTTCGAGCTCGAGGGGGGAGTGCGGCTGGTGAGGGTCGAGCCACTCGACCTGACCGTCCACCTCGGCCTCGGCGGCGCCACGGTGACGATCTCCGTGCCCGAGGGCGGCGTGCGCGGAGTCCTTGAGCCGAGCGATGCGGTCCACAAGGGCGGCTGGAAGGCCCCGCTCGATGCCCTCTTCCTCGCGACGTTCCGAGCCGGCGCCGGCGCGGACGCCGGGGCGGCGAAGCGGGAGCGCCTCCTGCTTGACCTCTACTTCTCCCGCGACCTCGAGGAGCTCTCGATCACCACCTTGGGCTTCAAG
>JACQVW010000683.1 GCA_016209535.1 Planctomycetota bacterium | reverse complement strand
GATGGTGAAGGTCCTCGGCTCGCTCCAGCCCCTGCGGTGCACTCGCAGGGTCACCTTGGAGCCCGCGGGGCCCCTGAGCTTCGGGACGATCGCGTCGATCTCCTGGTCCTCCGTCCGCACGTCGTCCACCTCGAGGACCCTGTCCCCCGAGAGGATCCCTGCCTTGTAGGCGGGGCCGCCGTAGACGGCCTTCACGATCTCGAGGGGCCCGCCGGGGAGCTTGTTCACCTGCGCCCCGATCCCGGGGTACTCCCCTGAGATGCTCTCGCGGAAGGACTTGGTGTCGTCGGAGTCCATGTACTGTGAGAACTCGTCGAGCCCCCGCACCATGCCCCGGATGGCCGAGAGGAGGAGGCGCTTGCGGTCCGTCTTCGACTCGTCGACGTAGTTCTTCTGGACCTGGAGGATGATCTCCTCGAAGAGCTGATCGGCGGGCGTCCTCTCGGCCGCGGCCCCGCCCTTCGCGGCCCTCTCGAGCCGGTCCTCGAGCTCCCGGATCCTCTGCTCCTTGATCTTGACGAGCTTCGCCGGGTCCGTGCCCTCGGGCAGCGTCTCGCCCTTCTCGAGGCTCCGGTCGAGCTGCCGCTCGAGCTTCACGATCCTCTCGAGGGCCTCGGCGCGCCGTCCGGCGGGCGTCGGGCTCCGCGTGAGGGCGCGAAGGACCTCACGGACCTCGCCCTCGGCGTACCCGATCTCGGCGAGGGCCAGCGCCGCCTCGCGCTTGACCTCGAGGTCCTTCGAGGCGAGGAGGTCGACGAGCTTGTCCCGCGCCCGCGCCACCTTGTCCACGTCCCAGAGCGTGCGGCAGAGCGGTATGAGGACCGCCGGGTCGATCGTCTCGTCGAGCAGGCCCTCGAGCACCTTGAGGACCTCGTCGGGATCGCCGTTCTCCCCGTAGACCTCTAGGGCCGCGCTCCGGACCTCCTTCGCGGCGGCCCCCTTCGCGAGGCCCTGGAGGACGTCGAGCGCCTCGCCGTGGGCCTCGGCGTCCTCGGCCTCGAGGAGGACCGTGGCGCAAGCCAGGCGCCCCCGCTCTCGAGCGCTCTTGAGGGCCGCGCGCAGGGCCGGGAGCGCCTCCTTGCCGAGCGCCTCGAGGCGGTCCACGGAGGCCCAGAAGCGCTCCCCTTCACGGCCCTCGATCTGCTCCAGGATGCCCTCCGCGAGGGCGGCGGCACCCCGGGGCTCCTCGCACCGGAGCCGTGCCGCGGCGGCGAGGAGGCTCAGGGGGAGCAGGACGACGGTGACGGGGAGTGCCGGGAAGTGGCGTGCGCGCATGCGTTGGGTGACTCCTGCGGCTTCGATGGGCGAGTGGGATTGCCCGAGCATCCTATCACTCGCCGAGAAAGCTCGGCAAAGATTTCCTTTGCCGGCGCGGGAGGCGCTGATAAACTCCGTCCGCCTGCCTCGCCGCCGCGCCGTGCCGGGGCTCCCCCATGGGACCATCGCCACAGGCTCCCATGGACTTGCGAGGCAGCTCACCATCCGTTCCCGGGGCATCGCCCGCGGCTCGCGGCGCTCCCGGCTCACCCCTCCTCGAGCCGCCTCCGGCGCGCCGCATGGTCCGGCTCCAGAGCGGCGACTTCGTCGGCATCGAGGGGCGCCCCGTCGAGGTCCAGGTCGACGTCTCGGCCCGCGGCAGCCCGGGCTTCAACGTGGTGGGGCTCGCGGGGAAATCGATCCGCGAGAGCCGCGAGAGGATCCGCGCGGCCATCTCGAACTCGGGGTTCCTCTTCCCCTTCAAGGAGAGGATCCTCGTGAACCTCGCCCCGGCGGCCGAGGAGAAGCAGGGCTCGGGCTTCGACCTGGCCATCGCGCTGGGGATCCTGCTGGCGAGCGGGCAGATCCCCGCGGCGCAGCGGCTCGTGGGCGCCTCGGGGCTCCTCGAGGACACGGGGTTCACCGGCGAGCTCGGCCTCAACGGCGAGCTGCGGCGCGTCCCCGGCACCTTGCTCACGGCGCACATCCTCCGCGAGCGTGGGGTGAAGCGCATGGTGGTCTCGCGGTGGAACGCCGCCGAAGCCGCCCTCGTGGAGGGGCTCGAGGTGCACGCCGCCGAGGACCTCCACGGCGCGGTGCAGGCGCTCCTGGGGGCGGTCCCCGCGTTCCGCCCGCAGCACCGCCGGGACGCCGGGCCGGACCCGGCGGGGGAAGGGCCGGCAGGCCCGCCCGAGGGAGGCGACTTCGCCGAGGTGCGGGGCCAGGAGGCGACGAAGCGGGGGCTCCTCGTCGCCGCCGCCGGGGGCCACAACGTGCTCCTGACGGGGCCTCCGGGGGTGGGGAAGACGATGCTCGCCCGGAGGATCCCGGGCGTCCTGCCTCCGATGGGCTTCGACGAGGCGATCGAGGTCACGAGGATCCTGAGCGTCGTGGGGCAGGAGGTCGGAGAGCGGCTCGCGGTACGGCGGCCGTTCCGGGCGCCGCACCACACGATCAGCTACTCGGGCCTGGTCGGGGGCGGGACCCGCCTCCGTCCCGGCGAGGTGACCCTGGCGCACCGCGGAGTCCTCTTCCTGGACGAGCTGCCCGAGTTCAACCGGAGGGCCCTCGAGGCGCTCCGCGAGCCCCTCGAGGAAGGCGCCATCACTCTGGGGAGGAGCGCGGGGTGCGTGACCTTCCCGGCCCGCTTCCTCCTCGTGGCCGCCATGAACCCCTGTCCCTGCGGCCTCCTCGGGCAGCCGGGGAGGTCCTGCCGGTGCAGCACCCAGGAGGCGAGGGCCTACCGGCAGCGGATCTCGGGGCCGCTCCTCGACCGCATGGACCTCTACCTGGACGTGCCGGGGGTACGCGCGAGCGACCTCGTCGGCGGCCCCGGCTCCGAGGCGCCGGGGAGCACCCGGGACCTCCGTGCCGCCGTGCGCCGGGCCAGGGAGCGGCAGTGGGCCCGCTGGGGGTCCGGCGTCACGAACGGGACCGTGGGGCCGGGGCGGCTCCTCAAGGAGGGCGGTTTCCGCCCCGCGGCCCTCGAGCGCCTGCGAGACTCGGCGGAGCGCCTCGGCATCTCGGCGAGGGGCTTCGCCCGGTGCCTTCGGGTCGCGCGGACGGTGGCCGACGTCGAGGCGTCGGACGGGGTGGACGTGGCCCACGTGGCGGAGGCGCTGCACTACAGGCGGTGACGGGGCTCGCGCCGCCGGAGGGCCGGAGATCCCGCTCGAACCCCCGGGAGCCCTCGTGTATACTCGTGCGTTTCCCTCAGGTGACGCGCCTTGGCGTTTGGATGGTCGTTCCCCAAGCTGATGGTCGTCCTCGTGGTGGCATTCCTCGTGTTCGGAGTGCCCGCCATGGCGGTCCTCATGGTCCTGAGACAGAGGCGAAGGAAGGAGTCCCCCGATGAGTAGGCTTCGAGTGGCCGTGGTCGGCGCCACCGGAGCGGTCGGTCAGGAGATGGTGAGCGTGCTCGAGTCGAGGCGCTTCCCCGTCTCGGATCTGGTCCCACTGGCTTCGGAGCGGTCCCGCGGCAAGAGCGTCACCTTCCATGGCGAGGCGATCGAGGTGAAGGTCCTCGGCAAGGACTCGTTCCGCCGCGTGGACCTCGCCCTCTTCTCGGCCGGAGGGAGCATCTCCAAGGAGATGGCGCCGGTGGCCGTCAAGGACGGCGCCGTGGTCGTGGACAACTCGTCGGCGTTCCGCATGGAGCCCGAGGTGCCCCTCGTGGTCCCCGAGGTCAACCCCGAGGCGATCGCGGGGCACCGCGGGATCATCGCCAACCCCAACTGCTCGACGATCATCATGGTGGTGGCGATCACGCCCATCCACAGGCTGTCGCCCATCCAGCGGATCGTGGCTTCGACCTATCAGGCCTCCTCGGGGGCGGGCGCAAGGGGCATGGACGCGCTCCTCCGGGAGCTGGACGGGGAGGGCAGGCGGTCGAGCACGGTCCCCCTGAACACGAAGGCGCAGGGCTCGCCGTTCCCGCACCGCCTGGCGGGCAACCTCATACCGCGGATCGACGTCCTCCTCGACAACGGGTACACCCGCGAGGAGATGAAGATGGTCCACGAGACCCGGAAGATCATGGGCCTTCCGCCGATCCCCATCAGCGCGACCTGCGTGCGCGTGCCGGTCGAGCGGGCGCACTCGGAGTCGATCCAGGTGACGACTGCGAGCCCCCTGACCCTCGACCAGATCCGGACCGCCCTGCGGGCGGCGCCGGGAGTGAAGCTCGAGGACGCGCCGCGGGAGGACATCTACCCCATGCCCCTCATCGTCAGCGGCCAAGACGACGTGTCCGTGGGGCGCATCCGCCGGCATCCGGACGAGCCTTCGACCTACGACCTCTGGGTCGTGGGGGACCAGGTGCGGAAGGGAGCCGCCCTCAACGCCGTCCAGATCGCCGAGAAGCTGTTCTGTGCCTGACCGGTGTCCGGGACCGCCGAACGGAACCTCAAGCTCACCCTCGAGTACGACGGCACGGACTTCCACGGGTGGCAGGCCCAGCCGGACTGCCGCACCGTCGAAGGCGTCCTGCGGGAGGCGCTGAGAGGGCTCACGGGCGAGTCGCCGCAGATCCACGGCGCGAGCCGCACCGACCAGGGGGTCCACGCGCTGGGACAGGCCGCGAGCTTCCAGACCGCCTCGCCCGTCCCCACGGAGCGCTTCGCCCTCGCCCTGAACGGGAAGCTGCCGCCGGACGTCCGGGTGCTCCGCTGCGAGGAGGTGGAGCCGGGATTCAGCGCGCGCTTCACCGCCCTGGCGAAGCGCTACCGATACACCATCGACCGGAGGGGCGTCCCCAGCGTGTTCCTCGCCCGCTATGCCCACCACCACGCCGGGCGCCTCGACCTGGAGCGCATGGGCAGCGCGGCCCGGCTCTTCGAAGGAGAGCACGACTTCGCCTCGTACCAGTGCGCCTCCGGGCAGCCCCGGGAGACCACGGTGCGCACGATCCACGCGGTCCGCATCCTCGAGCGGTCCGGGAGGCTCGACGTGGAGGTGTGGGGATCGAGCTTCCTCTACAAGATGGTCCGCACCATGGCGGGGACGCTCCTCGAGGTGGCTCGCGGCAGGTGGCCGCCCTGGCGCGTCGCGGAGATCCTCCGCTCTCCCGGCTCGGAAAGCCCCGGGCCGACACTGCCCGGGAAGGGACTCTGCCTCCTGGAGGTCTACTATGACCTTCGGGCCCTGGAAGAGTCGCTCGCGGGAGCGGGTCCGGGCGATGGCGGGCCCCCGGCTCGGGGCCTAACTGACAGCGGTCCAAGGACTTGAGCCCCCCGCCCTGGACCCCCCCGGGGGCGCCCGAGTTGACTTGGGGGGGGCCGATTGCTATAATCCGCGCAGTTTCTAAGCCATTGCGTGGATTCGGTTTATGCAGGCTGAAACGGTGCGTCCTCTCGACAGGAGAAACCATGGCCTCGATCGTAGTGACCGGTCGTGACATGCAGGTCAGCGCTCGGAACAGAGAGCACGCCGAGGACAAGATCTCGAAGCTCTCGAAGTACTTCGACAGGATCGGGAAGATCGAGGCGATCCTCGCTCATGCGGGGGACGAGGCCTCGGCGGAGCTCGTGATCTCCGTCGGCCGGGGCAAGACCATCGTGTGCCACAGCATGGCGAAGGACCTCTACGCGGCCATCGACCTGGTCGTCGACAAGGCCGAGATCCAGCTCACGAAGTTCAAGGAGAAGCTCAAGGAGCACCACAAGGGCGACAAGGCCCCGCCTGGAGCTGCGGCGGGCGAGGGGCGCTCGGACGAGGAGGGCCTGGAGTCTTACGACGAGGTTATCGAGAAACGAGACTTTTGAGGCTGGGCGCGGCGAGGCACCGGAGGGCTTCACGTTCTCCCGGGACGCCTCCGTCGCTCCCAGAGAGCTGGCGACGGAATGATGAAGCTGGTCGAGGTATTCCCGCGGTCCCGGTGGATCTCCGAGCTCAAGGCGCGCGAGAAGAAGGCGGCCATACGGGAGATGCTGCAGCTCCTCGTGACGCTGGGGGATATGGACGCCGATGACTCGAAGAAGGCCGAGAGGGCGGTCCAGAAGCGGGAGGGTCAAGGGTCCACCGCCATCGGCAAGGGGCTCGCGCTTCCTCACGCGAAGGGCTGCCCCTTCATCGACCGAGTCCTGGGAGTCTTCGCGCGCACGCGGGAGGGGCTGCCTTTCGACGCCGTCGACGGCGGCCTCGTGCACGTGGTGTTCCTGGTGATCTCCCCGGAGGACAAGGAGAGCCAGCACGTGGAGATCATGCGCCGCATCGCCCGGCTGCACCTCGACGAAAAGACCTTGCGGTTCCTGGCGAAGAGTGAGACGCTGGACTCCTTGCTCGAGATCTTCAAGGAAGTCGATGACAGTTTCGCCTGATCCCGTGGCTCCCGGCTCGAGGCGGCTCTCCGGCCTTGGGGACGAGCTCCCGGAGGGGCTCAGGAGACCTCACGTCGTGGCCTTCGGCGGCGGGACGGGCATGGCCGCCCTGCTGGCGGGCCTGAAGCTCTACACGCCGAACATCACGGCGGTGGTCACCGTGACCGACAACGGTGGGAGCTCGGGCAGGCTGCGGAACGACTTCGACATGGCGGCGCCCGGCGACCTCCGGAACTGCTTGATCGCCCTGGCGGACGTCGACCCGCTGATGGCCCAGGTGTTCCAGTACCGGTTCCAGGAAGCGGAGTTCAAGGGGCATTGCTTCGGGAACCTCTTCATCACGGTCCTGGCGCGCGTCGTCGGAGACTTCGAGGAGTCGATCCGGGCCCTCAACCGCCTCCTTCGGGTCCGCGGGAAGGTGATCCCGGCCACGAGCAGCAAGGTGTCCCTGGTGGCGCACCACCCGGACGGCTCGAAGTCGACCGGCGAGGTGCAGATCACGAAGAGCGGGAAGCCCATCGCCACGATCGAGCTCAGGCCGTCCCCCGTGCCGCTCTCGCAGGAGATCCGGGAGGCCATCGAGGCCGCGGACCTGTTCCTCTTCGGGCCCGGGAGCCTCTTCACGAGCGTGGTCCCGAACCTCCTCATCGACGGGATCGTGGACGCGATCAAGCAGGCGAAGCGTCCCCGAGTCTACGTCGGGAACATCATGACGCAGCCTGGCGAGACGGACGGGTTCCGGCTGAGCGACCACCTCCGGGCGCTGCGGCGGCACGTGGGCGCGGACTTCCCGGACTGGGTGATCGCGCACAACGGCGAGGTGCCACCGCAGGTCTTGGAGAAGTACGCCAGGGAGGGGGCCGAGCCCGTGATCCTCGACCTGGCGGGAGACGGGGAGTTCGACGGGATCCGCCTCGTCACCCGCGACTTCCTCGGACGTGGCGACGCGGCTCGCCATGACCCTGCGTGCCTGGCGAGGGCCATCTACGACGAGCTCCTCGAGCCGATCTCCAGGGGCGTCCCTCCGGCACGGACCCTTCTGGAGGGGAGGGCCCGCTGATGGACGGCACGGAGATCGTACGCACCATCGCCATCTCCAACCGACACGGGCTTCACGCGAGGGCGTCCACGCGGCTCGCCCAGGTGGCGAAGCAGTTCCGGTGCGCCATCCGCCTCGGGCGGCACGGTGCGGGCGACGAGGTCGACGCGAAGAGCATCCTCGGGATACTGACCCTCGGGGCTGCCAAGGGCCAGATGTTGTCCATCCGCGCCAGCGGGGAGGATGCCGAGCAGGCGGTGGCCGCCCTGATCGAGATCTTCGAGAAGAACTTTGGCGAGGATTGACCCGAGCCGCCTCCCTCGTGGGGGGGCTGCCGCGAGGCAGAGACAGACCGTCCCGGACCAGCCGACGTAGCCGCCGAGCCACCTCATGGAGACGAAGAAGGGCATCCCCGTTTCCCCCGGAGTGGGCATCGGCGAGGCCGCAGTCATCGGGCAGGAGGACCTCAGGATCCAGCGGAGGTCCATACCCCGTTCCCAGGTCGAGGAGGAGATCGCACGCTTCGAGCGGGGCGTCGAGCAGGCCGTGGGAGAGATCAACGAGGAGATCTCCCGCCTAGGCGGGCCGCTCAAGATCACGCGGCAGATCCTCGAGAGTCACAGGGACATGATGGCGGACCCGGTGCTCCGCAACGAGATCGCGGCGCGGATCCGCGAGCAGTCCAGCAGCGCGGAGCAGGCCCTGAGCCAGGTGCTGCGCGGCTACTAACGGCGGTTCGAGGAGATGGAGACGGAGTACATCGCCGAGCGGGCCCATGACGTGGCCGACATCGAGAGGAACCTCCTGAGGGCACTCCTCGGCAAGAGGCTGTCGCGGGGCGCGAATCTGTCGGGGGACACGGTGGTCGTGGGTCACAACCTGACGCCCGGCGAGGCCGCATCCCTCGACACGGGCCACGTGCGCGCCTTCGCCATCGACGTGGGCGGCAGGACCTCCCACACGGCGATCATGGCGAGGGCCATGCAGATCCCCGCCGTGGTGGGGCTCGAGGACATCTCGCGGTTCGTGTCGGGCGGCGAGCGGGTGATCGTCGACGGGTACACGGGGCTCGTGATCATCGACCCCGACTCGAAGACCCTGGAGGAGTACCGCAAGAAGGCATCGATCTCCCGCGACTTCTACCGCCGGTTGCGCGGCGAGGTGCGCCTTCCCGCCGAGACGCTGGACGGGTACGAGATCGGCATCGCGGCCAACATCGAGCTGCCCCACGAGATCCACACGGCCCTCGAGTGGGGGGCCAGCGGGATCGGGCTCTACCGGACCGAGTTCCTCTACGACGGGGGCGAGCCCGACGAGGAGAAGCACTTCAGGACCTACAAGAGGGCCCTGGAGGAGCTCGACGGGCGTTACCTCGTCCTGAGGACCCTCGACGCCGGCGCCGACAAGTTCCACAAGGAGGCCGTCGGCTACCAGGAGAAGAACCCCTTCCTGGGCTGCCGTTCGATCCGCCTCTGTTTCCAGAGGCCCGATGTGTTCCGCTCCCAGCTCCGGGCCGTGCTCCGGTCGTCGGCGTTCGGATCCGTGCGGATCATGCTCCCCATGGTCTCGAGCCTCGACGAGCTCCGCCGGGCCAAGGCAACGATCGACGATGTCGAGTCGGAGCTGGACCGGGAAGGGATCGACTTCGACCGGAACATCCCCGTGGGGATCATGGTGGAGGTCCCATCGACGGCCCACATGGCGGACCTCTTCGCGAAGGAGGTCAACTTCTTCAGCATCGGGACGAACGACCTGATCCAGTACAGCCTCGCCGTCGACCGCGTCAACGAGCGCGTGGCTCACCTTTACCAGCCCGCGCACCCGGCGATCCTGCGGCTCATTGCCACCGTGATCGAGGCGGGGCGCCGCCAGGGGATCGAGGTCTCGATCTGCGGCGAGATGTGCAGCGAGCCGATCTACGCGATCCTCCTCCTGGGGCTGGGGCTCCGCAGCTTCAGCGTGAGCCCCATCTCGATCCCCACGGTGAAGCGGCTCATCCGCAAGGTCAACATGCGGGACGCGGCGGAGGCCGCGAGGATCTGCCTGCGCCACGAACGCGCCGAGGAGAGCCAGGCGTTCCTCGAGGCCAGGGCAAAGGACTTGCTGCCCGAGCTCTTCCAGTAACGGTGGCCGGGGCCGGGTGAGGCGCGGGCGGGCGGTTTGACGCCCTCAAGTCGCATCGTATTCTTCTCCGATCCATTGGCCATCGTGTATCAACGGCATGGACGCTGGCGCCAGGACGTCAGGTCCCCGTCCCCACCGGGTCGGTGCGTAAACGATCCTCCTTTGCCGGGTAGGGCCTATGCTGGGTAAGAAGAAAAGCCTCGTCGGTCTCGACATCGGCTCCAACGAGATCAAGGCGGTGGAGCTCACTCAGTTCGGGGACCATGTCAAGATCACCGGCTTCGGGCATGCCCCCATCGAGGCCAAGGACGGGATCCGGGACACCATCGCCGAGATGCTGAAGCGCTCCGGCATCCGGACGCGGAGGGTCGCCACGTCCGTTTCCGGAAGGGCCGTGATCGTCCGGTACATCAACATGACGAAGATGTCGGACGACGAGCTGAAGAGCGCGCTCCGGTTCGAGGCGGACAAGTACATCCCGTTCCAGGTGGACGAGGTCGTGCTGGACTGCGCCAGGCTCCCGGACTTCGGGGAGTCCTCGGGCGGCGAGGGAGAGAAGGAGATGAAGGTCCTCCTCGTGGCGGTCAAGCAGACGCTCATCGACGAGCACCTGCAGATCATCCAGAGCCTCGGGCTCGTCCCGACGGTCGTCGACGTGGACACCTTCGCGCTCGGGAACGCCTTCGAGCTGAACACGCTCCACAGCCCGCGCGTCGAGGACGAGGAGAAGGTGATCGCCCTCGTCGACATCGGGTCCGTCAAGACGAACATCAACATCATCAAGAACAACACGTCCTACTTCTCGCGAGAGGTCTACCTGGCGGGCAACGACTTCACGGAGTCCATCGCGCGGAGGCTCAGCACCGACAACGTCGAGGCCGAGAAGCTCAAGCTGAACCCTCAGGGCAAGGAGGAGGCAATCGAGGAGAGCATCCTCCCCACCCTGGACGATCTTGGAAACGAGATCCACCTCTCCTTCGACTACTACGAGAACCAGTACGACCGAGAGGTCGACGAGGTCTTCATCTCGGGGGGCAGCGCGAAGATCGTCGGGCTCAAGACCGCCTTCGAGAAGGCGTTCGACCGGAGGATCCACTTCTGGGATCCCACGGACAACCTGGAGGTGAAGGGAGACCGCGTGGATGTCCAGGACATGAAGGGCCACAGCCCGCAGCTCGCCGTCGCCGTCGGCCTGGCCTCGAGGATCCTAGACCGATAAGGAGGAACGTCGATGATACGGATCAACCTCCTGCCCAAGGAGCTCCAGCAGGCCGCGCGGACGCCGGCCAAGGTCTTCTTCACGGTGATCGCCGGCGCCGGCCTGAGCATGGTGCTGATCTGCACGTACGTGTACCTCTGGTTCAGCGTGGTGGTGTTCCAGGAGCGCGTCGAGCGGAAACGCGAGGAGCTGCAGCACCTCCAGAAGAACGCGGCGGAGGTGGACGCGCTCATGGACGACATCGCGGACTACAAGGAGCGCGAGAAGGCCATCATCAGCATCAAGACGAACAGGATCCTCTGGTCGAAGAAGCTGGACGATCTGTGCCGGATCACGCCGGGCTACATCTGGATCGTCCGGCTCGAGATGCGGGAGCTCGACCCGAGCGAGTACAGGTGGGACGCGCAGCAGCCCACGGGCGGGTTCTTGAAGCTCCGGTGCTACTGCTCCGGCAACGACGTGGACCGGATGACCGCGTACCGGAAGACCCTGAAGAGCGCTGATGAGTTCTACTTGAAGTTCATGCAGGAGCAGGTCAAGCCGGAGAACTTCTACGCGGACTTCATCAACATCACCCAGCCGGAATGGCGGCTCGTCCTGCTCAAGGGCTACCGGGACCCGACGAACATCCGGTTCTCCGTCCGGCTGGACCTGAGGCCCTTGGTCGCAAAGAAGGCTTGATGGACTCGAAGGTGGACCCGCACCATGAAGCTCAACGATAAGCAGCGCACATTGCTGGTCGGCCTCGTGGCGTTCCTGGTCGTGGCCGGGCTGGGCACCTTGAACTTCCTGAAGTTCAGGGAGCGCTCCGGCCTCACCGCGCAGATCGAGCGCTACCTGGCCGAGGAGCAGGTGGCGACGGCGAAGATCAAGCAGATCCCGGAGCTCCGGGAGAAGCGCGCGAAGCTGATGAACATCATCGATGAGTACGCCGAGATCCTGCCCAAGGAGGAGCACGTCCAGCACGAGACCTTCATGGAGATCATCGACGGCTACAGGCAGGACACGAAGGTCATCATCCAGAAGGCCGAGTACGTGAAGGTCAAGGAGGACGAGAAGGCTCCCAAGCAGGAGAACTTCATCCGTCACAGGTACCGTTTCAAGCTCCTCGGCACGGTCCCGGACTTCATCGAGTTCGCCGACAGAATCGAGAACCACACCCGCTTCCTCAAGGTGGACGCGGTCAACATCAAGCCGCTGGGGACCATGGATGAGAGCGGGGAGGATCTGGGCGAGAAGGCCGATGATCAGGAGCTCGCTGCGGCCAGCGAGCCCGTCAAGGAGATCGAGCTGACGGTGAGCACGTACACGTACTCCAGGGGCCAGGTAAAGAAGATCGGATCATGACGACCACTTACAGGTTCTTTCCCGCGTTTCTGGTAGGGGGGATGCTGCTGGCGTCGTGGCGGACCGCCTCCGGGCAGGAGCAGCCCCAGGGCGGCCTCGAGGCCCCCGTCGAGACTCCCGCAGCGGAGGCTGCGCCGGAGGAGAAGCCGGGAGAGCGGTCTCGGCCCGGGATCCTGGGCCGAGGGATCCGGAGCGTCCTGGGCGCTTTCTCCGGCGGCCGCGCCGAGCGCGAGGGCCCGGAGGCCGGTGGGGCCGAGCCCGGCGAGAAGAGCTCCAGCGACGAGACGCAGAAGAAGGTCAACGAGCTCACGCGCGTCGCCCACATGAACATCGACAAGGGGCGCATCCCCGAGGCCATCAAGAACGTCAATGACCTGATCTCGCTGAAGCCGTACGAGGCAGACTTCCACCTCGCCCTCGGGCTGTGCTTGCGCAAGGAGGGGAAGTACGGCGATGCCCTGAAGAAGTACCAGGACGTCCTGGACCTCGGCGGCCCCCGGGCCCTGATCGCTCTCCTCAAGGCCGAGGCCTACGGGGCCGAGAACAAGCCCGACAAGGTCTTCGAGCACTTGAAGGAGGCTGCGATCGGCGGGCGGAACATCATCAACGACGTCCGCATGCTCCCGCTCCTGAGCAGCTACCAGCAGGACACCGAGTTCATCAAGCTGGCTCTGCAGCTCGAGAAGGTGGCGGTCTCGGTGGCTCGGCACCACGATCCGTTCACGAACCCGTTCCCGACGGCCGACCCGCAGAAGGCAGGAGGCGAGGCCGCGGAGGCCCCCAACACCTTGACCCCCGAGGAGCAGGAGAAGCTCCTCCAGGAGGCGAGGAAGACCTACGAG
>JACQVW010000678.1 GCA_016209535.1 Planctomycetota bacterium | reverse complement strand
GGGCGGGGGCGGGGGCGAGGGCGAGCGGCCGCGGAGCGCGCCCCGGGAGGCCCGGACCGACGGCGCTGGAGCGTTCCTCCTGCGCGGCCTCGAGCCCGGCGACTACGCCGTCGCGGGCGTGGAGGTCCCGTTCTCGAGCGAGGTGGCCGTCGCGGCGGGACGCCGCTCGAGGCTCGAGGTCCGCCTCGAGACCTTCCACTACCGCCTCCGGGTCGCCGACGCGGCGACGGGGTCGCCGTGGGACGGCGAGGTCGAGGCGGAGGTCCGCGAGGTCCGCGGGACGCGGAGCTGGCGCGGCGCCGCCCGCGGCGGCGCCTTCGAAGCCGAGGGCCTCCTTGCCGGCCAGCACCGCGTGCGGGTCTGGACCGGGAGGCTCCTGCGGCACGACGCCGTCGTCGAGGTCGAGGGCGACGTCGAGCAGCGCCTGCCCCTCGCGCCCCAGCACGAGGTCAGCGTGCGCCTCCTCGTCGCGGACGATGAGCCCTTCCGGGGGGAGGCCGAGGTGACGGTCCTCGCGGGCGACGTGGAGCTCTACCGCGCGACGGAGACGATCGACGAGACCCTCACGGTGCCCACGCCGGGGCCCGGAGAGTACGTGATCGTCGTGCGCTCACCCGACCGCACGGCGAGGATCGGCGTCGTGGTGTCCGAGGACTCGCTGGATAACCGGACGGGCTCCGACGATAATCGAGCCCGTCCATGAAGTGCATCTACCTCGACTACAACGCGACGACGCCCGTCGACCCCCGCGTCCTGGAGGCCATGCTCCCCTACCTCCGCGACAGGTTCGGCAACGCCTCGAGCAAGACCCACCCCTACGGCTGGGCCGCCGCCGAGGCCGTGGAGGCCGCCCGCGAGCAGGTAGCGTCTATCCTCGGCGCGAGCCCGCGGGAGGTCGTCTTCACGAGCGGCGCCACCGAGGCGAACAACATCGCGATCCTGGGCCTCTTCCCCCCGGCGCCCGCGGGCCCGAAACGCCAGGTCATCACGCAGGCGACGGAGCACCACGCCGTCCTCGACACGGTGCAGGAGCTCGAGCGGCGGGGGTTCGAGGTGGCGGTCCTCAGGCCGGACGCGTACGGCCGCGTCTCGGCGGAGCAGGTCCGCGAGGCCATCACGGACCGGACGCTGCTCGTGAGCATCATGGCGGCGCAAAACGAGATCGGGACGGTGAGCCCCCTCGCCGAGATCGGGGCCGCCTGCAAGCGAGCCGGGGTGCTCTTCCACACCGACGCGGCGCAGGCCGTGGGGAAGGTCCCCATCGACGTGGAGCGCATGGGGATCGACCTCCTCTCGCTCTCGGGGCACAAGTTCTACGCCCCAAAGGGCGTCGGCGCCCTGTACGTGCGGTCGCGGGAGCCGCGCGTCAAGCTGTCGTCCCTCCAGCACGGAGGAGGCCAGGAGAAGGGGATCCGGCCCGGGACCCTCAACGTGCCGGGCATCGCCGGCATCGGCGAGGCCTGCCGACTCGCGCGAGCGGAGCTCCCGATCGAAGCGCCGAGGCTCCGCGCGCTCCGCGACCGGCTTCACGCCGCCATCGTCTCGCGTCTCGACGGGATTCGCAGGAACGGCCACCCCGAGGAGAGCCTCCCGGGGACCCTGAACCTGAGCTTCGAGGGCGTCGACGGCGCGGCCCTCCTCGTGAGCCTGCCGGAGCTGGCCGTGAGCTCCGGGTCGGCCTGCACGACGGGGAGCGCCGAGCCCTCCTACGTGCTGAAGGCGATCGGCGTCCCCGACCGCCTCGCCCTGGCCACGGTGCGCTTCGGCGTGGGCCGCTTCACCAGCGAGGAGGATGCCGACACCGCCGCCGACCGCGTGGTCGCCGCCGTGGCCAGGCTGCGGGCCCAGATGGCGAGCGTGGCGGGCGGGACCTAGGAACCCAGGGTAGGCAATTCCGCGCCCGCGTCCTATAATTCTGCGGTTGTCGCAAGGTCTACGGTCATCAAGCCCCAAGCGGAAAGGAAACCCAACGTGGCGATCAAGCTGAGCGCGAGGGCGGCCCAGGAGCTCAAGACCCTCATGGGCAAGGAGGTGGCCGAGAGCAACATGCGCCCCGAGGCCGTGCTGCGGCTCATGGTCGTGGGCGGCGGGTGCTCGGGCTTCCAGTACCGCATGGGCTTCGACGAGAAGGTCACGCCCGAGGACCGCGTCGAGGAGATCGAAGGCGTGCGCGTGGCCGTCGATGCGAAGAGCTACCTCTACCTCGACGGCACCGAGGTCGACTACCAGGACGGCCTCATGGGCCGCGGGTTCGTGTTCCAGAACCCGAACGCGTCGGGCACCTGCGGCTGCGGGAGCTCGTTCCAGGTCTAGGCCCCGCCTTTGACCCCGCCGGAGGCGAGCCCCACGCCGGGCTCCCGCGCCCGGGAGTTCGCCGTCCTCGTCCCCATCCTCCACCGGGAGGGTGAGGATGTCGTCCTCCTCACGAAGCGTCCCGAAGGCCTCGAGCGCTACGCGGGGCAGGTGTGCCTCCCCGGCGGCGAGCGTGACCCGCGGGACGCGAGCCTCCTCGAGACCGCGCTCCGCGAGGCTCAGGAGGAGGTCGGCATCCCGCCCGAGCGCGTGGAGGTGCTGCGCGAGCTGGGGTGGCACGAGAGCCGGCTCCTCCACCGCGTGAAGCCCTTCGTGGGGCGCGTCCGGGCGCCTTGCCCCATCGCCACCGACCCGAGGGAGGTGGAGCGCGTGCTCTACCTGCCCGTGCGCCGCATCACGGCCGAGCTCTTCGAGGAGCGCGGGCGATGGGTCGGTCCGGACGGGGAGGAGCGGGTGGTCTACACGTTCCAGCTCGAGGGCTGCGAGGTGTGGGGGCTGACGGCGCGGGTCCTGCGGGAGGCGTTCGTGGGGGCCTGATCGTCCCCTTCACGGCCCCACCCTCTCGGCCAGGTAGGCGAGGAGCGCGTCGAGCGCCACCTCCTCCTGCTTGCCCGTCTCGAGGTCCTTGACGGCCACGGCTCCCTTCGCCTGCTCGTCCGCGCCGCAGACGACGACCCATCGCTGGCCGGCGCGCTCGGCGTGGCGGAACTGCTTCCCCACCTTGGCGTAGGCCGGGAAGAGCTCGCAGGCGATCCCCCCCGCGCGCAGGGCCTGCGCCGCGCGCGCCGAGTAGGCCGCCGTGGCCGGGCCGAAGACGGTGACGAGGACGCGCGCCACGCGAGCCCGCTCCTCGAGCAGCTTCAGCTCGACGAGGCCCTCGAGGAGGCGGTCAATCCCGAGGCTGATCCCCACGCCGGGGATCTCCTGGCCCTTGAATACGCCGATGAGCCCGTCGTAGCGGCCGCCGCCCATGACGGCGCCGTAGCCCGGCAGGCTCCCGAGGAAGGCCTCGTAGATCGTGCCCGTGTAGTAGTTGAGGCCCCGGGCGATGGAGAAGTCGAGCTCCAGCTCGCCCCCGAGGCCCACGGCCGCACTGATCTCGAAGACCTCCTTGAGCTCCGAGACGCCCTTCTGCCCGATCGAGCCGTCCTCGAAGAGGCTTCCGGCGCGGCCGAGGACCTCCAGAGGCTCGCCGCGGATCGCGAGGAAGTCGAAGACCTGCCGCACGGGCTCCGCCCCGAGCCCGTTCTCCTCGCGCAGGAGCCGGGCCGCCTCGTCCTCGCCGATCTTAGGGAGATTGTCGATCGTGCGGAGGACTCCCGCCTCGGCGGCGCCCTCGGCGACGCCGATCCGCCGCATGAGGCCCGAGAGGACCTTTCGGTTGTTGATGCGGACCGCGAACCTCTCCACCCCGAGCGCCCGGAGGAGCTCGCAGGCGAGCTGGACCACCTCGGCGTCGGCGTTCATGTCGGGCGACCCGACGATGTCGCCGTCGCACTGCACGAACTCCCGGAACCGCCCCCGCGCCGGGTTCTCGGCGCGCCAGACCGGCGCGATCTGCCAGCGCCGGAAGGGGAGCGTGATCTCGGGGTACATGGCCACGACGCGCGCGAGAGGCACCGTGAGGTCGTACCGGAGGCCCACGTCGCGGTCCCCGTGGTCCTTGAAGCGGTAGAGGAGCGAGTCTCCCTCCTCCCCGTACTTGCCCGTGAGGACCTCGAGGTACTCGAGCGCGGGCGTCATGAGGGGGAGGAACCCGAAGCGGCTGAACGTCCGCTCGATGGCCCCGAGCATCTGCTGCCGCGGAACCATCTTCGCGGGCAGGTGGTCACGGAAGCCCTTCAGCACACGCGGCTCGACCTTGCTCATGGCGCTCGCTCCGGAAACCTGGACCGTGGCGCGCGGCCCGGCGCCGCGCGAAGGGCGGCATTATACCGCCGCCCTCACGGGCGTGGTTCAACGCCGGGTTACACCCGGCTATGAACCACGCGTTCATTCCCACGATACTGCCCCTACCAAACTGCCCCTGCTGAGCTCTTTCCTGTTACCCGAATGGAGCCTGATC
>JACQVW010000697.1 GCA_016209535.1 Planctomycetota bacterium | reverse complement strand
GTTCAAGACCGGGTGTTACCCGGTCTTGAACCACGCCGCGAACCCCAACCCCAACCGAAGCGCGTAACCACCCCGTGGCCATCATCATCGAGATGCCCAAGCTCAGCGACACCATGAGCGAGGGCAAGATCCTCTCCTGGAAGAAGCGCGAGGGGGAGCCCGTCCAGGCCGGCGAGATCATCGCCGAGGTCGAGAGCGACAAGGCCAACATGGAGATGGAGGCCTACGACTCGGGCTTTGTCCGCAAGGTGCTGGTCCCCGAGGGGGGCTCGGCCCCGGTGGGCGCCCCGATCGCCATCGTGACCGAGGGCGCCGACGAGGACATCGCCCAGGTCGTCGCCGGGCTCTCCGCGCGGGCGCCCCCGGCCTTGCGGCCCGGAGTCTCGGCCCCCGCGGCCGTCCAGCGCAATCCCGCCACGCCGGCGCACTCCGCCACCTCCGCCGCGCTGGCGCGCCCCGCCGTTCCCGGCCCGTCCGCGGTGCCGGGGCGCCCCGCGGCTTCCGCCCCGCCGGCCCGCCCCGGCGCGGACGGCCGGGGCCGCGGCCGGCTCCTCGCTTCTCCCCTCGCCTTCCGCATGGCCGCCGAGCTCGGGATCGCCCTCTCCGAGGTCCAGGGCACGGGCCCCGCGGGGAGGATCGTGAAGCGTGACGTCCTGAAGGCGGCGTCGGAGAGGGCCGAGAAGGCCGAGAGGCCCGAGGCTCCGCCGCGCCCGGCAGCTCCGGCGCCCGGCGCGGCTCCGGCCGGCGCACCCTTCGCTCCTCCCGCCCTCGAGCCCCTTCCGCCCCAGGCCTTCGAGGACCTGCCCGTCTCGGCCATGCGCCGGACCATCGCGCAGCGCCTCGCGGAGTCCAAGGCCCAGGCTCCCCACTTCTACGTCACGGTGGAGGTGGACGCGAAGGGCCTCGTCCGCGCCCGGGACGAGCTCAACGCCGTCCCGGGGGTGAACGTGACCTACAACGACCTCGTGGTCAAGGCGGCGGCCCTCGCCCTCGTCCGGCACCCCGCGCTCAACGCCTCCTGGCAGGGAGACGCGGTCCGGCGCTACCGCTCCGTGGACATCGGCGTCGCCGTGGCGCTGCCCGACGGCCTCGTCACGCCCGTCGTGCGCGCCTGCCACTTGAAGGGCCTCGCGGCCATCTCCCGGGAGATCCGCGAGCTCGCCGAGCGGGCGCGCCAGAGGAAGCTCGCGCCCGGCGAGTACTCGGGCGGCACCTTCACCGTGTCGAACCTCGGGATGTTCGGCGTGAGGCACTTCACGGCCATCTTGAACCCCCCCGAGGCCTGCATCCTGGCCGTCGGCGCCGTCGAGGAGGTCCCCGTCGTGGAGGGCGGGGCCGTGGTCCCGGGCCGCCGCATGGCCCTCACCCTCTCCTCGGACCACCGGGTCGTCGACGGCGCCCAGGCCGCCCAGTTCCTCCGGGACCTGAAGCAGATGCTCGAGAGCCCCACCTCGCTGGCCCTGTAGGCACCCGGCATGGAGTCCTTCGACCTCACCGTCCTGGGCTCGGGCCCGGGGGGCTACGTCGCGGCGATCCGCGCCTCACAGCTCGGCATGAGGACCGCCGTCGTCGAGCGCGACCGCCTCGGAGGCGTGTGCCTCAACTGGGGGTGCATCCCGACGAAGGCCCTCCTGAAGCTCGCGGAGGAACACGAGGTCCTCAAGGACGCCGCGAGCCGGGGCTTCGTGGTCTCCGAGGTGGGCGTGGACTGGGGCAAGCTGATCCGCCGGAGCCGCGAGGCTGCCGAGAAGCTCTCGCGCGGCGTCTCGGCCCTCATGAAGAAGAACAAGGTCAGCGTGGTCTCCGGGTCCGGGCGCTTCCTGACGCCCAACCGCCTCTCCGTCCGCGGTGCGGGGGGCAAGACCACGGAGATCTCGACGAAGCACATGGTGATCGCCACGGGAGCGCGCGCCGCCTCGATCCCCGGCGCCGAGATCGACGGCAAACGCGTGATCTCGTACAGGGAGGCCATGGTACTCCCCGAGCGTCCCCGGTCCCTGACCGTGATCGGCGCGGGCGCCATCGGCCTCGAGTTCGCGTACTTCTACTCCGCCTTCGGCGCCGAGGTCACCATCGTCGAGTACCTGGACAGGATCCTTCCCAGCGGCGACGACGAGGTCTGCGCGGCACTTGCCCGGGCCTTCAAGCGCAGGGGGATGAAGGTCCACACCTCGAGCCGTGTCGAGTCCGTGACGGCCACGGCGACCGGCACCCGGACCGCGTTCGTCAAGGACGGGAAGGCCGAGGCCGTCGACTCCGAGGTGACCCTCGTGGCCGTGGGGGTCAAGGCCAACGTCGAGGACCTGGGCCTCGAGGGGATCGGCGTGGCCCTCGAGCGCGGCGCGATCCGGGTCGACGACCACCTTCGGACCTCGGTCGGGAGCGTCTACGCCATCGGCGACGTCTGCGGGCCGCCGGCCCTGGCCCACGTGGCGAGCGCAGAAGGGATCCATGCGGTCGAGCACATCGCGGGCAAGGCCCCCGAGCCCATCGACTACTCGTGCATCCCCGCCTGCATCTACTGCCACCCGCAGGTGGCCCAGGTGGGGCTCACGGAGCGGGAGGCCCGCGAGGCCGGCCGCGACGTGTTGGTCGGGAGGTTCCCCTTCTCGGCCAACGGGAAGTCCGTGGCGGTGGGCGACGGCGAGGGCTTCGTGAAGATCGTCGGCGATGCGCGGCACGGCGAGATCCTCGGCGCCCACATCGTCGGGTCCGAGGCCACGGAGCTCATCGGGGAGGTCGCGCTGGCGAAGGCCGCGGAGCTCACGGTCCACGACATCCACCGCGCGGTCCACGCCCATCCGACCCTCTCGGAGGCGCTCATGGAGGCCTGCGCCGACTGGGCGGGCGAGGCGATAGGCATCTAGCACCGCGTCCATGGGCCCCGAGGAGACACGATGACCGGCACCGGAAGCGCAGCAGGGGGCGGGGACGGGAGGCGGACCTCGAGCCGGGCCGCCGGTGCGGGGTGGGTGGCGCTCGGGAGCCTCCTGGCCCTCGCCGGGGTGGCCGCAGGCGCCTTCGGGGCGCACGGGCTGCGCGGCAGGCTCGAGCCCGAGGCCCTCCAGGTCTTCGAGGTGGCCGTCCGATATCAGATGTACCATGCCCTCGCCCTCGTCCTGGTCGGCCTCCTCGCCCAGGGTCCCGGCAAAGTGGTCTAAGTCCTTGAGCTTGGCGGGCCGGAGAGAATTCTCTGGCGTCGCGGGCGCGTCTGCGGCAAGCTTGCGGCATGGCGCGTACCCCCAAGGGGGGTAGGAAG
>JACQVW010000696.1 GCA_016209535.1 Planctomycetota bacterium | reverse complement strand
GGCTGGGACTCCGCACGCGTCCTGTGCCTCGGGCCCGACGGCCACGTCGACGTCGAGCTCGTGGGGGACTTCTGCTGCGACGGCGCTCCGGCCCAGGAGCCCTGCTGCCCCGGCGCCGGGCCCGGCCCCGGCTGCGGCGAGGGCCCCCCGCGCCGCGGGAAGAGCTGCGGCGAGTGCATCCACCTGCGGATCTTCCTCTGCGCGAGCCCCGCCGGGAGAGGACCCGCCTCGAGCTTGAAGCCGGCGCCCACGTGCGCTTTCACCGCGCCGCGGGAAGTGGTCCTCTTCGCGTCCGCGCGGCCTGCCGCCGCCGCTCGAGCTCTCGCCCTGGCCGATCCGCCCTGGGCCCGGCACCGGCAGCGCAACGCGGTCCTCCGCTGCTAGGCGCCCCCCGTCGATCCTCGTCGACCCCTGTCGGCGCCCGTCGACCCCTGACGTCGTGGCCTTGGCCCGCGTCCGGTGCGCGGGCCGAGCCCATCGTCTCTCGTCCACGGAGGTGTCCATGAAACCCCCAACCGGCTCCCGCCGCGGAGCCCTTCGCCGCAGCGCTCCGACCTTGATCGTGCTCACGTCTCTCGCCCTCGTCGGCTACCTCGGCCACAGGACGGGCTGGAAGGTGCCGCGCCCCTCGGCCATCGGCCGCGGGCCCGAGGCGGCCGGCGAGGATTGGTGCGAGGAGCACGGCGTCCCCGAGTCGCGCTGTACAATCTGCCGTGGAACCACGCCCGCGCCGGCCGATCCTCGGGACTGGTGCGCCGAGCACGGCGTGCCGGAGTCGCAGTGCACCGCCTGCCACCCCGAGATCGCGCTCCGAGGGCAGTCTGCCGGAGCGGAGCCGGCCGCCGTGGCCGTGCTCGAGGCGGGAGCGGACGGAGCGAAGGGCGCGGAGGGAGCGAAGGGGAGCGCCGTGCCGTGCGGCTCCCACCTCCTCAAGGTCGAGCTCGCCTCGGAGGAGGTCCTCCGGGACGCGGGGATCGCTCTCGAGGAGGTCGCCGAGCGCCCCATGGCCGAGTGGATCGCCGCGCCCGCCGAGACGGACTACGACGGGACGCGCACCGCCCGCATCTCGTCGCGGGCCGCGGGGACCGCGTGGCGCGTCGAGAAGGGCCTCGGCGACGCCGTGAAGGCGGGCGAGGTCCTCGCCGTCGTCGAGGCGGCCGAGGCGGGCCGGGCGCGGGCGGCTCTCGTCCAGGCGCTCGCCGGCGCGAGCGTGAAGGCCCAGGTGCTCGAGCGCATGCGCGGCTTGGCGGGCTCGGGCCTCCGCAGCCAGGCGGAGCTCCAGGAGGCCGAGGCGGCCCTGCGCACCGCGCGGCTCGAGCTCGCCGGCGCCGAGCAGGCCCTCGCGAACCTCGGCCTCCCCGTGAAGGCCGCGGACCTCGCCGGCCTCGCCGACGAGGACCTGGTCCCCCGCCTGCCGCTCCTGGGCCTGCCTGCGTCGCTCGCCGCGTCGCTCGGCGGCGGGCCCGCGAGCGCCAACCTCCTCCCGCTCGCCGCGCCCCTCGACGGCGTCGTGGTCACGCGGGACGTCGTCCCGGGGGAGGCCGTCGAGGCCTCGAAGACCCTCCTGGTCGTCGCCGACACCCGGCGCCTCTGGGCCCTGATCGACGTGCGGCTCGAGGACGCGGGGCGTCTGGAGCGCGGGCAGGAGGTGTCCTTCGTGCCCGATGGGGGCCTCGAGGACGCGGTCCGGGGCGCGATCGCCTGGATCAGCACGGCCCTCGACGAGAGGACGCGGACCGTGAAGGCCCGTGCCGAGCTGGAGAACCCCGTGGGCCGGCTGCGGGCGCACCTCTTCGGCATCGCGCGCATCCGCGTCCGCGAGGCCCCGAAGGCCGTGGCGCTGCCCGAGGCGGCGCTCCACTGGGACGGCTGCTGCCACGTCGCGTTCGTGCGCGCCTCGGCGACGAGCTTCCAGACGCGCAAGGTGCGGCTCGGCTCGAGAGGTCACGGCTTCGTCGAGGTCGTCTCGGGCGTGGCCGCGGGCGAGGTCGTCGCCACGGCGGGGAGCCACGTCCTCAAGTCGGAGATCCTGAAGGGTCGCCTCGGCGCGGGCTGCTGCGCCGAGTGACCGGGAACCGAGACCGCCCATGCTCGACGGGATCATCCTCTGGTCGCTGCGCCACCGATTCGCCGTCATCGCGGTCGCGGCGCTCCTCGCCTTCCTGGGCGCCCTCGCCCTCCGGCGGCTCGACATCGACGCCTTCCCCGACACCACGCCCGTCCAGGTGCAGGTCAACACCGTAGCGTCGGCCCTCTCGCCCGAAGAGGTGGAGCGCCAGATCACGGTGCCCATCGAGCTCGAGCTCGGCGGCCTCCCGCGCCTCGAGGGCGTGCGGTCGGTCTCGAAGTTCGGCCTCTCCCAGGTCGTCGTGACCTTCGAGGACGGGACCGACGTGTACGCCGCGCGCCAGACCGTCCTCGAACGCCTGGGAGCCGTCGACCTCCCCCAGGGGATCGAGCGGCCCCGGCTGGGTCCCGTCTCGACGGGCCTCGGCGAGGTGTTCCACTACCTCGTCGAGGGGCGGGACCTCACCGAGGCCCGGACTGTGCAGGACTGGGTGATCCGCCCGGCGCTCCGCCAGGTCCGCGGGGCGGCGGAGGTCAACTCCTGGGGCGGCTACGAAAAGCGCTACGAGGTCCGAGTGGATCCCGCCCGGCTCATCAAGCACGGCATGACCCTTCCCGAGGTGCTCGAGGCCCTCGTCGCAAACAACCTGAACGTGGGCGGCGGGAGCGTCGAGCGCGGCGGCGCGATGCTCCTCGTCCACGGCATCGGGCGCGTCTCGAGCGTCGCCGAGATCGAAGAGGTGGTCCTGGGCGCGAGGGACGGCGTGCCGGTGCGCGTGCGCGACGTGGCGGACGCCGCGATCGGGCACGAGGTGCGCCGCGGGGCCGTGACTGCGGGCGGGCGGGGCGAGGCCGTCCTCGGCCTGGGCTTCATGCTCCTCGGCGAGAACAGCCACCAGGTCGCGCGGCGCTTCCGGGCTCGGCTCGACGACGCCAGGCGGAGCCTGCCTCCCGGCGTCGAGGCCCGGCCCGTCTACGACCGCACGGAGCTCGTCGACCACGTCATCGAGACCGTCCGCCGCAACCTCTTCGAGGGCGGCCTCCTCGTCGTGGCCGTGCTCTTCGCCTTCCTGGGGCACCTCCGAGCCGGGATCATCGTCGCCCTGGCGATTCCCTTCTCCATGCTCTTCGCCTTCTCGGGCATGGTGCGCTTCGGCATCGCCGGGAGCCTCTTGAGCCTCGGGGCCATCGACTTCGGGCTCGTCGTCGACAGCTCCGTGATCATGGTGGAGAACGTGGTGCGCCACCTCGCGAGGCCCGAGACCCGCGGCCGGGCCCCCGCCGAGGTCGTGCGCGACGCCGCCCTCGAAGTGCGGCGGCCGACCCTCTTCGGCGAGCTCATCATCATGATCGTCTACCTCCCCGTCCTGACCCTCGAGGGGGTCGAGGGGAAGCTCTTCCGCCCCATGGCCCTCACCGTCGTCTTCGCCCTCGCCGGTTCCCTCGTCCTGTCCCTCACCCTCATGCCGGTGCTCGCGAGCCTCCTCCTGCCCCGGACGGTGCGCGAGGGGGAGCCCTGGCTGGTCCGCTGGCTGGGGCGCGCCTACGCCCCGGTCCTCGGGGCCGCCCTCCGCCATCCCGTGGCGGTCCTGGGCATCGCCCTCGCGGCGTTCGTGGGGGCGTCCATCCTGGCCCGGGGCCTGGGCTCGGAGTTCGTCCCGCGCCTGTCCGAGGGCGCCATCGCCATCAACGTGATCCGCCTGGCCGGCACGGGGCTCGAGGAATCGGTGCGCTACAACGGCCAGATGGAGAGAGCGATCCTGGCGGCGTTCCCCGACGAGGTGGAGCACGCCTGGAGCCGCATCGGGACGGCCGAGGTGGCGACGGACCCGATGGGCGTCGAGCTCTCGGACATCTTCCTGGCCCTCAAGCCTCGCGAGGGCTGGAGGAGGGCCCGGACGCAGGACGAGCTCGTGGGGCTCCTCGAGGCCGAGCTGCGCGACCTGCCGGGGCAGCGCTGCGTCTACTCGCAGCCCATCGAGATGCGCTTGAACGAGATGACCTCGGGCGTGCGGGCCGACGTGGCCTTGAAGATCTTCGGCGACGACTTCCAGGTCCTGGCGCAGAAGGCCCAGGAGGCCGCGGGCGTCCTCGGCTCGATCCCCGGCTGCGCGGACCTGAACGTGGAGCAGGTGACGGGGCAGCCGGTCCTGCGCGTGCGCGTGAGGCAGGAGGAGGCGGCGCGCTATGGGGTGAGCGCGCGGCAGGTCCTCGACTTCGTCGAGGCGATCGCCGGGAAGCCCGCGGGCGACGTCGTCGAGGGCGAGCTCCGGTTCCCCCTCGTGGTGCGGCTGCCGGGGCACCTCTCCTCGACCCCCGAGGCCCTCGGGGCCCTGCTGGTCCCGGCCGCGTCGGGAGAGCGGGTGCCGCTCTCGAGGCTCGCGGAGGTTCGGATCGCCGAGGGGCCGTCCACCATCACGCGGGAGTGGGGCCAGCGGCGGATCACGGTCCAGGCGAGCGTGCGCGGCCGCGACATGGGGAGCTTCGTCGACGAGGCGCGCGAGAAGGTGGGCGCGGCGGTCGAGCTCCCCAAGGGCCGGTGGCGGTTCGAGTGGGGCGGGCAGTTCGAGCACCTCGAGCGCGCCCGGGCGCGGCTCCTCGTGGTGGTGCCGCTGGCGCTCTCGCTCGTCCTCCTCCTCCTCTACGCGACCTACGGGAGGCTCCTCGACGCGCTGAGGGTCTTCGTGGGCGTCCCTCTGGCCGCCGTGGGCGGCGTCGCGGCCCTCTGGCTGCGCGACATGCCCTTCTCGATCTCGGCGGCGGTGGGCTTCATCGCCCTCTCGGGCGTCTCGGTCCTCGGCGACATGGTGCTCGTGTCGCGCATACGCCAGCTCCTCGAGCGGGGCGTCCCGCTCCGGGAGGCGGCGGAGCAGGCCGCCCTGACGCGCCTGAGGCCCGTCCTCATGACGGCCCTCGTGGCGAGCCTCGGCTTCGTCCCCATGGCGCTCTCGACCGGCATGGGCGCCGAGGTCCAGCGCCCGCTCGCCACGGTGGTGATCGGCGGGGTGATCTCGAGCACGCTCTTGACGCTGGTGGTGCTGCCGGTGTTGTATGTGCTGGTGGCGGGGAGGGGGAGCGGCACCGAGGCCTGCGACGCCTCCCACTCCTCGTGGGCGATCCGGAGAGCGCGGAAGTGATCCGGATCATGAGCGTCGACGCCCTGGGGGAAGGCCCGCAGCAAGACCGGCATGCTGAGGAACGGCCCCGAGACCTCGACGAGGGAAAGCCATTCGGCGTGGTGGCGGGCGATGGACATGGGCGTCAAGGCGGACCCTTCACGCCACCCTGAGCCGCATCGCCGGCTTCATCCGCCGCCCCAGGGAACGGTCCCTCCACTCGCACGACAAGCCGGGCGATCTGCATCATGAGTCCCTGGACTTCGTTGGATTTCCGATTGTCGGATCGCAAGGCGGGCAGCTCGGCGTGACCGGGGTCCGCCTCCTGCGGCTTGGGCGCCACGGCGATGTCGGCAGCCCGCAGGTCGCTCGCCTTCAACACCGCAAGGTAATAGGACTTCCCACGCCTTCCCCTTCCTGCGGCAGCCTCTGGAGTCTCATACTTCGCACGAGAGACGGATAGTCCCTCGAGGTCGCCTTTATTGGGCTGGAAGGCTTTCCGGTGGACGGGAGCATTCGCGTCACCCTGGTGCCAGCGGGTGTTTTCGGAGATCCGCCGGTAGAGTAGCTCGTCGTCAGCAATTTCTTCCTCGCCAACGCCCATCCGTGAGCCCTGTCGCGTGCATCGTTCTGGTCAGAATCGCTGAACCACTCGACAACCGTCGAAAAGGAGCAACTCGAGCTCACCTTCTCCCGAGATTTCCATGGACAGGGTCATGTTTCCGAGCGCCCAATCGAAGACGATGCCCCCCTCGCCGCTCATGACCAGACGCGGCAGCAAGGGCCACTGAGCGCGCCGGAGGTCCTTGACAAGCCCGGAGGCGCGCCTGATCGCCCTGGCCGTGGGCGGCTCGACGCCGTCGTCCGAGTAGCGCTCCGGCTCCCTTCCCCAGTCGATCAACGGGCCGTCGATCAGCCTGTCCCATTCCTCGGGGGATGGAGCGGGCAATACCAACCGGCCCGACAGCGTTACCGACTCCTCCGGCCCTCGTTGCAGGGCACCGACCACCGACCCGGACAATGTCGCCGTCTCAACCATGCATCAACCCCCAATAGGCGTGTGCCTGTTCGGAAGTCAAGTCCTTGAACCCGATGACGATCATGCGATGCCCGATCTCTAGCATCGAGCGCAGATCGTCTTTCGGTGTCATCGTGCCGCGAGCGGCCAACGTCAGGAGCACCTTCTCCGTGCCTTCCAGCTCTCCGTGCTGGAGTCTCACGTAGAGCCGACCTTTCTCGCCGGGAATCACATACTGCCACTCACCGGACACGGTCTCCAGGGTCGTCCCGGCGGGCTGCGCCGGCGGCAGCTCAAGGCGGAACAACTTCGCCCAATCGCCCGGAGAATGCCAGGCGGAGCCTCTGGGGATGTGGTTCACGTAGGTAACCTCCCAGAGATTGGGTTGGATGGCCCCAAGCCCCTGCTCGAGAACGAAGCGGCCGAAGAGATCGAGGTGACGCCGAAACTCCTCCCAGACCTTCGCGTAGGAAGGGTAAGGCTCCCCTCCATGCCCCAGCCAGTTGTAATGGAATCGCCCGTTCTGGACCTGGATCATGCGATCCTCAGCCTCGTTCCGGATCTGGAGCCTTGCCGAGGAGTCCTGGCGCAACTTGAGCTGCAAGAGGCCCGATAGACCCTTCGCCTTGCCGAAGATCTCCGATTGAGGCTCGAGCGGCGGAGCATCGGTCACTTTCGTCCACTCCGGCCCGAGCTTGTTCCAGAAGCTCCCCAGGTGACCGTTGTGGAAACCCGCTAGCCGATCGAACTGCACTCCCAGGACCGTTTCGACGACCGGCGGCCTTTCGAATCGGGGCAGGTTCTCGCTCGTCATCGCGCCAAGGGCCTTTCCATAAGCCCAAGAATGGTAACACGTTGAAAGTCTCGGATCAACGCTCGCACCTTGCCGGGTTTCCGGCAACCCCGCGAGACGTAACGCAGGTTCAGGCCTCGGGTTGGCTTTGGCCTCGTTCGGAGTATCCGGCTCAGATTTGCCCTCCCAGGGCGAGTCCCTCCGGCACCAAATACGTCACCGCCACCGGGAACAGTCTCGCCTTCGGCTCCGCGAACCGCTTCCGGATCGCCTCCTTCGCCGACGCCTCGAGCGCGTGGTCCGGGACCGTCCTCGCCGTGACCCGGTGCAGGCGCTTGCGACCCTCCATCGCCCAGACCTCCGCACGGAGGAGCCGGAGGCTCATCTGGACGAGGCGGTGGTTCAGGTGGGCCAGGACGACGTCGTCTCTCCCTTCGGCAAGGTGATGGTCGAAGACGATGGGCCGGATCGCGCCCGTGTGGGGGTGGGATAGACCTTCCGAACAAAGCGCCCAGCTCCCTCGGAGGGCCGGGAGCCGAAAGACCGGGGATTGCTTGCGCGCCCCCAGAGGGTCCGGCCAGATGCCAGCGACCTCCGTGGGAATCAGCGGCGGCTGGCCCGCCAGCTCGAGAGCGATCTCCACGACCTTCTGAATGTTCTCCGGGGAGATCCGCAGGTCCCTCTGGGTTTCCCGTAGCTGCTCGAGCTCCCAGATGACCTGGAGCTCCTCGCCAAGGGCATCCTCCTCGAGCGAGCTGAGCGTGACGAGGTGCTGAACGGCGCTCGTGCCGTGATCGAGATGGCTCCCTGTGAGGGCGCCCTTCGCGACCTCCGTCACGACATAGCGCCGCTGGCGGACATCGACAAGCTGTCCTTGATCGGGTCCCGCCACCGTGCTCTCCCGAGGTTGCTGGGTGTTTGGATCTAAAGCCTCGCGAGGAGCTTAGCCTTGATGGGGCATGGAGTTCAAGTTCCCGCTCACGTCCTTGACACCTCCCCGGGCCGTGCGAAGAATAGCGCATCCTTCTTCTGCTTCTTCACCGGCGGAGCGAGCCCGCGAGAGAACCTGACCCACATGTCCACGAAGACCGATCGCTACAAGCGGCTCGAAGGGGGCGTCCCCGAGCGGACCCTCGTCTGGCAGCTCAGCGGCAAGGGGTTCGAGAGCTTCCGGCTCGAGGAGATCCCGGTGCCGCGCATGGGGCCCAGGGACATCCTCTTCCGCTCCGACACGAACGGCATCTGCGCCTCCGACGTCAAGATCATCAACCAGGGCGGCGAGCACGCGCGGCTCAAGCGCTACGACGTGGCGCGGCAGAAGGTCGTCCCGGGACACGAGGCCTCGATCACGGTGGTCAAGGTGGGCCCGGAGGCCGACAGGCGCCTGAAGCCCGGGGACCGCTGCATCGTGCAGGCGGACATGCTCGAGCACGACTCCGCCGTCGGGTACGACGTCTGGGGCGCCATGATCCAGTACGGGGTGTTCGACGAGCGCGTCCAGAGGTACCTGATCAAGGTCGAGGAGGACATCGGGTACTCCCAGGCCTCGCTCGTCGAGCCCTGGGCCTGCATCGAGGCCTCCTACGAGCGCGCGGACCTCCAGCTTGGCGACGAGGTCGTCTGGGTGATCGGGGGCGGGGGGCCCATGGGCCAGATGCACGCCCTGCGGGCCCTGTCGAAGAAGCGGCTCGGGAGGCTCCCGGCGTTCCACACACTGCTCGTGACCGACGTGAGCGAGGAGCGGCTCGCGGCCGTGCGGTCGCGCTTCGAGGCGCGGGCGAGCGAGGCCGGAGTCCGGCTCGTGACGCTCGACCCTACGCGGGGCGGGTTCGACGAGCGCATGGCGGCGATCGCGCCGAAAGGCGCGGCGTACGTGATCGCCTGCGCCCCGAGCCCCGAGGTCGTCCTCGCGTCGGCGAAGCACATCCGCCGCTACGGCGTGTTGAACCTGTTCGCCGGGATCAAGCGGGGGACGGGGCAGGTCTTCCTCGGCGACATCCACTACGACCAGATCACGGTGACGGGCAACTCGGGGTCGCGCCTCGAGGACATGGAGAAGATGCTCCGCATCACCGAGCGGGGCGAGCTCGACACGAACTTCTCGGCGGGTGCCGTCGTGGGCATGAGGGCCTGCGCGGAGGGGGTTAAGGCCGTCGCCGAGGGGAGGATCACGAACAAGACGATCCTGTACCCGCAGCTCCCCGACTTGCCCCTGACGCGCATCGAGGACCTCCAGGACCGAGTGCGGTTCTCGCCCGAGGTGGCTGCCGAGGTCCGGGCGGGGAAGTGGTCCAAGCGCGCCGAGGAGGAGATGCTGGAGGCGCTCTTGCCCGCTCCCCCGGGAGGCGGGGCCTGAGCCGCGACCGATGTTGACCCGGACCGAGAAGGCCCCACTTGCGCCCGCGGGGGCGCCGCCGGAGCTCCTGGAGCTGATCCGGATCTCCCGGGCCGCGGGCGCCGACCCGGACCTGGTCCAGGGCGGCGGCGGGAACACGTCCGTCAAGTCCCGCGATGGGAGCTCGCTCTTCGTGAAGGCCTCGGGCACGGCCCTCGGCGAGATGGACGAGGCGCGGGGCTGGGCCGAGGTGGACCTGGCCGCGGCGCGCGACCTCGCGCGGCGCGAGGACCTCGCGAGGCTGCCGGCAGACCGGCGCGAGTCGGAGGCGCTCCGCCTCCTTCAGGCCGCCGTGCGCCGGCCCGCGGGGGCGAGGCCTTCGGTGGAGGCGAGCCTCCACGCGATCCTCGGCCGCGTCGTCATCCACACGCATCCGGTGGGGCTCAACGCTCTCCTGTGCTCGCGGCGCTCCCGCGAGGTCGTCGAGGGCGCCCTCGAGAAGGTCCTCGAAAAGGTCCTCGAGAATGTCGCCGGGGCTGCCGCGGGCCCGCCCCTCTACGTGCCGTACGTGGACCCGGGCTACACCCTCGCGGCTCGGCTCGCCCGCGAGATCGACGCGTACGACGCGCGGCACGGGCGCCGGCCCTCGGTGGTGCTCCTCGAGAATCACGGCGTCTTCGTCGCTGCCGAGGAGCCCGAGGCCTGCCTCGAGCTCCACCGTGCGGTCACCGACGCGGGTCGCGCCTGGATCGGCGGAGCGCGCGTGAATCCCGTCGAGCTCCCGCAGCGCCTGGACGCGCCCGCCGGCGGCGGAGCCCTCGCCGAGCTGCGCGGCGCCCTCCTCGCGGCGGGCTGCGAGCCCTGCCTCCTGCGCCGCGACGACTCGCCGCTCGCGGCCGAGCTCGTCTCGAGCCCGGCGGCCCTCGAGGTGGCCGGGAAGGGGGCGTTCACGCCGGACCAGATCGTCTACTGTCGGAAAAAGCCTCTGGTCCTGTCGGGGGCGTCGAGCGCCGGCTGGAGGGGCCAGGCCGCGGAGTACCGGAAGCGCGCCGGCCTCGACCCTCGCGTCGTGATCCTCCCGGCGAGGCCGGCGGACGGTGTCTCGGGCGGGGTCTTTTACGCCGCGCCGGACCTCGCGCAGGTCCGCGTGGTCGCCGAGGTCTATCGCTCCGCTCTGGCCGCGCTCCTCCGCACGGGGCCCGGCGGCGGCCCGCGGCTCCTCACCGACGAGCAGGCGGCGTTCATCGAGGACTGGGAGGTCGAGCGATTCCGCGGGGCGCTCCTCGCCGGGGACGGCCGGCGGCTCGCTGGCAGGATCGGCGCCGTCACGGGCGCCGGGAGCGGCCTCGGGAAGGGGATCGCGAAGGGCTTGGCCCGAGCCGGCGCCACGGTCTTCGGTCTCGACGTGAGCTCGGCGGCCCTCGAGGCGGCCCGCGGCGAGCTGCCGGCGGGCAGGTTCGTGCCCGCCGTGGCCGATGTGACCGACGAGGCTTCCGTCGCCGCTGCCTTCCGGTCCCTCGAGGCATCCCTCGGCGGCATCGACTTCCTCGTGAACGCGGCCGGGATCGCCCCCTCGCACGCCCTTGTCGATTTCCCGCTCGCGGCCTGGCGGAAGACCCTCGAGATCAACCTCACGGGCTACTTCCTGTGCGCCCGCGAGGCGGCGAGGCTCCTCCTGCGCCAGGGGGCGGGCGGCAGCATCATCAACCTCACGAGCAAGTCGGGCCTCGAGGCCAGCAAGGACAACTCGGCCTACAACGCGACCAAGGCCGGCGAGATCCACCTCATGCGGGGCTGGGCCCTCGAGCTGGGGCGCGCGGGCATCCGCGTCAACTGCGTCGCCCCCGGCAACGTCTTCAAGGGCTCCCGGATCTGGAGCGAGGAGTACATCGAGGCCTGCGCGAAGAAGAAGGGTCTCCGGCCCGAGGAGGTCATACCGTACTACGTCTCCCTGTCGGCCCTCGGGAAGGAGATCGAGCCCGAGGACATAGCGAACGCCGTGGTCTTCCTCGTCTCCGATGAGGCGAGGAACGTCACGGGGCAGACCCTCGTCGTCGACGGCGGGCAGGTCATGGTGAGGTAGGAGGACAGGAGGTACCGTGTCCAGCGCATCCGACGCGACCGCGATCCGCGAGCTCGAAGGCCGGCTCCGCAGGCCCGACCGTGGCGAGGACGGCTACCGTGAGGGCAAGGAGACGCGCACTCGCCTCGAGGCGCTGGGCCGCCTCCGCGAGTTCGCCGACGAGGACAAGGTGCAGCGCGGGGGGCGGCCCGGCGGGATCAACACCCACGTGCACACCTCGAAGTCCTTCGCCTACTTCGAGTCGCCGTCCGACGCCGCGTGGCAGGCGTACAAGGAACGGGTCTCGATCTTCGGGATCAACGACCACTACACGCTCGCGGGGCACGAGGAGTTTGGAAAGGCCTGCAAGCTCCTCGGGATCCGGCCCCTCTTCAGCATGGAGGCCGTCGCCATGTGGGAGGAGGCCGCGAAGGCCCGGAAGACCGTCAACGATCCCAACAACCCCGGCCGCACCTACCTCACGGCGAAGGGGATCACGCGTCCGTTCCCTCCTGGCTGCCAGGGCGCGAAGGACCTGGCGCGCATGAACGCGGCGCTCGAGGAGAGGAACGTGAAGATCACGGCGAAGCTCGCCGAGCTCTTCGAGAAGCGCCTCAAGACGAAGGACGCCGTCGCCTGGGATGACGTCATCGCCCTGACCCCCCACGGCCAGCCGACGGAGCGGCACATCTGCCTCGCCGCGGCGCGCCACCTGGAGCGGGCGTATCCCGAGCTCGAGGCGAGGGCCAAGGCCCTCGCGAAGATCACCGGCGAGGACCCGCCCGGCGGCGTCCTCGAGGACCCCGCGGCGCTCCAGGACCACCTGCGATCGAGGCTCGTCAAGGCGGGCCGCCCGGCGTACGTGGAGGAGTCGAAGGACGCCTTCATTCCCGTGAAGCGCCTCGTCGCCATGGCCTTGGATCTCGGCTCCGTACCGACCTACCCCGTCATGGGGGACCCCGTCTCGCCCTGGGAGGAGGACCTCGACCGGCTCTTCGACCGCCTGGAGGCCCTGAACATCCACGCGGTCGAGGTCATTCCGGACCGCAACCGGCGCGAGCGGCTCAGCGCGATCATCGCGAAGGCCGCGGAGCGCGGCTTCCCGATCATGAACGGCACGGAGCACAACACGAAGACGCCCATGCCCCTCGTGGACAAGTTCTTCTTCGAGGACGAATTCCGCCGCCACTTCGAGCGCGGCGCGAGGGTCATCCTGGGCCACCAGAGCCTGCGGGCGGCCGGGAAGGAGGGCTTCGTGCGCGAGGACGGGACGCTCCCTCCGGGGGATCGCGAGGAACACCTGAAGCGGCTCGAGGAGGCGGGGCGCAGGAGATGAAGCAGGAGGCGATGCAGGAGGCGATGCAGGAGGCGACGGCGTGAACGGTGTGAGCTGGCGCACCGAGAATCCCGGCGGGGCCTTCCGGGTCGTCGTGACGAAGGACCTGCCGGGCAAGCGATGGCTCGAGATCCTTGCCGCCGCGGGCTGCGAGCTCCACGTGTCCGGCTCGCGGGACGTGCTCCCGCCCGACGAGATCCGCCGGGCGATCGGAAGCCGCTGCGACGGCGCCATCGGCCAGCTCACGGAGCCGTGGGGAGCCGACCTCTTCGAGGCGCTGCGCGCCGCCGGAGGCCGAGCCTACTCGAACTACGCCGTGGGCTACGACAACGTGCGTGTCGCCGAGGCCACGGCCCGGGGGATCGCCGTCGGCAACACCCCGGGCGTCCTCACGGAGACCACGGCCGAGATGGCCGTGGCGCTCACCTTCGCTGCGGCGCGCCGCGTGGTCGAGGCGGACGCCTTCCTGCGCTCCGGCAAGTTCCATGGCTGGCTCCCGGACCTCTTCCTCGGGAAGCGTCTCTTCGGCGGGACCCTCGGGATCGTCGGCGCGGGCCGGATCGGCGCCGCCTACGCGAAGATGATGGCCCCCGCGCACCGCATGAGCCTCCTCTACCACGACGAGCGGAGGAACCGCGACCTCGAGCGCTTCTTCCAGCGGATCTGCCCGGCCATCGCCGCCGACGGCCAGTGCGCCATCGGCTGCCACTTCGCCGAGAGCGTCGAGGAGGTCCTCGAGCGCTCCGACGTGGTGAGCCTCCACGTTCCCTTCACGGACGCGACCCGGCACCTGTTGAACCGCGAGCGCCTCCGGCTCATGAAGCGCGACGCGATCCTCGTCAACACGAGCCGGGGCCCCGTGATCGACGAGGCGGCCCTGGTGGAGCACCTCCGCGAGAACCCCGAGTTCCGCGCCGGCCTCGACGTCTTCGAGCGGGAACCGCTGCTGGCTCCGGGGCTCGCCGAGCTGCCCAACGCGGTGATCGTGCCGCACGTCGCGAGCGCCACCGTCTGGACCCGAGGCGGCATGGCGGCCCTCGCCGCCGCCAACGTCGCGGGCGTCCTCAAGGGCTACCCGGTGGCGAAGGCGCTCCGCGTCGAGGACTTCATCGAGGGGCCGATCCCGGGGAAGACGCCGTCGATCGTGAACGCGAGGGAGCTGGGGTTGCGGGAGGAGTGAGCGGCGCTCCGCGGTCACGGTCGCCGGGCTCCCGCTCGCCTCCCGCGCAGGTACCTGGCCTCGTCGGCGAGCGAGTTTCGCAGCTTTGCGAGCAGGTCCGCCCGCTCGGCCTCCGTCTGCGGCCAGCACTCGTCCACCCACTCGAGGAGCGGCCGGACGAAGCCGATCTGGGTCTCGCAGCAGGCCCCGAGCTCACGGTGCGCCCTCAGGTCTTGGCGCTCGAGGACGTCGAACATGGAGACGTCCTCGGGATAGAAGATCTCGCCGTGGAGGAAGTCGAGCACCCGCCGCTCGTACTCGGCGGCGGCGAGCTTGGGGCTCCCGCGGAACGGGCTCCAGGGGTGGATGAGGATCTTCGCGATGGCCTGGTCCTCCGAGGCGCTCAGGAACCTGAGGAGCGTGACTGCGTTGCCCATGGCCGCGGCCTTCGCGGCGTCATCGGCGTGGATCACGACGGGGATCTCGCTGAAGCGGGCGCCGATCGCGCTCCGCGAGTCCGTCTCGAAGCTCTGGAAGAGCCACTGGAGGATCCGGCAGCCCTGCTGGTCGAGCCCGCCCTCGGTCGAGTCGTGGGTGAGGGAGTAGAAGACGTTGAAGACCTGGCGGTCCCGGAGGACCCGCGATGGATCTCTCGCCCGCGTGAGCCTGCGCGACTCCTCTTCGACGAATTCATGGGGGTAAGCGTAGGCGATCGGCGGCGCGAGCCCATGGAGCAACTCAGGGCTCCGGGCCCCGCCTTCGCCCGCCAGGGGCTCGAACCAGATCCCAAGCCAAGGCATGGTGCACCGCCTGCAACGTCGCGTAGAATCGGGCCCAGTATTCTCCAGCGAAAGGAAAAAGCAATGGCTCACCGCATGATCCCGGGTCTCTGGGCCCTCCTGGCGGCTCCTTGTGTCTTCTCGTTCGATGCGATCCGGCTCGAGGTGAGCGCCGGCCCTCACGGGCGCCGGGGCACGCCGGTACGGTGGGACGTGCCCCAGGGCCAGAAGCTGCCGAGCCCCTTCCGACTCGTCGAGGCCGAGGGAGGAGCCGAGGTCCCCGTCCAGCTCGAGGCCGGGCCGCCGCGGGCCGTCGTCTGGATCCTCGAGGGCCTCGCCGCCGGCTCGAAGCGGCGGTACCGCATCGAGCCGGGCGAGCCGAAGGCGGCGGCCCCGGCCGCCGGGGTCGTCGCGGCCAGGGAGGCGCTCACGCTGCGGGCCGCGGGGAAGGACGTCCTTCGCTACAACGCGGCCGAGGTCCAGCCGCCCGCCGGCGTCGAGCCCATCTACGCCCGCAGCGGTTACATCCACCCCCTCTGGACTCCCGGGGGCCGCCTGATCACGAACGATTTCCCCCTGAACCACAAGCACCACCACGGGGTCTGGATGCCCTGGTCCCAGACTGAGCTCGAGGGGCGCGCCATCAACTTCTGGGAGCAGAACCGCGCGGAGGGCAAGGTCCAGCACGTGAGCTCCGAGCCCGTTTCGGGCCCCGTCGCCGCCGGGTTCAAGGCGAGGCACCGGTTCACGGACCTCAAGGCGGCCGGAGGCCCCAAGCCCGTCCTCGACGAGACCTGGGAGGTCACGGTCTACGGGCTCGAGAAGCCGTTCGTCGCCGACTTCGTCTCGGTCCAGAGATGCGCGGGCTCGACCCCGCTCAAGCTGAAGCAGTACCGCTACGGCGGCTTCGGCTTCCGCGGCTCCGCGGACTGGGAGGGGAAGGACGGCTGCGAGTTCCTGACGAGCGAGGGGAAGACGCGGGCCGACGGCCACGCCACCGCGGCGCGCTGGTGCGCCGTGTGGGGCAAGGTGAAGGGCGAGACGGCGGGGATCAGCTTCTTCTGCCATCCGTCGAACTTCCGCCACCCCCAGAACATGCGCATCCACGACACGGAGCCCTTCTTCAACTTCGCGCCCTGCCAGACGGGTGACTTCGAGATCACGCCCGAGAAGCCCCTCGTCTCGCGCTACCGCCTGGTGATCCAGGACGGCAAGCCGGACCCGGGGGAGGTCGAGCGGCTGTGGCGCGACTACGCCGAGCCGCCCAAGGTGGAGGTCGTCGCGGCGAAGGGCGGAACGGCCGGCGGACGACCCTGATCCGCTCTACGTCCTCCTGAGAAAAGTCGGCCGATAAGGACGTCTGGAGGTCCTTAGCGGCCGACTTTTGCGTTGAGAAAGTCGGCCGTAACGACGTTTTTTCTCGCCTAACGGCCGACTTCTTTCGGGAGTCCCTGGTCTCGATGCCCTCTTCGGCGGCTGAAGGCCAGGCGGCCGCCCGCCCCCCGTCGCGCCTACCCGGCGACCTCCACCGAGGGCTGGAACGTCACCGCCGCCTTGAGCGCGTTCGAGATGGGGCAGAGCTTCTCGGCCTTCTCGAGGAGGCGCAAGGCCCGGTCCCGGTCGCCCTCGCTCGCGACGGTGACGCGCGGCGCCACGGTCACGCCGGTGACGCGCAAGGCGCCCTCGACCTTGTCCATGGAGCACGCCGCGCTCGACTCGTAGCCCCGGATCGAGAGTTTCGACATCTGGGCGATCGACAGGAACGTCGCCAGGATGCAGGAGCTCACGGCCGCGGCGAGGAGGTGCTCCGGCGTCCACTCGCCGCCGGGGCCGCCGAACTCCTTCGGCACGGCGAAGGGGACCGCGTCGGGGACCCCCGCGGGCTGGGCCTCCCCGCGGAGGCCCTCCTTCCAGCGGGTCGTGACTTCGTAGGTGTGGGCCATGGTCGCTCCTTGGGTCGTAGATGTGGGGCTCGTCTCAGCATGTCGTGTGGGCGATGAGCGCGACGCGGCGCCCCGCTCGGCGCAGCTCGTTGTAGCGGGCGAAGGCCTCGGGCGTGCGCAGGACCTCCACGGTGACTCCCGGCGCGAGCCCGGGCGCTGCCAGCGCGTCCCGGTCCACCTTCAAGGCGCCGTGCCAGCCGTTCGCGACGACGATGACCTCGAGCCCGGGCTCGAGGCGTGCGCGCAGCTCGAAGGACGTGACGAGGTGGCTCTTTTCGCGGAGCCAGACGCCGCCGCCGGCGCCGATCGTGAAGTCGAAGAGGGGGAGCGGGAAGAGGCCGACGACGGTGAGCCCGAAGCGCGAGCACGCGATCCCGCCGGGCCACACCATGGAGGCGGGGAGGCCCCAGGCGAGGGCCACCACGGCGATGAGGCAGGCGTCCGCGGCCCACTCGCGCTTGAGGAGACGCGGGACCAGCGCGACGAGGCCGGCGGCGGCCACCGTCGCCACCCCACAGGCCATGGGGCCCGTCCAGCCGAGCTGGTCCCAGAGGTACTGCCCGGACGCGGCGGTGAAGACGACGCCGGGGGCGAGGACGGACACGACCGCCAGGCCGCGCAGGGACCTCACGGTCCGGCTCCTTCCCCGTTTGCGAGACGGGGCGGATCGGGTAGAAAGGCACGCCTCACGGGCCCCAACGTTACACGCCGGCGCGCCGCCGGCAACCCCAAACCGCTCCATGACCAGCGACCCCGCCCAGGCAGCCGCGCCGTCCTCGGCGCCCCAGCTCGAGCGCGGGCTCGGCCTCCTCCAGGCCTCGGCCCTGAACGTCGCGAACATGATCGGGGTGGGACCCTTCATCACGATCCCGATCTTCATCGCGACGATGGAGGGCCCCCAGGCCCTGGTGGGCTGGATCGTGGCGGCGGTCCTCGTCCTCTGCGACGGGCTCGTGTGGAGCGAGCTGGGGGCTGCGCTGCCCGGCAGCGGAGGCACCTACCACTTCTTCCGCGAGACCTACAGCCGCCATGTCTGGGGCCGCGCGCTGCCCTTCCTCTTCATCTGGCAGTTCCTTTTCAGCGGGACCCTGGAGCTCGCCTCGGGCTACATCGGGATCATGGGCTACGTGGAGTACGTCTTCCCCGGGCTGCAGGCGGTCCCGTTCGGGACCGGAGCCCTGGCGGCGAGCCTCGCGCTCGTGGTGACGCTGGCCCTTTGCCGGAGGATACAGGTCCTCGGCTGGACGAGCGTCGTGCTCTGCGGCGGGACGATGCTCACGGTGCTGATCGTGATAGCGACCGGCCTCTGGCACTTCGACGCGCGCCTCATCGACTTCCCGCCGCACGCCTTCCGCCTCGACGGCAAGTTCGCCACGGGCCTCGGCGGCGCCATGCTCATCGCGATCTACGACTACCTCGGCTACTACAACGTCTGCCACCTCGGCGACGAGGTGAAGGACCCCGGCAGGACCATCCCCCGCGCCGTCATGATCTCGGTGGTCCTCGTGGCCGCGATCTACCTCACCATGAACCTCACCATCATCGGCGTGATCCCCTGGCGCGAGGCCATGGCGTCGCAGGAGATCGGGGCCTCCTTCATGGAGCGCCTCTTCGGCCGCGGGGTGGCCGTCGCCTTCACGTGGCTCATCCTCTGGACCGCGCTCGCCTGCCTCTTCGTCATGACCCTCGGCTACTCGCGCATCCCCTTCGCCGCGGCCAGGAACGGCGACTTCTTCCGCGCCTTTGCCTACGTTCACCCGCGCGGCAGGTACCCGCAGGTCTCGCTCCTCGCGCTGGGCGTCGTGACCGCCGTCTTCTGCTTCTTCCCCCTCGGCGACGTGATCAACGCCGCCGTCACGGTGCGGATCGCGATCCAGTTCATCGGGCAGATCGTCGCGCTCCACGTCCTCAGGACGCGCAGGCCCGAAGTCGCGAGGCCCTTCCGCATGGCGCTCTATCCCCTGCCAAGCCTCCTCGCGCTCGTGGGCTGGCTCTACGTCCTCTGCACCTCGGGGTGGGTGTTCCTGGGGATCACTGGAAGCGTGCTCGCGACGGGGCTCGCCGTGTACTGGATCCGGGAGAGACTCCGCTGAGGACCCCTGCTGAGGACCCCGCGCCGCAGCCTCACCTCACGCCCTGATGCAGCCAGCGCAGCTCCTTCCGCGTGTCGCGGAGCCGCCGGAGGATCTGCTGCGCGAGGATCGTCATGACCTGGTAGCCCGCCTCGGGGTGCTCGAGGAAGAGGGCGTGCAGCTCCTCGAGGGCGATGGCGTACACGTTCGAGTCGACCAGGGCCCTGGCGCGAGAGCTCAAGGTCTCGCCCCTCGCCAGGGCGGACCACGCGAAGTTCTCGCCGGGATGCACGTGGGCGATGAGGATCTCCGACGTGGGGTCCTGGGGCAGAGTGTACGTCAGCTCGACCCTGCCGTCCTTGAGGACGTAGATGTCCGTCGCCGGGTCCCCTTCGAGGAACAGGGTCTCGTCCCGCGCGTAACGTTGGATGCGCGCGAGGCTACGGATCCTGGCGTTGACGTCGCGTGACAGGCCCCGAAACAAAACGCAGTGCTCGAGCTCCACGGCTCTCTCTCCTCCCAGCAGGTGGTGCGGAATCTTGACGACTTGAGCTGCGTGCCATTCTACGGAGGCTCCTCCGGCGCCATCCATATTGGGAAAACTTTCACAAGGCCTTTGAGAAAAGATTCACAAACTGCGCGTCGCGGCCTGCGGCACGAGCACCGCCCGCCGAGGGCTCCCGGTCGCGGCGGGCGGTGCCGGAGAGCGGCCGGAGCTACACGTACACGCGCGTCGCGTCGGGGCTCAGCCTCGCCCGCGTCTGGTGAAGGAAGGCCACGTTGGCGAGGTGCGGGCCGCAGACGGCGAGGTGCCCCACCTCGACGGGGGCGTTGGGCTGCTTGCGCGTGCGGCAGCACTCGAGGAAGTTCTTCACGTGCTCGGCGTCGCTCAGGCTGCCCGGGAGCTCCTTCAGGACCTGCTCCTTGCTCGAGCGCTTGTACGTCGTCCCGCCCTGGGAGGCGGCGAGGACCCGGGCGCCCTCGTTGTCGAGCCACAGCGTGCCCTTCCGGCCCTGGAACTGGATGTTCCAGCCGTTGTCGAGGGTGCTCGCGTAGTCGAGGGTCCAGGTGGCGATTAAGCCCGGGTACTCGAAGGTGGCCGAGAAGACGTCGGGCGTCTCGGCGCCCTTCATGGAGTAGACGTTCCCGTAGCAGGTCGCGGCGACGGGCGCGCCGGAGCCCATGAACCACTGGACCACGTCCATGAGGTGCGTGCCCTGGTCCGTGCAGTTCCCTCCCGAGTAGTCCCAGAAGTACCGCCAGTGCCGGACGAGCATGGGCTGGAACTCGCGCCAGGGGGCGGGGCCGAGGAAGGCCCTCCAGTCCACTTCGTCGTCGAGGGGGGCGTTGTTGAGAGGCTTCGAGAAGTCCCAGTTCCAGTAGGCCCTCACGAGGAAGACTTCCCCGCACTCGGCGAGGAGCTCCTTCGCCTGGATGACCGACGGCGTGCTCCGCCGCTGCATGCCGATCTGGACGATGCGGTCCGTGCTCCGGACGGCCTTCACCATGCGGACGCCCTCTTCGATGGAGTGGCTCATGGGCTTCTCGCAGTAGGCGTCTTTCCCGGCGGCCACGGCGTCCAGGAGCATGGGGCCGTGCCAGTGCTCGGGGGTGCCGATGAGGACGGCGGCGACGTCCTTCGACTCGAGCATCTTACGGTAGTCGTCGTAGGGCTGTGCGCGGTCTCCGGCGACCTTGAGGCCCTCGTAGAGGTTCTTCCGGAAGATGTCGCAGACGCCGACGAACTCGGCGCCGAGGGACTGGTGCGTCTTCATGACGTTCCGGCCGCGGCCGCCCGAGCCGATGATCCCCATCTGGATCTTGTCGTTCGCGCCGAGGACCTGTCCCGCCTGCGAGAAGACCGCCGGCGCGGCGAGGGCGCCGAGCCCGAGGCCCGCCGACTTCGTGAAGAAGCTCCTCCGACCGATTCTCCGAGGCTCATGCATGGCATCTCTCCCGTTCCTGGGTTGTCGGGTCCCGGGGCCGCCGGGCACCACGTTACGCCCCCGTTACCTGGACCCTGGGGTGAGACGACGATAATCGACGCTCGCCCCGAGGCGCAAGCGGCCGCTACGCAACGGCGGCGAGTCGTGGTAACTTTGTCGGTTCACCCAGCACGGAGCACGAGGCACGAAGCATCGGAGCGAACTCCCATGAAAGCCCCCCTGCAGCTCATCGCAATCCTGGTCCTCGTGGGCCTCTTCGGAGCCGCCTACAACCTGGCGAGCTCCGGGAGCCCCCAGAGGCACCTCAAGTGGGTCTCGACGGTCTACAAGGGCTCGGACAAGCTCGGGAAGGGCTCGGAGCCGCCCCCCGCGCCCCCGCCGGAGCCGGTGGATGGGCGCGTGGAGAAGCCCGGCGAGAGGCCCGCTGACGAACCCGGCCAGAAGCCTCCGGAGGCGGCGGCCGGGCAGGGGGCGGCGAGGCCGCCCGAGCAGAAGCCCGCGGAGCCGCCCGCTCCTCCGGCGGCCTCCGAGCTCGTCCTGGTCGCGATCGAGCGCGTGGTGGAGGAGCTCGAGAGCGGGAGCGCGATCATCGACGCCCGGAGGACCCGCGACTACGAGGCGGGGCACATCCCGGGCGCCCTCTCCTTCTCGCCCCACGAGGCCGACTTCGACGAGAAGGTCGTGAGGCTCGCCTCGGAGGCGGTCCTCGCGGCGCCGGTCGTGATCTACTGCACCAACTCGAAGGAGTGCGAGGACTCGAAGCTCGTCGCGCGCCAGCTCAAGCTGGCGGGGTTCGTCGAGATCGTCATCTACCAGGGGGGCTTCCCCGACTGGTACTCGAAGAAGCCGGAGAAGGTCGTCAAGGGCAAGGAGCCCGGGAGCTGGAAGTGAGAGACGCGCTCAAGAACAAGTGGCTCACCGTCGTTTCCTGCCTGGTCCTCGGGGGGTTCTTCGTGGTCGCCTCGGCCCACAAGATCGCCGACCCGCCGGACTTCGCGAAGACGGTCCACAACTACAAGCTCGTGCCCTGGTACCTGATCAACCTGGTCGCGATCTTCCTGCCCTGGTTCGAGCTCCTCGCGGGGCTCGCCGTGGGCGTGCCGGCCCTCGTCTGGCTGCTCCCGCGGGCCTTGAAGGTCGAGGGGAAGCTGCCCGTGGGGCCCGAGGCCCTGGCCCGGACCGACGCCCTGAGGCTCGGGGGCGTCATCGGCCTCGCCTTCCTGAGCGCGGTCTTCATCGCCGCCCTCGGGTACAACCTCTACCGCGGCCACCCGACCTTCTGCGGCTGCTTCAGCACCTTCGAGGGCGTCGGGAAGCACATGACGGAGGCCGAGAAGTTCTGGCAGATGAAGCGGGAGGTCCTCGTCAACGCGGGGCTCATCCTCCTCGCCTTCCAGATCCTCCACGCGAGCCGGCGAGGGGCCCCGGAGAGGGCTTCCGAGGCCGCGGAAGCGGGCCTTGCGCCTACGCGGGCCGCTTCGAGGCCGTGATGACCGCGTAGCTGCGCCGCCGGGCGGCCTCGCAGCCCCCGAAGATCCCCTCCAGGATCGCGACGGGCCGCTCGGGCGCCTTCGTGACCAGGTGAAGCTTCCCGCCAGGCGCCAGGACCCGGCGCGCCTCCCAGGCGAAGAGCTCCGTGATCCGGTGGTCGGCGAAGTAGGGCGGGTTCGCGAGGACGACGTCGAACGCTTGCTCCCTCAAGCTCGCAAGGTCGTGGGCGAGGAGGATGAGCGCGTTCCGCTCCGCCCCGTTCGCGAGGGCGTTGGCGCGGGCGACCCTCGCGGCGCGGGCGTTCGAGTCGACGAGGACGGCCAGGCCCCGCGGCGCGGCCAGGGCGGCCCCGATCCCCAGAGCGCCCGAGCCGCAGCCGAGGTCCACGGCGCGCGAGCCCTCCTCGATGGGCGCGACCTCCGAGAGGGCGAGGGTCCCCTCGTCGAGCTCCCCGTGGCTGAAGACGCCGGGGCGCGTCTCGAGGCGGAGGGCCCGGCCGAAGACGCGAGCCTCGAAGGTCCTCGCGAAGCTCCGCTCCCGGGGCGGCCGGTCCGATCGCTTCCTCGCGATGTAGACCGTGCCCAGGGGCCCGCGCCCGTGGATCGTCGCGGAGCCGAAGGCGTCGAGGATCCGGCCGTGGAGCCAGGAGTCGCGCGGATTGTCGGTCGCGGCGAGGACCTTGCCGCGGTCCTTCAAGGCCCCGTGGGCCTCGAGGACGAGCTCCGCGTTGAGCATCGCGTCGCCCGTGCGGCTCACGGGGAGGAGGACCCAGTCGAAGGTCCCGGGCTCGGGGAGATCGGCGCCGACGCGAGAGCGCAGGGCCTGCGCTCCGTTCCGGTGGAACGTCGCCCGGGCCCGGTGGAGGTCGTAGGCGTCCATGGTGAAGAAACACACCTCGGCCGCGCCGTGGAGCTTGTGGGCGGCGAGGGCGGCGACGCCCTCCCGGGTCGCGACGGCGAGGACGCGGCCCTCGAGCGGCTCCCCCAGGGCGGCGACGAGCGCCCTGTCCGCCCCCGTGACGCCGCGGGAGGACGCGATCCGGAGCCTCCCGTTGAGGAAGGGCTCCTCTTTCTGGTGGTGCTGCTCGCGGGTTCCCCCGAGCTGGATCCGGACCGGCTCCATGGCGGGCGCATGATGGCCCCTCGGGGGACATTCCTCAATCGACAACCGAGGGGCCGCGGTCCACAATCTCTCCCCGTGCCGCCCTCGGAGCTCACCACGCGCGCCGTCGCCTGCGCCGGCTCCGGCAGGAGCCGGATCGAGGTCCGCCCGCTCCGCCGCCCGGGGCCGGGCGAGGTCCTCCTGCGCATGCGCGTCTCGGGCCTCTGCGGCACGGACCTCTTCAAGCTCGCGAGCGGCTCCGCGACGCGCGGCGCGGTCCTGGGCCACGAGGTCGTGGGCCTGGTGGAGGAGGCCGGCGAGGGCGCCCGCGGCTTCGCGCCCGGCGACCGCGTGGTCGTGCCGCACCACGTCGCCTGCGGCCAGTGCGCCCTCTGCCGGCGGGGGAGCGAGACCCTCTGCGCAGTCTTCCGCGAGAACCTCCTCGAGCCCGGTGGCTACAGCGAGCGCTTCCTCGTGCGCGAGCGCGCGGCGAGGCTCGCGGCGAGGAAGGTGCCCGGCGCGGTCAGCGACGAGGCCGCCGTCTTCCTCGAGCCCGCGGCGTGCGTCCTGCGCGGCATCGAGCGCGCCGGGCTGCCCGAGCCAGGAGCCCTGGCGGGCTCCGGCGGGCCGTGCGCGGTGGTCCTCGGCGCGGGCAGCATGGGGCTCCTCCACCTGCTCGTCCTGAAGGCCACGCTCCCTGGCGTGAGGGTCTTCGTCTCAGACGCGATCGAGGAGCGCCTGCGCCTCGCGATGCGGCTGGGCGCCGAGGCGGCCCTCGCGCCCCCCGAGGCCGAGGCCGCCGTCCGCGAAGTCACGAGGGGCCTCGGCGCCGACGCCGTGTTCGATACGGTGGGGGGCGCGGCGGTGCTCTCGTCCGCCTTGAGCCTCGCCCGCGAGGGCGGCACGGTGGTCCTCTTCGCCCACGCGGCGCCGGGGGAGCGGGCCGCGTTCGGCCTCAACGACCTCTTCAAGCACGAGCGCCGCGTCGTGGGCACCTACTCGGGCTCCCTCGCCGAGCAGGCGAGGGTCCACGAGCTCATCGCTTCGGGGCGCCTCGACGCCTCGCCCCTCGTGACGCACCGGCTTCCCCTCTCGCGCTTCGAGGAGGGCGTGGAGCTCTGCCGCGCCCGGCGGGCCCTCAAGGTGCTCTACGTGCCGGAGGGCGAGGCATGAGCGTGCCGGCCGCGCACCGCACCGTCTTCCTCCTGGGCCCCGAGCGGGTCGAGGTCCGGGAGCTGCCCGTGCCGGAGCCGGGGCCGGGGGATCTGCTCCTCCGGATCGAGGCCGCGACGACCTGCGGCACCGACGTGAAGGTGTTCCGCCGCGGCGGCCACCCGCGCATGCTCGTGGTCCCCGGGCCCTTCGGGCACGAGATGGCGGGCGTCGTGGCGGCCTCGGGGCCGGTGCCCGCAGGCGGGGCGCAGCGGTGGCGCGCCGGCGACCGCGTCGTGGTCGCGAACTCGGCGCCCTGCGGCGCCTGCGGGCCCTGCGAGCGAGACCGCGAGAACCTCTGCGCCGACCTCGAGTACCTGAACGGCGCCTTCGGGCAGTACCTCCTCGTCCCGCGGCGCTTCGCCGAGCGGAGCACGCACCGCATCCCCGACGGCGTGCCCTTCGAGGTGGCGTCGCTCTCGGAGCCCCTGGCCTGCGTGCTCCACGGGGTCGACGCCTGCGGGCTCCGCGAGCCTTCGGACGTCGCCGTCTACGGCGCGGGGCCCATCGGCCTCCTCTTCGCGGCGGCGCTCCGGGCGGAGGGCCACCGCGTGGTCATCGCCGACCCGAACCCGGCCCGCCTCGAGGCGGGGAGGGCCCTCGGGGCCGCGGAAGGGGTGCGGATCGAGCGAGGCGGGAGGCAGGCCGACCTCGTCCGCCCCCTCGCGCGGCAGGGCGGCGGCTTCGACGCCGCCGTGGATGCCACGGGCGTGCCCGAGGTCTGGTCCGACGCGATCGCCTCGGTGCGCCCCGGCGGCATCGTCAACCTCTTCGGCGGCTGCGCGCCGGGCACGACCGTGCCCCTCGATACGCACCGCGTCCACTACTCCGAGATCACCCTCAAGGGCGTCTACCACCACCGGCCCGCGACCTTCGCGAGGGCCCTCGAGCTCCTCGCCCGCCGCGCCTTCGACGCCCGCGTGCTCCTGTCGGCCGAGCGGCCCCTCGAGGAGACCGAGGAGGCGCTCCGCAGCATGATGCGGAAGGAGGCGCTCAAGGTGGTGATCCGGCCGCGGTGAGGCGCTCCGGGTCGGGTCGTGGAGAACGAGCCCCTAACCTGGCGGCGAGAGTGGTTCCACGAGGAGGGGTATTGAGCGGTCGCCCCCGGCCGCCGTACAATGGCTCCGGTTGAGCTACGAGGTCTCGAGAAGCCCTGCGGCCGGCGAGTGCGGGCGAGGGGTTCTCTGGAGGCGCGGAGCTCCGCCGTCTAAACGGGTGTGCCCCGGCGTGCACGGGGCCCTGGCTCCCGGCCGTCGGGAGCTGCTGCCACGAGGTTCTGACGGCCGCCTGACGGGCCATTCCTGGAGGTGATAGAGCCATGAAGGGTACGGTCGCTGATCTCCTCATCCTGCTTGCCTTCTGCATCTCGCTTGGGCTCGCGCCATGGGCTCCCCTCAGCGCGGTAGACCCCTGCCGGCCGACGGTGGCTGGTCCCGGCACGATGCCCTACGGCGCGACCCTGGGCGACTGGGGCGCCCGCTGGTGGCAGTGGTTCCTGGAGATCGAGACCCCTCGGAGCCCCATCGTCGACCCAACGGGCGACTTCTGCCACGAAGGCCAGGCGGGTCCGGTCTTTTTCCTCGCCGGCAACCTGGGCGGCCAGACGCACCGCGCGTGCACCGTGGGCAGCGACAAGGCCCTCTTCTTCCCCATCTTGAACTCCGTCTTCTGGGAGCCGACGGACTGCCAGGGCTGCGACGCGTGCCGGGGCGTCGCCGACGTCTTCATGGACAAGACCTCCGTCGTCGAGTGCGAGATCGACGGCATCCCCCTCGAAAACCCGTTCCAGTACCGGGACGTGAGCTCGAGCTGCTTCGCCCTCACCATCCCCGCGAACAACCCCTTCGGCGTCGCTCCAGGGACCTACGACCCTGCCTTCTCTGACGGCTTCTGGGTCATGCTGGAGCCCCTCTGCGCGGGTCCCCACAAGATCCGTTTCAAGGGCGTCGTCGGCCCTCCCACTGCCCCGGACTTCGATCTCGAGGTCAGCTACGACCTCGTGGTCGTCCCACCCTTTCGCCGGGGCGAGTCCAACGGCGATGGCAAGGTCGACCTGAGCGACGCGGTGACCGTCCTCAACTTCCTCTTCCTGGGCATCTCGGGCGTGACCTGCCAGGACGCCGGGGACACGAACGATGACGGGAAGATGGACCTGAGCGACGCGGTCTACCTCCTCGGCTTCCTCTTCCTCGGCGGCCCCGCGCCCCCGGCGCCGGGCCACGAGGCGTGCGGCCCGGACCTGACGACTGACGGTCTTGCGGACTGCGAGGGGATGTGCTGACGGATTCCTGAGGGCGCGGGCGAAGACCACGACGCGCACGACGCGCGTTCAGCGCGCGAAGTGGACGCTGAGGAGGTTCGAGGCCCTCAAGATGCCCACGAGGTCCTCGCGGCCGTCGCCGTTGACGTCCCCTCCGGCCACGGCCCTGGAAAAGACCGCGCTCACGTCGGGCCGCTGGTTGGGACTGCGGCGCTTGGGGTCTCCCGCGGCGAGGCCGAGCTCACCGCTCGAGTCCTGGTAGAAGATGGCCAGACGGAACTCGATCGTGGAGGCGACGACGTCCTTCCGCGAGTCGCCGTTGAGGTCCGCGATCGCGGCGAGCCGGCTGTTCGAGCCCACGAACAGCGTCCCGTTGGGCTGAGCGGGGAGACCAGCGTCCGCCTGCCGGTACACGAGCGCGCCGAAGGGGGCGTCGGCCACGGCGAGCAAGTCGCTCCTCCCGTCGAAGTCCAGGTCTCCCGTGGTCACGACGCGGGGCTCCCCCAGGAAGAAGATGCGAGGGCCCACGGCCGTGAACGCCCCTTCGATGAACGAGTAGGCCTGGGCATCCCTGGTGCCCTTGCCCGCGGCGAGGAGGTCCTGCAGGCCGTCAGCGTTCAGGTCGGCGGCGGCGAGGAGGACGGGGTCGCGGACCGGGACGTCGACGGGCCTCGCGGGGTCTCCGGACAGGCCGAGGAGCTGGACGCGGAGCGAGCCCTTTGCCGCGGCGGCGAGGTCGTTGAGCCCGTCGCCATCGAAGTCCGCGATCTTCACGCTGGTGATGCCCGTCGCTCCCGCCGCGAGCGCCTGGCCGGGGCTGAGGTCCCCGGCGGCCTTGGAGCGGTCCTCCTGGAGGTACAGCAAGACCTCACCCGCGTCGGGGTGGCCGACGGCGAGGTCGATCCTCCCGTCCCCGTCCAGGTCGCCCGCGGCGAGGATGTCGGTGCGGTCGTCCGTCGGCGTGCCGATCCCCGGGTCTTCGAGGACGAGGTCGGGCTCGGAGGGAAGCCCGCCCAGCTCGGTCTGGTGATAGATCGCGACGGCGCCTGGGCTTCCCGTGGCCGCCGCCACATCGGCCCTTCCGTCGCCGTCCAGATCACCGATCGCGAGAGCCAAAGGACCCTGGCCCGTCTCGAGGAGGACCGGCCTGTGGAAGGACACCGTGCCGGGTGCGCTCTGGCGGAACACGTGGGCCGTCGACGAGCTCAAGACCGCGCGCCCGAGGACCAGCAGGTCCGTCAGGTCGTCGTTGCTCAGGTCCGCGGCCGCCACCGAGAGGGCGTCGATCCCGGCGCCCAGTCGGAGCCTGAACGTGGGCTGGCGAGGGAGGATCCCTCCTCTCTGCACATAGACGCTGGTGCTCCCCGAGGAGCCGTGAGCCACGAAGAGAAGATCGTCGGCGCCGTCCGAGTCGGCGTCGGCGAAAACGAGGCCGGTCGCTCCAAGGTCGATGGAGAGCGCATCCTTCGGCTCGAGGCGCGCCGAGAAGATACGCAGGGTCGTAGAGTCTCTGCACGCCACGGCCACGATCCGCTCCGGGGCCTCCCCGAGCCTCCCGACGGCGATGGACGGAGGGCCTTGGCCCGCCTCCGCGACGATGCGCTGGCCTCCTCTGGCCCTCAGGAACAGGTGCACGGTGCTCGCTCCCTGGAGGCCGGCGCCCGCGACGAGGTCACCCAGCATGTCGCCGTCCACGTCGGAGACGAGGAGGGCGGCGGCCGGCTTGTCCAGCTCGAGCCTCTCCCCCGGCGGCGCGAAGACGCCTGCCACGTAGGTGAAGACGACGAGGGCGCTCTCCCCTGCGCTGCCGGCGATGAGCTCCGGCGCCGCATCGCCCGCGATGTCGCCGACCGCCATGACCTCGAGCTTCGTCCCGGCGGCGAAGAGCGGCGCCGCTGGCGATGGCACCAGCCGCCGCTGCGCGGATGCTCCCTCCTGTACCTCCCGCTGGTGCAGCACGTGTACCATGGGCCCCTGGTCCGCCCCTTGCGCTTCCGCCGTCACGACGGCGTCGGCGAACCCATCCCTGTCGAGGTCTCCCGTGGCGAGGAGAAGCAGCGGTCCGCCGTCCAGCTCGACCTCGTAGGTCGGCTGGGGCGGGAACCGGAGCCCCGCCTCGGTCCTGCTGTAAACCTTGAGGGTGCGTGCTGCGCCCCTCGCGGCGAGGATGTCGTCCTGGCCGTCCCCGTTGGCGTCGGCGATCTCGATCTGCTCGACGTCCTGGTCCAGGACGAGCTCCTGGGCGAGCGTCAGGGGCGCGTCGTCGAGGTCGAAGGGGGGCGAGATGGACGGGGGACCCACCTCCGAGTCGACGGCCACGGCCTTCACCTTGAGCCTCGCGGTCAGCTCGAGCCTGGGATCGCTCACGCCGATGTCGGCGAGCGAGCTCCAGAGGAAGGTGTAGTGAAAACCCTCGGGTGAGCTGGGCAGGTCCAGGAGCCGGCTCCGCGCTCGGACCTGGAACGGCAGGCCGGCGCGAAGGCCCGGCACCGGTGGGGCGAGGGCCGCCCTCGACCTCCGCGGGTCGAAGGCCGCTATGCGGCTGGAGCCGACGATCCCGCCTCGAGCCCCGGCGCTACCGGGGCGGTGGAAGTCGATCGCCTGCCCCAGGAGGAATACCGGAGCGCCATCCTCGAACGGCGCCGGCGGGAGGGCTGAAGGGCGCTCTGCCTCCGGCGGCGCGAAGACGAGACCGTGGCGCACGAGGTCGGCCTCGCGGATCCAGCGGCCTTCCGCGTCCGCCTCGTCCAGCGTCCCCTCGTAAGTGAAAGCGGCCTCGGAGAGGACCTGCAGGCGGCGCCGCTCCGCGACGTCGGCCTGAGCGTCGCCCTCGAGGAGCCGCTGGAGGTAGCCCCGGCTCAGGATGTGCTTGTCCCCGGCTGTTCCCGGGGACCCGGGGCGGGGCAGCTCGGGGAAGTCCTCGTTCTCGGGGGCCCACTGGAGTATCACGGCGACGGGCGACCCTTCATCGTCGCGCACCCGGAAACGCACGGGGATCTCGAAGGCCCTGTCGCTGAGGCTCCCCGCGCTGACGAGCGTGACCTGCGGGTCGCCGTTGTTATCGACGGTGAAGGGCGCGGACTCGACGGGGAGACCCCAATCAACGCCGTCCCAGGGCGTGAAACGGAGCTGCACGTCGAGCCTGCGGCGCCCGAGGTCCCGGACCACGTCCCAGAAGAAGAGGAGGGGCATCCCCGCAGCCTCGAGCTGGGCGTCGCGGATGGCGAAGCACTCGGAGCAGTCCTCGTGGCCGCGGCCCGGCTGCTGGAGGCACTCGAGGCAGGCCGCGAGAGACTTTCCGGCGGGCGTCGCGAGGTCCCAGTCGTCCTGGCCCGTGATGCGCCTCTCGACGAGGAAGGAGACCCGGTCCCCTGAGGAGTCGCTGGTCAGGACCTCCACTTGGGCGATTCCGACGACGGCATCGGCGCCGGCCGCGATCTGATGGCTCGCGGAGGCGACGACGGGGGGATCGTTCCCCAGGGGGACGAGGACATCCCTGGTGCTGCCGCTGCCCCGGATGCGCACCGTGACCGTGACCTCCTTGTGGTAGGCCGCGCCCCTCTGCCCCGCGAACTCCCACCGCCGCTGGTGCCGCTTGCCATCCGGCAACGTCTCGAGCCCGAGGAGACTCCTCTCGCCCTCAAGGGTGGCGATCGAGCGGGCGACGCCGAGCTCCGTGTAGAGGAGCTCCACGTCGACCTTGTCGGACTGGGCGTCGGTCAGCTCGAAGACTATGGTGGCGGGCGACTTCCGAGAGCCCTCGACGGCGAGGAACGTCACCGCCGGCCGCGAGCCCCTTCCGCTGTCAGGTCCCGAGATGGACAAGATCCCCGCGACGATCCCCGCCGCGCCTGCGTAGCAGCCCGAGACGAGGAGAGGCAAGGCGCAGAGGAGGGGCGCGAGCGCGAAGCGCCCCTGCCATCCCACGAATGTTCTTGCCGGCGGCATCTCTTGACCCTCCTCAAGGGCGTTCCATCGTAGCGCCCGGCTTCTCGAGGGACAACGGCCGGGGCTCCGGCTCGACCTCGCCG
>JACQVW010000695.1 GCA_016209535.1 Planctomycetota bacterium | reverse complement strand
CCCGCGGCCCCGCCCACCCGTATCTCGAGGGTCTCGGGCACCTCGGCCAGCTCCTTGAGCACCGCCCGGTGGTGCCGGTGCGTCGTGCAGATCGGGACGACCAGCTCTCCCTCCTCGCCCGCCGCCGGCCCTTCGGCCACGGTGCAGTCCGGGACGTGATAGTAGTCGAGGATGAACTGGAGCCGCGGGCGCGTCTTCCCGCCCCCCAGCTTGTAGCGCAGGGTCACCGTCTGGCGCCGGCAGCGCCCCACCACGACCCAGTCCAGCTTGTGGACCACCGTGAGGGTCAGGAAGATCACCAGGGTGAAGACCGCCCCCGCGGCCACGTGGCCGCTGCCGATCGTGACCCCCACGGCGGCGACCGCCCAGATCGTGGCGCCGGTCGTGAGCCCGAGCACCGTCCCCCGCTCGCGGATGATCGCCCCGGCCCCCAGGAACCCGATCCCGGGGATGATCTGGGCGGCGATGCGCCCCGGGTCGGCGGTGGTCCCCGCCTTCGCGATCAGGAGCGACACCATGGTGAAGATCGTCGCGCCGACGCTGATGAGGACCATGGTCCGGAGCCCCGCGGGCTTGTCGCGCCGCTCCCGCTCGAAGCCCACGAGGGCGCCGCAGATGACGGAGGCGACGAGGCAGATGAGCCCGATCGCCTCGCGCGCAAGGCCCGCCACGCGGTTGAGATCGCCCAGCCAGGGGTACGCTGCATCCATGGTCCTTCCTCGACGGCGCCGGCCGCTGGTCCACCGCCGGAACCGTTCCGCCGCGGACCACCGCGGAGACGAGGGGAGATGAGACCCGCGCCGGGCGCCGCCGTCCAGTCCTCGCCGGCCGGGCCGACGGGCGGTCGCACCAACGATTCCGCCGTCGGGCGACCGCAGCCTTGGCAATACCCCCTCCTGGGACCGCGAGGTCGCGTCCCCGGAGCGCTCGCGTGTACAATGGGAATGCGATCGACGTCGGCTGCCGCGCTCTCTAGCATGAGCACTCTACTACTCGACTCCCCGATCCGTATCCCGGCCCGCCTGACCACCCTCGCCGCGTTCCGGCGCTGGACACGGAGCGATGACTTCCCGGAGGAGGGCGACATCGCCTTCCTGGGCGGCGAGATCTGGATCGACATGAGCCCGGAAGACGTTTTCGCGCACAACCAGGTGAAGCACGAGATCGGCTTGATCCTCGGTAGCCTCGCCAAGGCTCACCGCCTGGGGCGATACTTCCCCGACGGGATCCGGCTCGCCAACATCACCGCCGATCTCGGCTGCGGCCCCGATGGCACCTCCGTCTCCTACGAGGCTTTCAGGACGGGCCGCGTGCGCCAGATTCGCGGCAAGGAAGGCGTCGTCGAGCTCCTTGGCACGCCCGACATGGTCCTCGAGGTCGTGAGTCCCTCCTCGATCGAGAAGGACACGGAGGACCTGCCCGCGCGCTACTACAGGGCCGGCATCCCCGAGTACTGGCTCGTGGACGCCCGCGGCGGTGGGCTCAGCTTCGACCTGCTCGCCCGTGCGAGGACGGGCTATCGCCCCGTTCCCCGGCGCCGCGGCTGGGTCGAGTCCAGGGTCTTCGGGAAGCGCTTCAAGCTCACGCGAGGCGAGGACGAGCTGGGGAACCCGGAATTCACGCTGGCCGTGCGGTGATCCCCCTCGGGGCGCCCCTGGAGGCGACGGGCCTGGCCAAGGCCCAGCAGAGGGCCGGATACAATGGGGCCCTCCGGAGGCCCCGCATGAACGCCGCACACGCTTCCCTCACCGTCCTCCTCTTCGTAATCGCCCCCTCCTCGGTCGCGATTGCCCCCGCCCTCCTCCCCGCCGGCGCGCCGCGCGTGGCCGGCGCGCCCGCTCTGCCGCTCCCCCTCGACACCTGGGTCAAGCTGAGCCCGAAGGATGGCGCGCCGCCGTCGCCGCGCCTCGGGTACGAGGGGGCCTGCGCGTGGGACGGCGCTCGCGGCGTCCTGATCCGCTACGGCGGCCACAACCAGGGGGGCGGCGGCGAGCAGGGCTCCGAGGTCTGGACCTTCGAGCCCGTCTCGGCGCGCTGGACCTTGAAGGAGGCGGACGTCTCCCCGCCCGGCGTCTGCTGCAACCAGCAGAACGTCTTCGACCCCGTCCGCGGCCGCTACCTGCGCTTCCCCTCCTTCAGCGGCAGCCACGGATGGCAGTGGTGGCGAGAGCTCTACGTCAACGACTCCTCGGTGTGGTCCTACGACCTCGCGACAAGCACCTGGCGCAACCTGCGCCCGCTTCCCGCGGCGAGCCCCAAGGGCCTCCGGTGCGCGTCCTGGGACGCGCACCACGGAGTGGTCGTGATCTTCGGCGGCGAGACGAGCCGCGAGGGCACGATCGTCTACGACCCCCACGCGAACACGTGGAGGTGGATGCGGCCGCCGGTCGAGCCCGACTTCCGCAGCGGCGGCAACATGGCCTACGATGTCGAGCGCCGCCTCCACATCCTCTTCGGCTCGCAGTTCTCGGACGACCCCCACACCTGGGCCTACGACCTCGCGAGGAATGAGTGGCGCGACATGCGGCCCGAAGTCCTGCCGCCCTCGGACCAGAACGACGCCGTCTTGACCTACGATCCCTTCCGCAAGGTCGTCATCGCCATCGTGAAGATCACCCGGGGCAAGGACGAGGAGGCGCGGCACCGGCTGGAGACCTGGACCTACGACGCCGGCGCGAACCGCTGGAGGAAGCTCGGTCCCGCCCGCGAGCCCGACCCGTCGGGGAGCCGCGCCCGGGTGCTCGTCTTCGCGCCGGAGCTCGACGCCGCGCTCCTCGAGAACCGCACGCACCCGCCGCAGGGCGACCACGAGCAGCAGGTCTGGGCGCTGCGGCTGAGCGGGCCCGCGGCCGGTGCGCCGCCGGCAGAGGCGCAGCCGGCGGGGGCGCCGCCGGCAGGGGCGCCGCGTGCCGAGGAGCGGCCCGAGAGCCCGGCGCCGCGGCCGGAGCCGCCCTTCGTCGAGGACGGGGTGATGTCGGTGCTGTCCGCCAGCGAGGTGGAGGTCACCTGGAGGCCGCCTCCGGGCCCCGCCGCGGCCGCCTGCCGCTACCACGTCGAGCGCGCGGCGGTCGAGGTGCTGAGCGAGGACCAGCTCCGGCGACTCAAGTCGCGCACGCCGCCCCTCGAGGAGCCATCGGCCGGCGCCATCGTCAAGATCGGACCCTTCCAGCGCCTCACGCCGTCGCCCCTCAAGGAGGCGCGCTACGCGGACCGGGAGGTCGACATCTCGAAGCCCCTCGAGGTGCGCGGCGAGCCGGTCTACGACCGCGCGCTCCACGAGGAGCACGTGGACAAGGCCGGCAGGCCGTACCGCTTCGCCGTCCTGGCCTACCGGGTGCGCGCCGTGGACGAGAAGGGCGTCGAGAGCGGCCCATCGCCCGCGTTCTTCACCCTCCCCGCCCCACCGCGGAGGGTCTTCGCGAAGGAGGAGGGCGAGACCTGCCGCCTCCGGTGGGAGCCGAGCCCCGAGAAGGGCCTCAAGGGCTACCGCGTCTACCGCATGGACGGGCGCTACGACAGCGAGAAGGTCACGCGCCTGACGCCGGAGCCCGTCTCCGGCACGTCCTTCGCCGACCCCGACGCCGGGAAGAAGACGCGCCGCTACCAAGTGGTGGCCGTGGACGCCCTCGGCCAGGAGGGCTTGCCCTCCTCGCCCGTCTGGCACGAGCGCGAGTGGAAGCGGTTCTACGAGCCCTTCGCGGGCCTGTGGCACCAGTGAGGCGCGGCGCCTACTCGTCCTCCTCGGGATCCTCCTTCGGCGGCGCTTTCCTCGCCTTCTTCTTCTTGGCCGGGGCCTTCTTCCCAGGGGCCGCCTTCTTCGCGGAGGCCTCCTTCTCCCTCGCGAGCCGCTCCTGGAACTCGCCCTCCTCCAGGACCTGGATCGAGCCGTCGCTGAAGAGCACGTTCCGCCGGCCGCGATGGTGCGGGCCCTTGTCGTACATGAAGATCGCGTTCGCCGTCGTGCTCCTGAGCCTCCAGGGCACGACCTCGTAGCTCGAGGTCTCCTCGGTGAGAGCGACCTTCCCCTCCTCGACCGCGGGCGCCTCGTGGCCGCCCTCGGGGCAAACGAAGAGCTTCGCCGGGAGCTGGTGGTCCTCGTCGTGCTCGATGAGGAGCCGCAGCGCCGCGACGGAGCCCTCGGGGCTGTACGGGAAGGCGTCCCCGCCGGCGTCCTCCGAGTACGCCAACGAGAACGTGTAGAGCTGCTTCAGGTTGTTCATGCACTGGACCGCGAGAGCCTCGCCGCGGCCGCGCGCCAGCGTCGGCACGAGGAACCCCGCCATCATCGCGCCCGCGCCCACGGCGGCGAGGGCCACGGCGGGCGAGCCGTGCCACCGGTGCCCTCGCAACGTGAAGCCCTCGGGCCCCGCCTCGAGACGCAGGAACCCCGCTCGAGCATCCGCGAGGAAGCGCTCGGCCGGCGGGAGGTGCGCGGGGTTCACGCCGACCACGGCGAGGAGGGGCCCGAAGGCGCCGAGGAGCGAGACCGCGGTGTTGTAGAGGTAGAGGAACGTGCGATCGCCCTGGTTGGCCCCCACGACGCTCGCGCCCCCGAGCTGCGCCTTGAGGAGGGAGGCGAGCTCGCCGTCCGCAGGCAGCCTCGGGCCCTTCGAGTAGCTCTCGAGGTGCCGCACGGCGGCTTGAGGCAGAGCGGAGAGCGCCGTCCAGCCGCCGGGGAGGTCGGCGCGCGTCACGTAGGCTCCCGTGCCCGCGGCGAGGAGGATGAGCATCTCCGGGCCGGAGGGCACGAAGCCTCTGCCCTCAAAGATGGCCCCGCGGAACGCCTCCGCAGCCTTCCCGCCCGCGAGGTTGCACGTGAGGACCTTGCCCCCCGCGGCCTCGATCGGCTCGATGGGAGCGCCGAGGGCTTCCGCGGCCTTCTCGAGGACCTTCCAGTACGGCTCCACGGCCTCGGTCCTCGCGAGGACGACCTGGTCCCCGAAGAGCCCGCCCGCGGGCGGGTCGATGCCGAAGGCGACGAAGGTGATCTCGCCCAGCCCGAAGAGGTCCTGCTCGACCGAGACCGCCACGTTGGCCTCGACCATCCTGTAGAAGTCGTCCATGTCCCCGGCGATCTCCGGCACGCCCCTGCGGAGCGCCGCGTCGATCTCGCGAAGGAGCTTCCCGGGCGCTACGGTTGCCGCCTGGACGTCGTGGGCCGCGGCGGGGATGAGGGCGAGCGCCCCGGCCGCGTCCTTCCCGAGGGGCGGCAGGCCCGAGCGGATCGCCTCGAGGATGCCGCCCGCGCCTGCGCGCAGCCCCAAGTGCACGGCGCCCTCCAGGCCCCCGTCGCGGAACCCGACGGCGCACCCGAAGGCCGTGAGCCCGCCCGCGCCCGAGACCTCGAGCACGCGGCGCAGCTCCTTGCCGTCCGGCGAGCCGCCCCCGAAGGCGAGGACGATCTCCCGCACCGCGGCGAGGTCGACGAAGAGCAGGGCCTCGCGGTCCTGCACGGCGAGCCGCTTCAGGGCGTCCTCGGGGACGATAGGCTGCTCCGCCGTCCGCGCCCCGGCCCCGCCGAGGTAGTTCGTCACCGTCGTCTTCCATGCGAGCTCGCTCGTCGCGAAGACGAGGTG
>JACQVW010000694.1 GCA_016209535.1 Planctomycetota bacterium | reverse complement strand
CCTCATGCCCCACCCAGCCCAGCCGCTCCGATACGTCGGCCGCGAGCGCCATCCCAACCGCCACCGCCTCGCCGTGGCGCCACCGCCCGTAGCCCAGTTGATGCTCCAGCGCGTGCCCAAACGTGTGTCCGAAATTAAGGACCGATCGCAGGTCGCTTTCTCGCTCGTCCGCTTCGATGATCTTGATCTTGACGAGACAGGCCTGCTCGACCGCATACGCGAGGGTCGCGGGGTCGCGTGCGAGCAGGCGCTCCATATTGCCCTCGAGCCAATAAAAAAAGGCCTCGTCGCGGATGACCGCGGCCTTGATCACCTCGGCCCACCCGGCCCGCGCCTCCCTCTCGGGCAGCGTGCGGAGGAAGTCCAGGTCCATGAGCACCGCCGAGGGCTGGTGGAACGCTCCGACCAGGTTCTTCCCCTCGGGCAGGTTGATGCCCGTCTTGCCGCCGACGCTCGCGTCGACCATGGCCAGGAGCGTCGTGGGCATCTGGACGAAGGCGATGCCTCGGAGGACGCTCGCCGCCGCGAAGCCCGCCAGGTCCCCCACCACTCCGCCCCCCAGGGCCACCATGCAAGCCCGGCGATCGCAGCCGGCCCGGATGACATCGCGCCAGATCCGCGCCAGCTCCCTGACGGACTTCGACCGCTCGCCGGCCGGGACCACGGTCAGCGAGACGGGGGCGCGGGCCTGCTCCGCCAGGCGCCGGACGCCCCTGGCGTGGTGTCGGGCCACCTTCGAGTCCGTGACGATGTGGACTCCCGACGGCAGGAGCCTCCGCTCGAGGAGCCGGGGCAGCTCCCGGCTCGCTCCCGGCCCGAGGGTCACAGCGTAGGAGCCCCCGGGCACGCTCACCGTGAGGGACCGGAGCCTCACCCGCAGTTCCCCTCGGCGCGGCCCTGCCGCCAGGCGGCGAGCGACTCGAGCCGGCGCGCCTCGTGCCGCCGCAGGGCGCCCCGCGCCGCCATCGCGCAGGCGGCGGCGAGTCCCAAGGCGAGGGCGGCAAGGGCCGCGAGGCTCACGAGCGATCGCCCCGTCGCCGCCGGCGAGAGCCGGGCGGGGATCCCCGCACCGCCCGCCCCCAGCCAGCGGTCCACGCCGGCGACGCCAGCGAGGGCCAGGCCATACCCGACGAGGCGGGCCCATGCGGCCCATGGGGCGGCCTTGCCCCGCAAGCCCGCTCGATCCGCTGGCCAGGCTCCGGTCCGGAAAACCATGCTGCGCATTATAGCCTCCGCCTCGCGAGGAACTCCAGCAGGGCGTCGGCGGCGCGCGCCGTCGCCCCGGGCGGGAAGACGCGCTCCCTGAGGACCCGCAGGCGCTGGACGGCCTCGAGCCGCGCGGGCCCGTCCTCGAGCAGAGCCCGCGCCACCGGCGCGAGCTCCCCCGCCTCCCCCCCCCCGCAGAGCCGCTCGAGCACGACGGGCTCGCCCCCGAAGAACCGCGCCCCCAGGATGTTCGGCATGGCGAAGAAGGGCGTGACGCCGTAGAGGCGGAAGAGGAGCCGCTGGATCGCGCTCGCGTGGTACAGGACGAGCATCGGCTTCTGGAAGTAGGCCACCTCGAGGCTCATGGTGCCCGATGTGACGAGGACGAGGTCGCTCGCCTGGGCGATGACACGGGCATCGTCGGCCAGGACCTCGTGGGGCAGCCGGCACCCGAAGAGCGCCTGCTCGACCCGGGCCCGGAAGGCCTCCTTGAAGCTCGAGATGATGATCCGGTGCCTCCGGGGGTCGAGCCCCATGCCGTCGATGATGCGCCGGAAGAGCGGCATGAGGTCCAGGACCTCGTGCTTGCGGCTCCCGGGCAGGATGGCGATCACCCGGTCTCCGGGCGGGACGCGGAGCCTGGCTCGCAGCTCCTCCCCGGCCCGCGGCGGGATGCTGCCGAGCGAATCGCCGAGGGGATGGCCGACGGAGACCACGGGCACCCGCGGGTTCCTGTAGAGCTCCTCCTCGAAGGGGAGGATCGTGAGGAGGAGGTCCGTGTACTTGAGGACCTTCGCGCGGCGCCAGGGGGCCCACGCCCAGATCTGGGGGCAAATGTAGTAGGCGACGGGCACGCCGCGCCACCTGGCGAGCCGGGCCAGCGCGAAGTTGAGGCCCGGCGAATCCACGAGAAGCACGAGCCCGGGCCGAGAGGCCGCGAGGATGCGGTCGAAGGTCCTGATGGCCCGGGCATACCTCCGGAAGTGGGCCGCGAACTTGAATCCCATGGAGGCGACGCTGACGAGGTCCTCGTGGACGCGGCAGCCGGCATGCGCCAACCCCTCGCCCCCGAAGCCCTCGAACTCGATGTCGGGTCGGCGCCGGAGGACCTCGCGGACGAGGTTTGCGGCGTGAGCGTCGCCGGAGCTCTCGCCGGCCGAGACGACGATGCGGGTCTTGGGGGCCATGAAGCTGGGGGGGGAATATAGCTTTTCCGTCGACAACCGTCCATCGGACACAGAGAATCCCGGGCTGCCATGCTCTCGACCTACCAGGAGTTCGAGGAGTTCCTCTCCCGCTGCACCAACTACGAGCGGGTCCAGGCCTTCAAGTACGACAAGCAGACGCTCGGGCTCGAGCGCATGCGGTCCCTGGCCGGACGGCTCGGGGACCCGCAGGAAGCCTACCCCTCGGTGCACGTGGCGGGCACGAAGGGAAAGGGATCGACGAGCCTGATCCTCGAGGCCCTCCTGAGAGCCGATGGCCACTCCGTGGGGACGTACCTGTCCCCTCACGTGGAGCACATCCGCGAGAGGATCCGGGTGGACGGCGCCTCGATCGAGGAAGGAGATCTCCTCGCCGAGGTCAACCGCATGCTGCCGTGTCTGGAAGGCCGGCACGGGGTCCGCCCGCCCGAGCCACCCAGCTTCTTCGAGCTCATGACGGCCGCCGCCATGTCAGCCTTCCGCACCCGCCGGGTGGACTGGGCCGTTTTCGAGGTGGGTCTGGGCGGCCGCCTCGACGCCACGAACATCTTGAGGCCCCGTTGTGCCGTGATCACGAGCATTGGCCTCGAGCACACGCAGCAGCTCGGGAACACCCTCGGCGCCATCGCGAGGGAGAAGGCCGGAATCATCAAGGAGGGGACGCCCCTCTTCCTCGGCCCCATGGCCCCCGAGGCCGAGAGCGAGATCCTGGTCGTCGCCAGGGATCTCGCGGCTCCCGTGACGCGCGTCGATCCGGGCGCCGTGCGTGCGGGCGCTCCGGGCTGGCTCAGGATCCGGGACCGGGGAACCTTGCCGGCGGGCGCCGTCCGGGGCCCCGCCCTCCGTACGGACCTCGCGATCGCCCTCGTGACCTTTGAGCACCTGCTCAGGACCGAGGGCCGTGCCGTCGAGACCGGCGTCCTGGAGCAAGCCCTGGCGATCCTGAGGCTTCCAGCCCGCGTGGAGATGTTCGACACGACTCCGCCCGTGGTGGTCGATGCCGCGCACACCCTGGACTCGGTGCGCGCCCTGCGCGCCACCCTGGACGAGGTCCGGCTGCCACGGCCGCGCGTCCTGATCTTCTCGCTCTCGATCGGGAAGGACCGCGACCCAATCCTCCGGGAGCTGCCCTCCATCGCCGAGGAGATCGTCTGGACCCTCGCCGATCCCGTGAGGTCCATGCCGCCCGAGGAGCTCCGGGACCAGCTCGGCACGGGCACCGTGATCCCGAGCCCCGAGGAGGCTCTCGAGGCCGCCATGTGCCGAGGCCACCCCGTCGTGGTGACAGGTTCCTTCTACCTCGCCGGGGTGTTGCGTCCCCTCGTCCGCCTGGCGGCGGAGACTCCGCACTCGACGGCGAGATGCGGCACCGAACGAGCGTGAGAGCGACTGCCAGCTACTTCGCCTTCTTCTTGGGGTCCTCGGCACCGGGTGACAGGCTCGCCCCGACGGCCTCCGCGGGCTCCTCCGTACCCTCGGGGCCTTCCACTCCCTCGAAATAGAGGTGCCCGTCGCGCACGGTGATGGAGAGCCGGTTCTTCCCCTCGTAGGCGCCGCGGAGCAGCTCCTCGGCGAGCGGGTCCTCGATGTGCTGCTCGATGGCTCGGCGCAGCGGGCGCGCGCCGAACTCCGGGTTGTATCCCTTCTCGATGAGGAAGTCCCGCGCCTCATCCGTCAGGGAGACGATGAGGCCCATGCCCTCGAGCCGATCGGCCACGTGCTGCATCTCGATGTCGATGATCTGGCGCAGGTCCTCTCGGCTGAGGCTCTGGAAGACGATGACCTCGTCGAGGCGGTTGAGGAACTCGGGGCGGAAATGCTTCTCCACCTCATCGAGCAGCTCCCTCTTCATCTCCTCGTAGCTGCGGTCGACGGAGGTCCTCTTGAAGCCCAGGCTGGACTGGTTCTTGATGATGTTGGCGCCGATGTTCGACGTCATGATCAGGACCGTGTTCCTGAAGTCAATGTGGCGCCCGAAGCTGTCCGTGAGCGTCCCTTCCTCCATGATCTGGAGCAGCATGTTGAAGACGTCGAGGTGAGCCTTCTCGATCTCGTCGAAGAGGACGACGG
>JACQVW010000675.1 GCA_016209535.1 Planctomycetota bacterium | reverse complement strand
GGGCAGAGCCGCCGATCGAGCCGAGGGTTTGTCGAGGTCCGACCTCTGCGTGCACGCGGTATCCATGAGTCCCTCCTCGCCGTGGGGAGAATGGCACAGAAAGACGTCCATTCATCGCTCTCGTGGCCCTTGTATCAAGATCGAGGCACTCGATCAAGAAGTAAACCGGTCCACAGCCCCGCGGCAGCCGCCGGAGGCACCCTTCCGCCTCGAGGGCGTCGCGAAGGAAATACCCCGTCGCGGAGAGGCTTCCCGCCGCGAGGACCACGAGGACGATGCGGAGTCGACGGCCCCCTTCCCTGCGCACGCCTCCAGGATGGCCTGTCCACCCAGCTCTGGGTACCATGGCCCCGGACCCGAGGGGCTCCGAGCCCGCGGGACGGTCCAAGTGCCCATGCCCAGAATTCCTCCGTTCCTCCTCCTCGCCGCCTGCCTGCCGGCGGCACCGGTCCCGACGGCCCCCACGGCCGACGGGCCCCCCGCGGCCGGTGCCGCCCACGCCCACTGGCCACAGTTCCGCGGCCCTTCCGCCTCGGGCCTTGCCGAGGGGCCGGGCCCGCCCGACGCCTGGGACGTGCCCGGGGGCTCGAACGTGCGCTGGAAGACGCCCCTCCCGGGCCTCGCGCACGCGAGCCCCGTCGTCTGGGGCGATCGCGTCTTCGCGGTCACCGCGGTGTCGAAGGCCCTGCCCGACCCGACCCTCCGCACGGGGCTCTACGGCGACATCGCGCCCATCCGTGAAGACTCGACGCACGCCTGGCGCGCCTGCGCCTTGAGCCTCGAGACCGGGAAGGTCCTCTGGGAGGAGACGCTCCACGAGGGCGTCCCCAGGGTCCAGCGCCACCCGAAGTCGAGCCACGCGAGCTCCACGCCCGCGACGGACGGGAAGACGGTCGTCTTCCTCCTCGGCTCGGAGGGCCTCCACGGCCTCGACCTCGACGGGAAGCGGAAGTGGAGGGTGGACCTCGGGGTCCTCGACGCCGGATTCTACCTCGTGCCGGAGGCCCAGTGGGCGTTCGGGAGCTCCCCGGTCGTCTGGCGAGGCATGGTGATCGTCCAGTGCGACGTCCAGAAGGGCGCTTTCCTCGCCGCCTTCGACCTCGAGACGGGCGCCGAGCGGTGGCGCGCGGCGCGGGACGACGTGCCCACGTGGAGCACGCCGCTCGTCGTCGAGGGCGCGGGCCGCGCCGAGCTCGTCGTGAACGGCTACCGCCACGCGGGCGGGTACGACCCCTCGACGGGGAAGGAGCTCTGGAGGCTCTCGGGCGGCGGCGACATCCCCGTGCCCACCCCCGTCGCGGCCCACGGGCTCGTCTTCATCACGAACGCCCACGGGAGGCTCGCGCCCATCTACGCCGTGCGCGCCGGCGCGAGCGGCGACATCTCGCTCCGGGGGGACGAGGGCTCGAACGCCGGCATCGCCTGGTCGAAGCCGCGCGAGGGGAGCTACATGCAGACCCCGATCGTGGTCGGCGAGCACATCTACGCCTGCCGCGACAACGGCGTCTTGAGCTACTTCGAGGCGAGGACGGGGACGCTCGTCTGGCGCGAGCGCCTCGGCGGCGGGACGACGGGCTTCACGGCCTCCCCCGTCGCGGCCTCGGGCAGGCTCTACTTCACGAGCGAGGAGGGCGACGTTCACGTGCTCCGGGCCGGGCCGCGCTTCGAGGAGGTCTCGGTGAATAGCCTGGGGGAGCAGTGCATGGCGACGCCGGCCATCGTCCGCGGGCTCCTGATCGCTCGCACGAAGCGGCATATGGTGGCGATCGGGGCACCGATCGGCGCGCCGGAGGGCCGGCCATGAGCAAGACGCGCTGGCCGTTCCTCTCCGTGGTCCTCTCCCTGGTCCTCTTCGCGGCCCTCAGCTCCCTCCGGTCCCTCCCCTCGCTCCGCGCCGAGACCGCCGTCCGCGGCACCGTTCAGAGCTCGGAGTGGACCGAGGCCGGGAGCCCCTACCACGTCACGGGGACCGTCGTGATCCCGGAGGGCCTCGATTTCAAGATCGAGGCCGGCGTCGTCGTCTCGTTCGATCCCGGCGAGTCCCTGGTCGTCCAGGGAACGCTCGCCGCCGAGGGGACCGAGGCGAGACCGATCGTGTTCCTGCCGCACGATGCGGGCGGGACCTGGGGCGGAGTCCTCTTCCTCGGCAAGGCCGCGAACGGCCAGATCGACTACCTGGAGCTCTCGCGCGCCACGAAGCCCAGCCACGACGGGACGGAGCGCGCCGGAGCCTTCAGCGTCGTCAACGGCGCCAGGGTGCGGCTCGTCCACGCTTGGTTCCACGACTTCGGCGGGGTCGTCATCGACTCGAGCGGGGGCTCGGAGCTCGTCGTCCAGGACACCACGATCGAGGACTCGAGGGAGGCCATCCACTCGGCCAACGGTTACGCCTTGGTCGAGCGCACGACCATCCGGAGGGTGACGGGCTACAGCGACTGCATCGACTTTGACAACGAGTCCACGCCCCGCTCGGTGATCCGGGACTGCGTCCTCGAGGACAACGCCGAGGACGACGGGATCGACCTCGGCGGCTCGAGCGCCCTCGTGGAGAACGTCGTCATCCGCGGGGTCAAGGCGGGGAAGGCGATCTCCATCGACCAGGTCTGCACGCCCACGATCCGGAACGTGCTGGTCCACGACTGCATGTGGGGGCTCGTGGTCAAGGACAAGAGCACGCCGGTCTTCGACCACTGCACGGTCAGCCGCTGCGAGGTCGGCGTCAAGTGCTACAACAAGATCTCCGGCGCCGGCGGAGGCCACGGGGCGGCCGACAGCATGGTCATCTGGGGCAACGAGGAGAGCGTCGCCGTCGATGATCTCTCGACCTTCGACATGACCCACAGCATCTGCGGAGGCGGCTATCCCGGCGAGGGGAACCTCGACCTCGATCCGCTCTTCGTCGACCCCGAGCGCGCCGACTTCCACCTGCGTGAGGGCTCGCCCGCGATCGGCGCGGGCAAGGACGGGACCGACATGGGGGCGTTCCCGTCCGGAGCTCCCCCGCCCCCGCCGCCGCCTCCGCCGCCGGCGCCCTTCGTGCGAGGCGAGGCCAACGGCGACGGGGACATCGACGTCGGAGACCCCGTCGCGCTCCTCCTCGTCCTCTTCCGCGGGGCCGCCCCCGGGTGCCCCGACGCCCTCGATGCGGACGACAGCGGCAACGTGGACGTCACGGACGCCGTCTACCTCCTGCGGTTCCTCTTCCTCGGCGGCCCGGCGCCGCCCGCCCCCTTCCCGGACCCGGGCACGGACCCCACGGAAGATGACCCGTACGAATGCAAGGGCGGGGGGTGAGGCGCCGCACGCCTACGGCCTCTCCCGCATGCACGCCGCACCCCCTACGCCAAGAGATCGCGCACCACCCTCGCCCCGCTCACCGCCGAGTCGGTGAGGCTGTCCTCGCGGCCATCGTGCTCGTGGGTGAGGCGGCGGTTGTGGTCGCGGCCGTGCTTCCCCTGCTTGTCCAGGCACGGCTTCGGGCCAAGGGCCCGCCACCGACCGCGCCGTGCCGGGAGCTCTGCGGCCTCCCCCCGGGAGAGCTGGGTCCGACGTCGAGGTCCGCGGCCACGACCTCCAGGCGCTGACCGTAAGCGCTCTCGCTACTCCGCCGGGTGGACCTCGATGGCGCTGATCTTGGGATTCTCCACCCGGTGGACGAGCTCGATGTCCAGGACGCCGTCCGCCACCTCGACATCGAGGGACCGCCGGTCGGCCGCGGCGAAGCCCACCCGCTCGCGGGGATCGTAGTCACGTCCTCCGCGTAGACGAGGCGCCCTCCGCCGAGGCTCGCCGCTCCCTCGAGCATCTCCCTCGCGAGCGCGAGGAGGGCCGGCGACGCCTCCCGGTAGGCGCCGGGGTCGGCCTTGATGGAGCCGTGGGCCCCGGACATGGCGTTGCGGTAGGCGGGCAGTACGCAACGGGCCGCCGCGGGGTAAAGGATTCTCGCCGGGGAACCTGTGGGCTCCGGCGGAGAGGGCCGGGAAGGAAAGCAGAGTTGTCTTACTCCTGGATCGTGGCCAAGGGCGTAGGGAGAGGCATCGCGCGGAGTCCGTGACCTCTGGCTTCAACGCGGAGCATCGCCTTATAATCCGCGTCGGTGCCCCCGATCGAGTTCGAGTGGGATCCCGCAAAGGAAGCCGCCAACCGGCGAAAGCACGGAGTCTCCTTCGATGAGGGGCGAACGGTGTTCTACGATCTCAACGCTCGCTTGATGGGCGATCCCGACCATTCGACAGACGAGGAGAGGTTCCTCCTGTTAGGCATGAGCAGCCGGTTCCGGCTCTTGGTCGTCTGTCACACCTACCGACGGGGCGATCAAGTCGTCAGGGTGATCTCGGCGAGGAAGGCGACTCGGAGGGAAAAGGCTCAGTACACGGAATGAGACATGCGGAAGGAATACGATTTCTCCAGAGCGGTGAAGAACCCCTACGCGAAGAGGCTCCTGAAGCAGGTCAGGCTCCGGCTCGAGCCGAGCACCGTCGACTATTTCCGGCGCCTGGCTGCGGAGACCGGGATCCCCTTCCAGGCCCTGATCAACCTCTTCCTCCGCCAGTGCGCGGCCGAGGAGCGCAAGCCTTCGGTCAAGTGGGCCTGAGCCGCGGCGCCTCTACGCCAAGAGCTCCCGCACCACCTTCGCCCCGCTCACCGCCGGGTCGGTGAGGCTGTCCTCGCGGCCCTCGTGGTCGTGGGTGAGGCGGCGGTGGTCGAGGCCGAGCGCGTGGAGGAGCGTCGCGTGCAGGTCCGAGACGTGCACGACGTCCTCGACGGACCTGTAGCCGAAGTCGTCCGTGCCGCCGTGAGCGTGGCCGCCGCGGAACCCGCCGCCCGCGAGCCACAGACTGAAAGCGTGGCGGTTGTGGTCGCGGCCGTCCTTCCCCTGCGAGACGGGCAGGCGGCCGAACTCGCCCGTCCAGAGGACGATCGTCGAGTCCAGGAGCCCGCGGCGCTTCAAGTCCATGACGAGGGCCGCGCTCGGCTGGTCCGTCATCGCGCAGAGTCCCTTCAGCGTCTCGGCGTTCTTGTCGTGTGTGTCCCAGGGCTGGGAGCTCAAGAACACCTGCACGAACCTGACGCCCCGCTCCACGAGGCGCCGCGCCATGAGGCAGCGCTTCCCGTACTCGGCAGCGCGCTGGGTCTCGAGCCCGTAGAGGCGGCGCGTCTCGGCGTCCTCCCGGGAGACGTCGAGGGCCTCCGTGACCGAGAGCTGCATGCGCGCGGCCATCTCGTAGTTCGCGATGCGCGCCTCGAGCTCGGTGTTGCCCTCCCGACCGTGGAGGTGGAGCTCGTTCAAGCCGCGGAGGAAGCGGAGCTGGCGCGCCCGCGCCGCCTCGGGCAGCCCCTCGGGAGCGTCGAGGTTGAAGACGGGCGTCTTCCCCGAGCGGATCTGGGTCCCCTGGACCATGGCGGGGAGGAACCCCGAGGACCAGTTCCGGATCCCGTCGACGGGCAGGCCGCCGGGGTCCGAGAGCACCACGTAGGCGGGGAGATCCTGGCGCTCCGTGCCGAGGGCGTAGACGACCCAGGCTCCCCACGCCGGCCGCCCGCCGAAGACCTTGCCCGCGTGCATGCACCGCAGCGCCGCCTCGTGGTCCACCGAGTCGGTCCTCATGGACCGCACCAGGGTCAGGTCGTCCGCGATCTTCCCCGTCCAGGGGAGGACCTCCGAGAGCTCCAGGCCCGACGCCCCGCAGCGCTGGAACTTGAAGGGCGAGGCGAGCAGGTTCCCGCGCTGCTTGTGGAAGTGCACCTCGAGGTCCCCCTCGTAGGGCTTCCCGCCGTGACGGGAGAGCTCGGGCTTCGGGTCGAAGAGGTCCACCTGGCTCGGGCCGCCGTGCTGGAAGAGGCAGATGACGGCCCTGGCGCGCGGCGCGAAGTGGGGCGGCTTCGGCTCGAGGAGGCCCCGGCGGGAGGAGGCCGCGGCCTCGCCAGAGGCCGCCGGCGGCGCGGCCCGAGCCGCGTCGAGGCCGAGGAGGTGCGCGAGCGCGAAGGCCCCGAGGCCCCCGGCGTACGTCCCGAGGAACGCGCGGCGGTTCAGCGCGAAGGGCGGCTGCGCGAGAGGAGAGCTGGGCTCGGTCTCAGTCCACATACAGGAACGCGTTCGATGCGAAGAGCATCTGGCAGAGGTCCTCGAGGGCCCGGCGCGGGCCAGGTCCGGTGGACCCACCGGCCCCAGCATACCCGGACGCCTGCTCGGCGAGGAAGGCCTCGGCGAGCCGGCGCTCGAGCGGCGACGGGCCGCGGCCGAGGGCGAGGACGAAGGCCCGCTCGATCGGCTCGGCGCCGCCGCCCGCGGCCTCGAGCTCGAGCCGGCGCGCGAAGGCGCGGGCCCGGGCCAGGACGAAGCCCGAGTTGAGGAGGGCGAGCGACTGGAGCGCCGTCGTCGAGGCGCCGCGGCGCGTGCAGCTCCCGACGACGAGGGGCGCGTCGAAGACCTCGAGGGCCGTCACGGGCTGCGTGCGGCGAGCCTGGAGGTAGATCGACCGGCGGAGGGCTCCGTCCTGGCCCTCGTCGACGACGACCTGGCCGTCCTCGCCGCGCTTCGCCGGGACGTAGGGCCCGCCCATCCGCAGGTCGAGCTCGCCCGAGGCCGTCAGCATGGCGTCGCGGAGCGGCTCCGCCTCGAGGCGCCGGAGCGGGAAGCGCGAGAGGAGCCGGCCCTCGGGGTCGCGCAGCCGCGCGTCCTCGCCCGCGGAGCTCGACTGGCGGTAGACGGCCGAGGTGAGGATCAGCCGGTGGAGGGCCTTCGTGCTGTGCCCGCGCCGGCGGAGCTCCAGGGCGAGGAAGTCGAGGAGCCCCGGGATCGACGGGCGCGCGCCCGAGAGGCCGAAGTTGTCGCTCGTCGCGACGATGCCCGTGCCGAAGCGCTGCTGCCAGAGGCGGTTCACCGTCACGCGGAGGAGGAGCGGGCTCTCCTCCGAGACGAGCCAGCGCGCGAAGGCGAGCCTGCGGCCGGTGCCGCGGCCCGGCCGCGCCCTGGGGTCCAGGAGGTACGGGTTGGCCGGCGTGGCGAGCGCCGCCGGCACGCCCGGCTCGACCGCCTCGCCGGGCGCGGTCACGGCGCCGCGCAGGAGGACGCGGTGGGGCGGCGGGTCGAGGTCCACGTCGATGAGGACCGCCACCTGCGGGAGGGGCGGAGGCCTCGCCCGCTCTACGCGCGCCACGGCCGCCTCGACCTCGCCGCGGACGCGGGCGATCTCCTCGAACCGCTTCGCGAGGTCCTCGTCCTTCACCTCGAGGAGCGCCGCGTGCTTCTCCACGAGCCCCTTCTCCTCCTCGGTCCGCTTCTCCTCGGGCGTCTCGAAGGCCTTCGCGGCGCGCTCGGCCTCCGCCCGCGCCTCCCCCGCGAGCGCCGCGACGCGCTCCCGGCGGAGGAGCTTCCGGAGGGGCCCCGCCGCGGCCTCGAGGCTCGCCCGCCAGGCCGCGACCTCGCGGTCCGCAGCCTCGACGCGCCGGCGGTGCTCCTCTCGCTCGGCCCGCGTGCCCACCGTGGCCACGCGCTCGGCGGGCTTGAGCCACTGCCGCGTCGAGTACGCGGGCGTGAAGACCGCCTGGAGGGCGTAGTACTCGGCCTGCGGGATCGGGTCAAACTTGTGCTCGTGGCACCTCGCGCACTGGAGCGTGAGGCCCAGGAGGGCCGCGCCGATGATCTGCACGGTCCCCTCGAGGACCGAGACCTTGTCCTGGAGCACCTCGACGTCGTTCCCGTCGCTCTCCCCCGTCCCGTCCTGGGAGCAGCGGAGGAAGCCCGTCGCGGCGAGAGGCTCCACGGTTCCGGGAAGCACGTCGCCGTCCGGATCGAAGCCCACGAGCTCGTCGCCCGCGAGCTGCTCCAGGACGAAGCGGTCGAAGGGCAAGTCCGCGTTGAGGGATGCGACCACGTAGTCGCGGTAGCGGTACGCGAGGGGCCGGTCCGAGTCGGCCGAGAAGTAGCCGTTCGAGTCGGCGTAGCCCGCGGCGTCGAGCCAGTGCCTCCCCCACCGCTCGCCGTGCCGCGGCGACGCGAGGCAGCGGTCCACCATGCGCTCGTAGGCGTCGGGCGAGGGGTCGTCGAGGAGCTCCGCGACATCCTCCGGCGACGGCGAGAGGCCCGTCAGGTCGAAGCTGACGCGGCGGGCGAGGGTCTCCCGGCTCGCCTCGGGCCCGAGGGTGAGCCCGGCGCCCTCGAGCGCCGCCTCGACGAAGCGGTCGGCGGGCGTGCGGGCGAGGTCGGGGCGCCTCACGTCGGGGACGGGCGCCGCCGCGGGCGGGCGGAAAGCCCAGTGCCCGGCGGCCTTCGCGGCCGGAGGGGCGCCTGCGGCGGCAGCCCCGCCGGGGGGAGCCCCGCCGGCGGCGGGCGCGCACAGGCAGCAGGCGACGATCGCCCGGACCGCTCGGGCGGCTTCACGACGTGAACCCATGCGGGGAATGATACACCGCCGGGGCGCGGAGCCGAAGCGACGATCCGGCCGGTCCGGGCAACCCGGTCACTCGAGCGGTCTCTCGACGTCCACCCAGGCCCAGAAGCAGACGCCCGCGAGGCACACGGCCGCGCCGGCGATCAGGGCCGCGGTCCAGCCCAGGAGGGGGTCCGCCGAGCCCCAGGCGGCGTTGACCCGGCTCGCGAGGACGGGCGTCACCGCGGGCGCCAGGGACCCCAGCAGGTTCCCGCCCGTGTTGACGAAGCCGCCCGACGCGCCGCCGTGCCTCGCGCCGCCGAGCTGCACCGCGGCGGTCCAGAAGGGCCCCTCGCTCGCGCCGATGACGCCCAGGGCCAGGGAAAAGAGCGCGACCTTCGCGCCGAGGCCGTCCGCGAGGGCTCCGAGGGCGAGGAACGCGGCCGCGAGGGTCATGGAGACCACGGCGACGCGCCGGAGGCCGCTCTTGAGGCCCCAGCGCCGCGCGGCCCAGATGCACGCGAGCCCGCCCAGCGGCGTCCCCACCATCATGGCGAGGCTCGGGATCGCTGCGCGGTCCGCCGCGGCGTCCTCGGAGAGCTTGAGGATCTCCTTGAAGTAGTGCTTGCTCCAGTAGAAGAACAGGTACTCGAAGTAGCCGACCGTGGCGTAGCTCAGGGTCAGGAGGAGCACGCCGGGGTGAGCGAAGAGGCGAAGCCAGTCCCACGAGCCGCCCCGGGCGCCCGGCGGCGCAGCGTCAGGCCTCGCCGGCCCGTGCCGGCTCCCCGGCGCGGCGCTCCCGAGGAAGGCCCAGGCTGCGAGGACGAGGAGCGTGCCCGCGCCGATCACGACGAAGGCGGCCCTCCAGCCCAGCCGAGCGCTGAGGACGCTCATGAGCTTCTGCGCCCCCGCGACCCCGGCGAGGGCGGCCCCGATCACGAGCGAGTTGGCGAGGGCGCGCTCCCGCGGCTCGAACCAGCTCGCGACCGCCCTCGAGGTCGAGGGGTAGATCGGCGCGCTCAGGACCCCCATGCCGCCGCGCACCGCGGCGATCCACCACCAGGCGGCCGCGGGGGCGAGAGCGAGCCAGCCCAGCGCGCCGGTCAGGAGGCCGGCGAGGCTCGAGCCGAGGAGGACGACGCTCAGGGTGCGCCACGCGCCCACGCGGTCGAGCAGGATCCCCCCGGGGAACATGCAGGCCGTGTAGACCCAGAGGAACACCGAGTAGAGGACGCCCAGCTCCTTCTCCGAGAACGAGTAGGCCTCCAGGATCTGGTCCCCCACGGCCGGCAGGCTGATCCGGTGGAGCTGGTTCGTCGCGCTGATCAGCATGAGGAGCGCGAGGAGCGACCAGCGGCCCTCCAGCGGCATGCGGCGGGGTCCCGAGGGCCCCGCCTATCTCTTCTCGGCGGGACCGGCGGCCTTCTCGGGCTCCGGGTCCGTGATCTCCCGGAAGTACTGCGAGACGATCACCCGGTAGGAGCGGGGGATCTTGTCCCAGAGCGCGCGCAGCGACTGCGCCACGTCCCGGTCATTGATCCGTCCCCAGGCCGCGCGCTCCTCGGGCGTCAGGTCCTTCAGGCGCGGGTCCTGGTCCGGCCGCTGGGAGAAGTCCGTCTCCCGGGCCGCCTTCCCCTGGGCCTGGCTCGACTGGTTCTCGCCGTCCTTCCCGCCGCGACGCCCCTTCTGCAACCTCGCCCCTCGTGCGTTCGCCTGCGCCATGCCTTGGCCGCGACCGCGGCCGTGTGCGGCACCCGCTCAGGTGCCGCCGCTCGGTCACGTGCCCCCCTTCTGCTCGAGGAGCTTCGCCACCTTGTCGAGGATGTCCTCGACGCGCCGCTCCTTCCCCTGGGTCCCCTCGCCCACGTCAAGGCCCGAGATGCTCTCGGAGATCGACCGCATGTTCTCTTCCGAGTGATGGAGGGGCCCGGGGTGCTCCTTCTCGCGGATCTTCCTCAGCTCGTCCTTGGCCCAGGCCCGGTCCGCATCGGCTTCGGGCGCCACGTCGAGGAGGAAGAACTGGAGCTCGAGGAGGGCGAGGGTGTCATCGCCGAGGCAGGAGTAGGCCTGGGCGAGGCTCCGGCGCGCCTCGCGGCGCGGGAGGAAATGGTGCGACGTGATCAGGCCCTCGAGGGCGGCGCGGGCCTTCTCGCACGCGCCCTTCTCGCGCTCGGGCCCCTCGAGGTCGAACCTGGCGCCGTGGAGTGTGCCGTAGGCCTCGAGGTACGGGTCGCTCGAGGCCCGGAGCTTCTCCGCGAGGGCCCGCGCCTTCGCGGCGTCCTCGGCCCCGAGCGGCTTGCCGTCGGCCCCGCCGGCGATCGCATCGAGGTTCACCAGGTCCGGCGAGAGCTTGAAGAGGATCCCCTTCACGGGGTCGCCCGCGAGGAGGTCGATGACGGGGGCCCTGGGCGCGCCGGCCGGATCGCTCGGATCGCCCGGATCGCTCTCGCCAGCCTCGCCCTCCTCCTTGGACCCGAGCGCGCCGGGCGGGATCAGGTCCGCGCGGCCCTGGGCCTGGAGGTGCTTGAGGAAGCCCTTCCAGACCGCCTCGGCCGTGCAGTCGGCGCACTTCTCGCCGTGGGAAGCTTCCGTCCCCTTGCCCGTCCCCTCGGGGGGATCGAGGGGGGAAGGCACGGGATCGAGGGGGGAAGACACCGCAGCCCGGAGAACACAGCACGCAACCAGGGCCCCGAGGAGGCCCGCACTCACGCGGTGATGTCGCAACATGGTCACTTGGAGCCTCCTCCTTCGCCTTCCCTTTGAGGTTTTTCCTGGCCTTCCCGGTCTTCCCGGTCTTCCTTGCCTTCCGCCCCGCGGTCCTTGTCCCGGGGCTTCGGGTCCTCGTCATCGCCGGGGATGCCAAGGATCGCCCGTTCGGCCTCCTCATCCTTACCGAGGAGGAGGTCGTCGATCAACGGATACTTCTCGATGAGGGCCCGGGTCAGCTTCGCCAGGGCCTCCTCGGCCTCGGCCACGAGCCGCGCCTGCTCGTGCAGCGGATCGGAGGCTTGATCCTTCGCCTCCGGCTCCAGCTCCGGCTCCGGCTCCGGCGCCTCCGCCACGGCGGCTTCGGGCTTCTCCGGCGTCGTCCCGGGCGGCGCCGCCGGCTCGGGCTCCGGCTTCTTCACGATCCCCAGGCAGGCGAGGCGCTCGGTCCGCTCGCGGATCCTGCGCTGGGCCGAGCGGAGCATCTTGACCTCCACGGCGGGCGAGACGATCTCGCGCATCCGCATCCGCCGCATGCGCATGGGCTGGCCGCTCCTCGGGGGCCCCTGATCTCGGTCGGGCGGCTTGACGGCATCGATGAGCTCCCGGAGCGCCGTCTCGACGTCGCGCTGGATGAGCTGCGTGACCTCGCCCGTCTGAGCGCCGTCGAGGAGGCCCGCCGCGTTCTCGAGGTCCTCGGCCACGCGCTTCAAGATCCCCGGCGCGACGAGGCTCGTCTCCTCGGCCTCGAGGAGGCGCAGGGCGTCCTCGGCGTCCGTGGCGAGGGACCGCTCCCGGCGCCCGAGGGAGCGCGCCTCGGCGGCCGGGTCCGCCGTGGGCTTCGGGGCAGGCTCGCTCGTGGGCGGATCGACCTCGGGCGGTCTCGCAGCCTTGGCCTCCTCCAGGCCCTTCGTCTCCGCGCTCACGAGCTCCTGCTCCGAGAGCATGGCCTGGAGCCGGGCGGCGAGGCGCTGCGCGATCTCCTCCTGGGTCTCCTCCTCTTCCTCGTCGGCCTCGTCCTGGAGCTCGTCTCGCGCCCGGTTCAGCTCCGCGAGCGCCTCCTCCTGGTCCTCCTGGGCGCCCTCGAGGTTCTGGGCGTCGAGACGCTCCGACGCGCCCTCCATGCGCTGGCCCGCGCGCCGCAAGGCCTGCGCGGCCTGCCGGCGGCCCGAGCGCCGGCCCTGGGGGCCCTGCTGCGCCGATCCCTCCTGCTGGCCCTCCTGCCCAGCCTGAGCCTGCTGCTGCCCTTCCTGGCCCTGCTGGCCCTGTTGGCCCTGCTGGCCCTGCTGGCCTCGTTGCCCCTGCTGGCCCCGCTGCCCGGCGCGCGCCTCGTGGCCCGACTGCCCGGACTGGCCCTGCTGACCCTGGCCCCCCTCGCGGCCCTCGGCGCCCTGCTCTCCCTGCTCGCCGCCCTCGCCCTGCTGCCTCTCCGCCTCCGCGGCCTCGCGCTCCAGCGAGCGCCGGAGGTCGTTCGCGCGGCGCTGGATGTCGCGCTGCTTCTTCGCGAGCCCCTCGGCTCGCTCCTGGGCCTCGGGGTCGCCCTCGGCACGTCCCTCCTCGTCGAGGGCGCGCGTCTCCTCGCGGGTCTTCTCCTCCTCCGCCGCGAGCTTCTCGAGGCGCTCGAGGG
>JACQVW010000690.1 GCA_016209535.1 Planctomycetota bacterium | reverse complement strand
TCCAAGTACTGGGGCGCGGAGAACCTGACCGGCGAGGCCTACGTCGTCTTCGGCTCCCCCGACGCCGGCGCCGCGCCCCGCTTCCTCCGCGGCGACTGCAGCGGCGACGGCTCCACCGTGAACATCGCCGATCCGGTCGTCCTCCTCCTCTACAACTTCATGAGCGGCCCGAGGCCGCCGTGCCTCGCGGCCTGCGATGCCAACGGCGATGGCCGCGCCGCGGGGCAGGTCACGGACGCGGTGTACCTCCTCATGTACAGCTTCCTGGGAGGGCCGGCGCCACCGGAGCCGTTCCCGGGATGCGGGCAGGGCATGGATGCGGACCAAGCGCTGGGGTGCGAGGCGCCGCCCCAGGGCTGTCGCTAGTAGGAGCAAACGACCATGAAATGCCGAACGTCAGCGCGAGTCATCCCCGGTTCCAGGTCCTTCGCTTCGATCGGAGCTCTCGTCATCCTCGTGAGCTCGTGGCCCGCCCTCTTGGCGCAGGAGGACGGCTGCTTCGGGTTTCCCGAGCCCTTGGGGACCTTGAGCCTCGACGGCGGGACGAACAACCTCGGCGGCGCGAGCCTCACGGCCGATGGCCTCACGCTCTACTACGACGCGTGGCAGGGCGAGGCCGCGACAGGGTCGAACTGGATCATGGTGGCCACCCGCGACGACGTGAGCGAGCCCTTCGACGGCGGCGTGCGGCTCGGCCTGGCCGTCAACCTCAACCCCGCAGCCTACAGGAGCTGGGGGCCGAGGATCTCGGCCGACGGCCGGCGGCTCTACTTCACCACCCGGGGCCGCTCGAGCAGCACCTGGGATATCTGGGTGGCCACGAAGAGCGATCCGGAGGACCCCGAGGCTGCGTTCGACCGGGCGCAGGCCGTCCCCGACGTCAACATTGACGTGGAGGGGAACGGCGCCGACCTCCCGGGCTGCGAGTCGCCCGACGGGAAGGAATTCTTCTTCATGCGGCAGGGGAACCTCTGGACGGCCCGGTTCGTCGAGCCGCACGAGCCCCTCGCCGGTTTCACCGACGTCCGAGAGCTGAAGCACCTCAACACGGCGGAAACCATCTTCCCCCCGACGATCTCTCCTGACGGCCGCTACCTCGTCTGGTCGGACTCGGCAGACTGGTGGGGCGTTGACAACCGGCCCGGCGGCCACGGCGGCCCCGACCTCTGGATGGCCGTCCGCTCCTCGGCGGACCCCAGCGCCCCGTTCGGGCCGGCGATCAACCTGCCCGCGCCCCCCAACTCCGGAGGCACGGAGCACTACCCCTGGCTCTGGAGCGACGGCGAGGGGACGGTCTTCCTCCTCTTCACCGACGACATGCGTCCCAAGGCGGTCCGGACCGGCTGCTTCGGCGCCGATCTCGCCACGAGGGCGCGCTTCACGGTCTCGCAGGGGCCCGGGGAGCGTGCGGTCCTCGACGCCACCGCCTCCACGCCCCGAGACGCGATCGTCTCCTACGCGTGGCTCTTGGGAGACGGCACGGCGGCCGAGGGGCCGGAGCTGGTGCTCGAGGGGCCAGGGCGCCACCAGGCGACCTTGCGCGTGGAGACCCGAGGCGGGACCTGCGACTACCACAGCGAGGCCGTGGACGTGCGCTGCGCCTCGGGCGATGTGGCGCCCTGGGTGGCGGCCGACGTCGGGGAGCCGCTGTACCCGGGCGCCGCGCGCCTCCTCGAGCCGGGCGCCGCCGGCGAGTCGGCCGGCCTGGCCCTGTGCGCCGGCCCCTACGCGATCGCTGCCCAGACTGATGGCTGGTTCTTCGTCCACCAGGAGGCCGGCGGAGATTTCCGCCTGACCGCGAGGGTCTCCGAGCTCGTGGGCGCCCTGTCGAGCTCCGCCATCGCGCTCATGGCTCATGCGAGCCTGGCCGCGGACGCGCCGTCCGCGCGAACGATCCTCTACCTCCGCACCGACGGGAAGCTCAACGTGCGGTTCCAGTACCGCCCCGGAGAGGGGGCGTCGCTTCGCACCGTCTCTTCGGGGGCCCTGATCGATCGGCCGCTGGCCTGGCTCCGCCTCGAGCGCCGCGGGAAAGCCTTCATCGGCCAGTACTCCCTCGACGGCGAGAGCTGGCCGGAGCTCGGGAGGCAAGACCTCGAGGGGCTGCCGCCGTCGCTCCAGGTCGGCGTCGCCGCGGCCCACCGGTGGAGCACCTTGGCTCCCGCGCCGAGCGCGTTCGAGGCCCTGCAGGTGCGCGTCTCGCCGATCGAGCTCGAGTCCCTCGTCCCCACCTTCCGCCGCGGCGACTCGAACGGAGACGGCGCCCTGGACCTGAGCGACGCCGTGTTCCTCTTCGGCACCCTCTTCCTCGGGAGCGCGCTGCCCGGCTGCGAGGACGCGGCCGACGCGGACGACTCGGGCAGGCTCGACATCACCGACGGGATCTACCACCTCAACTGGCTGTTCCGAGGAGGGCCTGCGCCAGCCGCCCCGCACGGCGCCTGCGGGCCGGACCCGACGGAAGGCGACTCGCTCGGGTGCGGCGAGTATGCGGTCTGCGAGCTTTAGGGATGTGCCGTGAACGACGAGTCGCCGAGCGCACCGGTGCCGCAGCCCTCCCCCCAGGCCCGCGGCGAGACGCCGGCCCAGCCCGTCTTCGAGCTGACGGCCTCGCGGGGTTTCGCCGGCTGGCTCGCGGGCCAGCGCTCAAGCCTTGCCTTCACCACCTACCAGGCCGGGAAGGTCTTCTTCATCGGGGTCCAGCCTGACGGCCGCCTCTCGATCTTCGAGCGCACGCTCGAGCGCGTCATGGGCCTCCACGCCTCCCCCTCGACCCTCTACTTGAGCACCCTCTGCCAGGTCTGGCGCTTCGAGAACGTCCTCGGGCCCGCGCAGAGCTTCAACGGCTACGACGCCGTCTACACGCCCCGGGAGTCCCGCGTCACGGGGGAGCTGGACGTCCACGACATCGCGGTGGATTCGGGCGGCCGGGTCGTCTTCCTGTTCCTCGGCGGCCCCGCGCCGCCGGAGCCGGGACCGCCCGGCGCAGGCCCCCCCGCCGCGCCCTGCGGCGCCGACCCGGATCCGCCGGGCTCTCCGGGAGACCTCGGCTGCCTGGGCTACGAGCACTGCCCGTAGCGCTGCACCTTGCACGCGACGTGCCGGCGACGCTTCGGTCATCGGCCGCACTCGCAGAGCGCGAGCCACTCGATCCACGGAGGCGATCCTCACCGCCGGTCGAGATCAACATCACCGTCGCCGGGATGTCGCGGGAGCCCTCGAGGATCGTGGACGGCTGGGTCAAGCTGGCCGGCGCCGCGACGCTCGAGGTCTGCGACAACGGCGTGGACGATGACGGGAACGGCATGGCCGACTGCGACGACCTCGACTGCCTGAGCGGCCCCTCGTGTCGCGAGAAGCAGGTCTTCCTCCGAGCCGATGCGGACGGCAGCGGGAGGCTCAACGTCGCCGACGCGGTCCGCTTGGTCCTGTTCGCAGGCTGCCGCGAGCCGAGCCCGGGGTGCCTCTAGCCGCTGCGCGGCACGCGCCCGCCCCCGCACCCGCACCCGCAGCGGGCGACCCACCGCGCCGCCCCCGTGACCGACGGCACGGTGGCGGGGCGGGGTGGGCCTTAGCCTGCCGCAGCGAGGTGCACCATGGACGAGAAGCAGACGCAGGCCGCGCCGGGCGCCGAGGATCTCCTGGCGCTCGCCGCCGGCTTGGCCGAGGAGGACGTCGAGGCGGCCCGGGCCGCGCAGCGGCGCTTGCGGTCGATCGTGCGCCGGGCCGGCGGTCCCGGCCGGGAGGCGGGGGAGCAGGCGGAGCGAGCGGAGCAAGCGAGGGCCCGCGCCGCCGCGCAGCTCGCCCGGCTCCTCGAGCCCGGGCGGCCCGACGCGGTCCGCCGCGAGGCCCTCTGGCTCCTCTCGGAGGTCGGCGGCGACGAGTCCGTCGGGCCCATCGCGGCCCTCCTCGCGAGCCCGGCGGCCCGCGAGGACGCGCGCCAGGCCCTCGAGCGCATCCCCGGCGAGCGGTCGCTCGCGGCGCTGAGGGCGGCGCTCGAAGCCTGCGGCGACGACTTCAAGCCGGCCCTCGCCCAGTCGCTCCGCGCCCGCGGCGTCGAGGTCGCCGGCGTGCCCTGCGTGAAGCTCAAGCCCGCGAAGCCCACGCGCGTGAAGCGCACCGGCGACAGGCCCTGGACGATGCGGCTCTCGACCTCGTCGATCCACTACCTGCACCTGCCCCTCGAGCGGGCCTGCGAGCGCATCGCCGGGCTCGGCTTCGAGGCGATCGACATCTGGTCGGCCTACACCGGGTGCCCGCACCTCGACGACGCGCTCTCGCGCCTCGGCCCCGGCGGCCTGAAGGAGCTCCTCGAGAAGCACAAGCTCGCGCTCTTCGCCTTCTCGATCTACGTGGGCGGCTACCCGCGCTACGCCGAGCTCCTCGGCGGGGCCGGCGGGGGCGTCGCCGTGCGCGGGAGCGCCGGACCGGCGAAGGCGGGAGAGCTCGGCCAGCGCATGGGCGAATTCCTCGAGAGCCTCAAGCCCGAGGTCGAGCTCGCCGAGAAGCACGGCTCCTACCTCGCGATCGAGAACCACGGCCACGCCCTCCTCGACTCGCTCGACTCCTTCAAGGCCTTCGTCGACCTCAACCGCTGGCCGCGGCTCGGGATCGCGCTCGCTCCCTACCACCTCCAGGCCGCCCGAGCCTCCGTCGAGGAGGCGGTCGCGATCGCCGGGCGGCAGCTCTTCTTCTTCTACGCGTGGCAGAACGCCGAGGGCACGGGACAGCTCCCCGGCGCGGGGCCGGCGGACTTCACGCCGTGGGTCGCGGCGCTGGCGAGGTCCAACTACCCCGGCTGCCTGAACGTCTTCATGCACGGCGACCTCGAGCCCGACGCGATGTCCGCGGCCCTCTCGAGGTCCCGCGACTACCTCAAGGGCTGCGAGGCGAAGGCGAAGGAGGCGCGGAGGGCATGAGCAGGAGCAGCAGGAGGAGGAGGATGAGCATGAGCCAATGTCGGGTGCACCGAATGCGGCGGCGCGAGTTCCTGGCGGCGGCCGGGGCCTTCCTTGCCGCGCCCGCCTTCTTCCCCGGACGTGCCCTGGGCGTCCCCGGCAAGCCCGGGCCGAGCGACCGCCTGGTCACGGGCCACATCGGCGTGGGCGGCATGGGCACCGTGCACCTCCAGAACATGCTCGCCTTCCAGCAGGAGGGCAAGGTCGAGGTCGCGGCGGTCTGCGACGCCGACGAGGGGCGCCTCGCGAAGGCGGTCCAGACCGCGGGCCCCGGCGTCGACCCCCACCGCGACTACCGGTACATCCTCGACCGGCGCGACATCGACGCCGTGGTCATTGCCACGCCCGACCACTGGCACGCCGTCCAGACCGTGCACGCCTGCGAGACGGGGAAGCACGTCTACGTGGAGAAGCCCGCCTCGGTCACGGTCGAGGAGGGGAAGGCGATGGTGGCCGCCGCCCGGAAGCACGGGCGCGCCGTGCAGGTCGGCGCCCAGGGGCGCACGGGCCTCGGCGCCTGGCACACGTGCCGCGCCATCCGGAGCGGGATCGTGGGCAAGGTGAAGAAGGTCACCTGCTGGCACTACGAGAACCCCGTCGACTCGAGCCCCGTTCCCGACGGCGACCCGCCGCCCGACCTCGACTGGGACCTGTGGCTCGGGCCGCTCCCGTGGCGCCCCTACAACCCGCGGTACTGCCACGGCGTCTTCCGGTGGCTCCTCGAGTCGGGTGGCGGCAACATCCGCGACCGCGGCGCGCACCAGCTCAGCACGATCCTCTGGTGCATGGACGTGGACCGCCAGGTCTCCTACACCGTGGAGGCGAAGGGCACGGCGCCCGAGAGGGGCCTCTGGGACAACCCCGTCACGATGGATGTCGTCTACACCTTCGTGGACCCGGACTGGCAGCTCGTCTGGGGCCAGCCGGGCGAGAAGGTGGGCAAGACGGAGTTCGGGAACTGCTTCTGGGGCGAGACCGGGCGCCTCGTCCTCGAGTGGGAGGGGGCGTACAGGCCCGCGGAGCCCGAGGCGGTCCGCTTCAAGCTCCCTCCGGGGGGCGTCGAGGTCCACCGCACCGACGCCTATCCCGACTTCAACATGAACCACAAGGCGGACTGGCTCCGGGCGATCCGCGAGCCGTCCTACCGCCCGGCCGTCGACATCGAGATCGGCCACCGGGTCGCGACCCTCTGCAACCTCGGGAACCTCGCGTACCTCCTGGGCCGCAAGCTCGTCTGGGATGGCGTGAAGCAGGAGGTCCTGGGCGACCCGCAGGCGAACCGGCTCCTGGGGCGGCCGCAGCGGCACCCGTATCACCTGTGAGGTCCCGCCGCCGCGCCGCGCTGCCTCTCGAGCAGGGAGCAGGATGTCCTTGACACCCATCGAAAACAGGGGAGAGAATCATCGCTACGACGTTCAGGTCAGCGAGACCTCGCCATGTTGACGTACAAGGCCATGTACAAGTTCCTTCCAAGCGGAGTGCACGCCGAGGTGCTGGACTTCCCCGGCGTGATCAGCTTCGGCGGGGACTTGCCGGAGGCGCGCCGGCTGCTCGCAAGCGCCCTCGTCGACATGGCCGAGACCAACCTCCTCCAGGGCGAGGCGCTCCCTCGACCGAATCCAGCTCTCAGCGATCCCGAAGCCGACATCGAAGAGCCGATCCACCTGATGCTGAAGGCAGCGGCAAGGGTGTCCATCGACCCCGATCCGGCGGCGGCATGAAACGCCGCGACCTGCTCTCGTACCTGCGCCAACATGGGTGCCGATTCGTCCGCGAGGGCAGCGAGCACTCTATCTGAGAGAACCCAGCCGTGAGCCGGCGTGCATCCATCCCGCGCCACAGGGAGATCGTGGAGTTCACGGCGATGCGCATCTGCAAGCAGCTGGCGATCCCACCGCCGAGCCAGACGTGAAGCGGCACCCGTATCGCGCAGAGGCGCACGGTGGAAAGGCTGGAGGCGCAGGTAGCCCTCAGGAGATTGGGGGAATTGCTGCCCGAGGTGGTCAGCGCGGCTTGAGATCGCTCACGAAGGCGGTACGCGCCGCCGTCATCGACAGGGCGGCAGGCTGCTGTGAGTACAGGTAGGACGCCATGTGGGCGAGCGACCGTTGCGCTGTTGCAGATGAACGCTGCGGAGATGCTCGCCACCCGCGCGCTCCTCCACGAGCTGGGGCGCTTCCCGCCGGCGGGAGCCAAGGACGGTGGAAGGTCCGGACGTTCGAGGTGGCCTGAGAGCGTCGGTCCTCGCTCACCGTCCGCGGTCTCGATGCGGCCCCGGCGAGCGTCGAACCGCATCCCTCGCCATCTCGTAAAGCTCGGGGTCCTCGAGCCTCTTCGCCAGGGCCTTGGCTTCCGTCAGGAACGCCGAGACAGCTTGCTCCGAGTCGCCCGCGCCGCTCGCCGCGGCGCCGAGGATCGTGGGGACATCGAGGCCGGTCTCGGCGGCGAGCTCGCTCAGACTGGCCTCCCCGGCTCGATACCTCCGCACCGCGTACCGGAGGAGATCCTCCCGCGTGCTCTCCACGGCCAGCCGTGCAAGGTATCCCGTCTGGGACATGTGGTTCACCTTGCACGCCCTGTCGAGCAGCGCGTGCTGCGTCGGCGTCAAGCGGACCGTGATGGTGGACCGTGCTGTCTTTGCTCTCGAGGGGTTCCGTGCTCTCATCGGTGCTTTCCTCCAGGCCTCCCCTTGCCGCGCCGCCGGCGGATCTCGGCGACGAGCCGCAGGGCCGAGATCAAGTACTCGCGCCTCAAGGTGTTCCTGCGCGCCATGAACGCCAACCCTTCGAGCACATCCTCGGCCTTTCGTCTGCCTTGTTCATACAAATGGACCATGTAAAGGACGGAATTGAGCGTCTCAGCTCCTGCCGCCCTCGCTGTCTCGGCTGGCCGCCAGTCATCGATGAGGAGCAGCATGCGCTTCTCGAGGGCCAGGTTGATGGCTGCTCGCTCTCCAGATCCATGGAGTAGTCATGGAGCAGCGAGTCAACGAAGCCGAGGGACACCGCGTGTACCCAGAAGGAAGAGTCAAAGGTGGCCTTGAGTCTCCGCTTCCGGGGCATCCTCGACGAGCTTACGAGCTCTGCAGTCATTTTGAAAGCAGGATCTTGGGTCTCGCCCAAGTGCCGTCCAGGCCTCAGCCCTCCAGCGTCTTCAATCGCCGGTTCGCGGCGCTCTTCCCGACCGCCAAGTCCAGCCGACCGTCCAGTCCATGTCTGGAGCCAAGGCCAGAGCGGGCCTTCCCTTCGCGCCCCCTTTCCGGCACAATCCCCGCGACCTCGCCTCGTGGGAGCCGCGGTGGCTCCGGAGCACGCGAGGCGGGCCTCGGAGGCCCGCGGGAGGGCGAGAGCGCGATGAGCCACTTCTCCACGCTGGATGGCGCGATCGTTGGCGTCTACATCCTCGCGACGATGGTCGCGGGGATCGCCGTCCGGCGCTACGTGGGCAAGGTCGAGCACTTCCTCATCGCCGGGCGGGAGATGAACGTGTACCTCGGCATCGCGAGCCTCGCGGCGACCGAGTTCGGCATCGTCACCTGCATGTACACGGC
>JACQVW010000673.1 GCA_016209535.1 Planctomycetota bacterium | reverse complement strand
TTCTCGCCGGTCGACCGGTGGAGCCAGCGCGTCAAGAGGAAGAGGGACCGCTCGAGCAGCTCGAGAGGCCGGCTGCCGCGGGCGATGGCCTCGAACATCTTCCGTTCGTCCGCCGTGAGGGAAGCCTCAAAGGCCGGCGCATGTCGAAGGGCCTCATCGACGATCAGCTCCGCCAGCGACCCGCCCACGGACCAGTTAGGCCCCTTCTGGTCCTTGAAGGTGAGGAAGATGACCGGGTGGCGCTGGAAGTGGCTCCAGATCTCCTCGCCTGCCTTCTCGATCGCGAGGCCCGAGAAGGCGCGCCGCACGTCGCTCGCCTTGGCAGTCGCATCGGCAGGAGATCGGGGCGGCCGCTCGAAGAAGTAGCGGACGGTGGACAGGTTGAGCGTCTTCCCGAAGCGCCTCGGCCCCGGCAGGAGGAGGACGCGAGCCGGATCGGCGAGCAGCTCGACGACGAAGAGGCTCTTGTCGACGTAGATGAGCTCGTCTTCGCGGAGCTGGAGGAAGTCGGAGGTGCCGAGCGGGACGCGAGGGACCATCGCGGCCACCGTAGCATGGCCCATCGGGGCGGACCGCTCCGGCGCCGTCCGGTCGTCCGGTGGTCTTCTGCTCTCCGGAAGCCCGCCCGCGAAGCCTGCCTTGGCGGAGCTGGGCGGACGTCGCTCCGGCAACTCACTCCGGCAGCCCCACCTCCCGCGCTCCCGCGCCGGTCGTCACGCGCACGCCGCCGCCCGAGGGCTCGACCGCCTGGACTACCGGCGCGCGGCCCTCGGGGACGGCCTCGACCACGGCGCGGAAGAGCGCCCGGGCGCCCGAGCGGCGCACGACGACGAGGGGCAGGCGGTCGCGCGCCGGGTTGCCGGGGGCCTCGCCGGCGAAGACCTCGGTGCCCTCCTCGCCGAGGAGGCGCAAGACCACCGAGCCCGCGGTGCCGGGCTCGTGCCAGGCGGGTTGCGTCGGCGTCGCGGGCTCGATCCTCCAGAGAGCCTCGACGGTGGCGGCGCCGGCGCCGCGGCGGAGGCCCTCCGGCACGTCGTAGCCGTCGCGCGTCCCGAAACGGGCTCGATCGGCGAGGGGCTCGAGGGCCGGGGAGCGCACGTCGAGCTTCCCGTAGCCGTGCCAGGCCCAGTCGAAGACGCGCGGCGCGGCGGGAGCCTCCCCTGCCTCCTTCGATGGCCGCGCGGCGAGCGCGTCGATGATCACGAGGTAGCCCTCGCCGGCGAGGAAGACGCCGCGGGTCCAGTCGACCCCCGGGCAGGCATCGCCGGCCGAGGCCACGACGTGCCGCAGCGGGCCCTCGCCGCGGAACGAGATCAGCTTGCCCGTCGCGGGCGCCTGCGACTTGCGGTCGGCGACGACCGTGTTGTGGCTCAGCGTCTGGCGGTACCAGGATGCGTTCAGCGCCATGCCGTAGCCGGCCGTGCCCGTGTCGGGGGCGAGCACGCGCTCGAGCGCGTGGAAGGAGACCGCGAGCTTGTCGGGGTGCCCGTGGCCGCCGCCGTGCGGGCCGTGGTCGAGGAGCGCGTAGACCTCGCCGCCCGGCGGGTGAGGCGGCCCGGTGCGCAGGACCGAGAGGCCGATGTCGGGGAAGCTCCGGCTCGAGGGCGCGGGGACCTCGGGCGGCGGCAGCTCCTCGAGGCCGTAGAGGAGCGCCGCGCGGCCGCCGCGCCGGCCCCCGGTCCGCTCGAGGGCCGCGGCGAGGAACCGTGCCAGCGCCGGCTCGTCGGGGAAGAGGCCCGCGGCGACCTCGTATTGCCCGGCGTAGCGCTCGAGCGAGCCCGGGTGGCTGTCGTTCGTGGGCGGAACTACCCAGCGCGCGTCGGCGATCGCGATGGGGGCCAGGCACATGCGTTTTACCGTCTCGAGCTCCCGCGAGAGGTCGCGCCCGAGGCGCCGCGCCGGCACGACCTGTTCCTCGAGCGAGGACAGCGTGTAGAAGTGGTAGCCCAGCGAGCCCTCGCGCCAGAAGCCCTCGGCGCTCACGCCCTCGCGGAGCTGGTCGCGCAGGCCGTGGCGCGACGCCTCGGTGCCGCCGAGCGCGAAGTCCACGAGGTCCTCCTTCCCCGAGACCATCCCGATGGCCAGGAGCGCCGCGTTGTACCAGGAGTGGATGTTGTGGATCGTCTTCCGCTCCCCGGCGAGGAACCGGGCCGTGGCGACGAGGTAGTCCTCGACGACGAGGCGCCGCGCCTCCTCCGAGAGCTCGCCGCTCGCCGCGGCGAGCTCGTAGGCCTTCACGGCGGCGAGGATGTACACGGCCTCGTCGAGGCTCTGCCACATCCACCGCGGCGGCGAGCGGGGGCGGACGCGGTCGCGGTAGCGCTCGGCGCACCGGACGAGGACCTCGGCGGCCGCCCTGGCGTGCTCGCGCTTCCCGCCGAGGCGCCAGGCGAGCCCGGCGTCGGCGGCGGACTCGAGCAGGCCCCGCACCGTCGTGCTCACCCAGTGGGCGTCGAGCTTCGGCCCGCGCCAGACGCGGCCGTCCTCGGGGCAGACGTGCTCGTGCGGGCGTTCGCGGTCGTAGCGCAGGAGGACGCCGTGGTCGGGGCAGAAGTAGTCGTGGAACCACCCCGTGGGCCCCTCGGGGACCTCCACGGGCCGCGACGCGAGCCGGTCGGCCGACGCGACGATGGCCGCGAGGGCCTCGCGGGCCCAGGCGTGGTGCGCGGCGCGGGCCTTGGCCCGCTCGAGCTCCTCGGGCGCGAAGAAGACCGGCCCTGGCGGAGCGGGAGCATCCGTGGCGGCTTGCGGGGCGGCGGCGAGGGCGGCCAAGGCGCCGATCAGGAAGGCGGTGGTCATGGTTTCTCCGTCGGATCTCATCAACGTCCAAGGTGCCCTCGGCGCCCGTGTCCGCGGTCACGGTCCTGGGCCCTCGGTCGGCCCATCGTGACACCATTGGGCGCCCGCTTCACACTTGCGCGCCGCAGCACCTCTTGTACTTCTTCCCGCTCCCGCAGGGACAGAGGTCGTTGCGTCCCACCTTTCCGGCTTCGCGCCGGATCGTCTCGATCGACGGGGGGCCTCCGCCGGAGCGGAGCTTGCCGCGGGAGCTCCCCGAGAGCCCGCGGGAGGTTCCCGCGACGGGTTTCCCCGGCGGCTCGCGCTGCTCCCCCTTCCCGGGCCGCGCAGGCTCCTCGCTCTCTTCCCCGCCGGCGGAGGTCGTCTCCGCGGACGGCTGGTCCGCGCGGCGCTTGCTGTGCGCCACGACCGCGCTCTCCACGACCGCGCCGGGATCGTCCTCGATCCCCAGGAGCCCCAGGAGCAACGCGGCGCGCACCAGGAGGTCGCCGCGGCCGGACTCCACATCCGGCTGGAGGCGCCCCCGGCGGAAGCTCTCCAGCGCCTCCCGCCAGAGCTCCGCGCCGCCGCAGGCGAGAGCCAGGTCCAAGACGCGCGCGGCATCCGCTCCTCGCTCCTCGACAGCGCTCCAGCACCACTTCAGGTACTCCCGCGACCGGCGGGTGCCGAGGTTGCGGAGGGCCTCGAGGAAGTCCTCCAACTCCACCAGCCCCTTCACGAGGCCCCTGGCGCAGATCGGCAGGACGGCGTCGCCAGCCACCTGGGCGGCGACCGCCGCCAGGTCCCTGCGGAAGTCCTCGTTCCGGGGGTAGTACTTGATCAGATCCAGGAGGCACTTCTCCGGAAGCCGCGCCCCGAGCAGCATCTGTTGGCACGCGCTGGGGCCCTCGGGGGCGAAGTCGAGCTCGCTGTCGAGATCCTCGATCATCTCGATCGGCGCGCGGCGAACGATGTCCACCGTCACCCGCGGCGGCAGGGAGACGTCCGTGGCCAGGAGGTCGAAGGCGGCCGAGATGTCCTCCCTGGCAGCCTCCGCGTCCCGCACCGGGTCCCGCCCGCGCAGGACGTGCGCCAGCGCGCCGGCCGCCCAGATGGCGAACTCCTGGTGTACGCCCGGGCTGAGCTCTACGAAGCGCGGCGAGGCGACCGCCGCGTCCAGGAAGCCGAGAAACACGCGGGCCCTGCCGGCGAAGGGAGGGGCCTCTTCCTCGACGAGGGCGACCGCTCGGCGCAGGAGTCCGAGCAGGTCCTCGACGAGGCGCAGGTGCTCTCCGGCGCGAGCGAGGCTTTCGAGGCGTTTGCGCACCCCGGCAGGGGCCACCGCCTCGGCCAGGCGCCTCGCAGCGGGGTCGCTCCCGACCACCAGCAGGCCCTCCAGGTCCTCGTCGGACCGCTCCTCGGGTTCTGCGAGCTGCGGGTAGAGCGCTTCCGTGGCCCTTTCGTGGAGATGGAACCCGAAGTCCAGGGGATCCAGCGACACCCCGAGGCAGTATGCGCTCTCGAGCGCGCCGCCGGCCAGCCGCTCCACGACCAGCCGGCCCGCCCGTTCGGCTGCGCCGGCATCGCCCTGGGCGAAGAGGCCCTGGAGGAGGAAGAAGGCCGCCACCGGATCGCTCAGCTCGGCGAAGCCGCCGAGGATCGCATCGGGCCCTTCGGGACGCCCGCTCGCCACCACGCCCTCGACCGCAACGGTCCGCGGCGCGGCGTCGGCGTGGGCGAGATAGCGGCGGAAGACCTCCAGGTGCTCCGCGGCCGCGTGGGCCGCGAGCACGGCGAGAGCTTCGTAGAGCACCTCCCAGCCAAATGCCTCGTGGTCGTCGATCCGGCGCGCGACGGCGGCCGCGATCGATGGGTCCCGCTCCATCTGCTTGAGCCTCTCCAGGAGCGCCTGGAGGAGGACCGGCGACCGCGATTCGTCGAGCCAGCGGCGAAGAGGGTCGGGGACGCGCCTGCTGCCGTATAAGTCCCGCCAGCGGTCGCAGGCCCAGAGGACCCCGAACGGCCCCCCGGTACCGGCGGCGATGCGCTCCTCGAGCTCCCGGCGGGTCCAGAGAGGAACGTCTGCTGGGACTTGCTCGATCTGCTCGGGGGGCTCGGAGAGGCCGGAGACCATGCTCTTCTCGCTTCGGACGGAGGATCATCGGGTCGTCCCCGCCCCCTCGTCAAGTCCAAGGGAGGCCTACCATCATTCCGTGCTGAGAGGGACTCCGCTCGGCTCCGAGGCTGGAACACCGCCGCGTGCCGAGGTACCGTGGCGCCCATGAGGGACTCCAGGCTCCAGGTCCTCCGACTCTTCCTCCTCGCCGGCCTGCTTCTTTCGCTCGCCCACGGCACGGGCGCCGAGGCCGAGGAGGCGCGGGGGCAGGCGCGGGCGCGCCGCGTCATCTACAACTCGGACGGCACCAACGTCTTCATCCACAAGCCGCCGCCCATGCGGCCCGAGGACGTGTGGCCCTACGTCGACGAGGTCGCGGGGACCGACGTGACGACCTTCTTCATCTGCCCCAACGCGGGGCAGAACATGTACTACCCGGGCCGCGCGGCGGACATGCTCGGGTCGCACGTGACCCCCGAGCAGGCGGAGCGCATCCGGCGGGTCGCCCCGGCGACGCCCGTCACGATCGAGCGGGCCGCCGCCAACGTGCAGGCCCTCGCCGCGGCCGGGCACGACCCGATCGGCCTGGTCGTCGAGCGCGCCCGGGCCAAGGGCCTCGAGGTCTTCATCACCTTCCGCTTGAACGAGGTCCACGACGTGGACGTGCCCGACAGCCTGCTCCTCTCGCGGTTCTGGAAGGAGCACCCCGAGTGGCGCGTGGGCGGGCCAGGCTGGAACGGCCAGGCCCTCGACTTCTCGGTCCCCGAGGTGCGGGCGCGGCGGCTCGAGGAGCTCCGCGAGTGCTGCGAGCGGTTTGCGATCGACGGGCTCGACCTCGACTTCCAGCGCTTCCCGAGCTACTTCCCGCCGGACCGCGGGCCGGAGCGCGCCGAGGTCCTGACCGCCTGGGTCCGCGAGGTGCGCGCCATGACCCGCGATGCGGCGAGCCGGCGGGGCCGGCCGCTCCTCCTCTCGGCGCGCGTCCTCGCGACGCCCGAGGCGTGCCGGACCGCGGGCCTCGACCCCGCCGCGTGGGGGCGGGAGGGGCTCGTCGACTTCGTCACCGCCTCTCACTTCCTCCACAACGACTTCCCGCTCCCCGTGGCCGAGCACCGCCGCCTCCTGCCGACGGGCCTGTCCCTCTACGCCTCGATCGAGGTGGAGCCGTCGGCGGACGCGTACCGCCGCATCGCGCTCCGGCTCTGGGCGGACGGTGCCGATGGCCTCATGCTTTTCAACTTCTTCACCTCGCGCGAGGAGCGGCCGCCCGCCGAGCCCCCCTTCGAGGTCCTCCGCGAGCTCGGCGGGCCGGAGCGGATCGACGCCGGCCGGTACGTCGAGATCTCGGCGGACGAGCTCGAGGACAAGGTCCGCGGGGGCATGCTCGCCCAGGTCATCGGCAACTTGAACGGCCTCCCGCACGAGATGCGCTACATCGACGAGCCCGGGAGCGTGGAGAGCTACGCTCCGGGCCTCCCCGAGGGCGCGCGCACCGACGACGACACCGACCTCGAGTGGGTCTACGCGGCCGAGATGGAGCGGAGCGGCGAGCTCTTCCTCCCGCCGGAGCGCATCGCCGCGCTTACACGCACGTGACGATCGAAGGCGAGCCGGCGCAGGCCACGCAGCTCTTCACGGCGATGATCGCGACCGCCTTCGTGGAGAGGGACCTCGAGCGGGTCCTCGAGGCCGGCCTGGCCGCGGTCGACCCGGCGAGCGAGGTGCGGCGCGTCGCTACGGACGTGCGGGGCTGGTGGAAGGAGGCGCCGCGGGACTGGCGAGCCACGCGGCGGAAGATCAAGGACCGTTACCAGCGCCACGGCGGAGGCATGCGGGACAGGAACGGCTTCGAGCTCAACACGGCCGCCACCGTCGCGGCGCTCCTCCACGGCGGCGGCGATCTCGCCGAGACGCTGCGCCTGGCCTTCAACCTCGGCTGGGACGCGGACAACAACGCGGCCACGGCGGCCGCCATCGTCGGCGTGATCCGCGGCCGGCGCTGGATCGACGCGCAGGGCTGGGCCGTGAAGGACCTCTACCGGAACACGACCCGCGACGGCATGCCCGCTGAGGAGCTCCTGAGCGCTTTCGAGGCGCGGGTCGCGGCGCTGGCGAAGAGGGCGATCCGCGAGCGCGGCGGCAAGGAGGTGGACCGCGGTGGCCGGACGGTCTACAGGATCCGCGCCGAGACCGCGGCGAACGTCGAGCCCCTGCCGAGGCCCCTCGACCGGCTCGAGGAGCTGCGGGCGCAGCTCGCGCCGCGGATCGCGGAGGGCCTGGCCGGCGCCGAGCGGGACCGCGCCCGCGCGGCCTACCTCGCCCTGTGCCTCGGCGAGGCGGAGCGGCTGCGCGCCGAGCACGGCGAGGAGTGGAGGCGGGCCGTGGCGGCGCTGCGGGGCGTCCCCGAGGTGGTGCGGGGCATCTTCGAGGCCCCCGCGCCCGCGGGAGACGCCTTTCGGGCGCGCGCCACGGCGGAGGGTCTCGAGCGCCCGGCGGGGCGGTGAGGGAGAGACTCACCGGGCCGTAGCCTTCTCGGCGGGCTTCTTCGCCGCCGCCAGCGGGGGCGGCGCTGCTGCCGCGGCCGCTGCCGCGGCCTCACGCTGCGCCCGGGCGAGCTCCAGGGCGAAGTCCACCGCCTCCGGCTCGCCCTTCGCGGCCCGCTCGAGGACGGCGGCGACCATCGCCCGCAGCATGGAGTCGGTCACCTCGGGCCCGCCGCGGTCGAGGCCAGCGCTCTTCAAGAGCCTGCGCCTCGAGGAGGCCGGGTACACGGTGTTGCCGCTCGCGGCAAGGCCTCGGATCGAGACGATGTCTCCCTCGCCCGCGGCCGTCGATCCCATCATCAAGAGCGCCGCGAAGGCGAAGGGCGCGGCGAGCAAGGCGCAGGCTGCGATGACGATCCAGGCGGTTCTTCGCATGGGATGCTCCTTTCGATAGGTGGTTCTGGCCCCTCAGGGGCACGCGTCTCTCCCGCACTCGACCGCGCTCGCCATATCGCAGGCCGGGAAAGGCTCGCGCGGCGCCGGGCCGCCGAGGAAGAGGTAGCTCAGGAGGAAGACCGAGTCGGAGAGGTCGAGCGCGCCGTCGGGGTTGACCCTGCAGGCCTCGGGGCACGGCGGCGCCGCGCCGCCCTGGAAGAGGTAGTTGAGGCCGAAGATGGCGTCGGCGATGTCGACCCCCGCGTCGCCGTTGCAGTTCCCGCGCTTGAAGGGGACGCCGGCGACGACGCCGGGCGGCACGGCCCCGTCGAGGACGCCGAAGTAGTCGACGTCGAGGTACCCTCCCTGCCGGGATCGCCACAGCCCCATGCCGAGGCCGGTCCCGTCGTTGGGGCCGCTGCCGTCCGCCGTGGCGGCGATGGCGGGGAGCACGTCCGGGTCGAGGGTGTGGCTCTGGATCTCGATCGCGGGCTCCCGCGAGCCGTCCAGGTAGACCTTGACGCGCATCGCGGGGATGGGGCCCGGGGCGGCGAGGGGCTCGGGCTCGACGGTGATGTAGAC
>JACQVW010000669.1 GCA_016209535.1 Planctomycetota bacterium | reverse complement strand
TCCCCGAGCCGCTCGCCCCCACGAGGAGCGTGACGCCCCCGGCAGGGAAGTCGGCCGAAGCGCCGCTCAGGAGCGCCCGCTCGCCCACCTTCACGGTGAGCCCGCGGATCTCGATCCCGCCGCCCGCGGGGTCCGTCGCGCTCATCGCCTCGCGTGCTCCCACTCGACCCGCGCCTCGAGGACCGCGCCGGGCTCGAGGGGCGGGGCGCCCTCGGGGCCGGGGTCGATGGCGATGCGCTGCAGATCCTTGAGGAGGATCTGGGAGCGGAGGACCCGCGCGAACTCCCTCGTGATCCCCGCCTCCCTCGTGCCGAGGACGATGTCGCCCATGCGCCGGACCATGGGCTCGACGTGGGCCGCAGCGGCCTCGACGGCCCGCTGCACCTCGGGGGACCGCCACCGTTGGAGCAGGACGTCGTGGAACCGCCCGTTGTCGAGGAAGAGCTCGCGCAGGAAGGCCTGGCACAGCGCGTGGAATCGCGGCTCGGCGAGGAGCCGGGAGAAGAGGCCCCGGAGGCTCGCCGAGACATGGTCCCGCGAGAGCGCCTCGCGCGTGACCTGGCGGGCCGCGGCCAGGATCTCGTCGGTGTGGGCCAGGATCACGGGGAGCGCCTGCCCCTCGAGGAAGGTCACCCATGCCCGGTCGAGGTGGTCGTTGTCCGTGAGCGGCAGCTTCTGGTAGGCCAGGCGCCAGGTGAGGCCCCACAAGGGCAGCTTCTCCCAGATCTCGCGGCTCACCTTCTCGACGATGGGCCTCAGGAGCGGCCGGGCGATGGGCCAGACCTCCTCCTCGAAGAGATCCGCGAACCTCTTTGGGCCGAAGTCCTGCTTCAAGCGATCGCCGAGATCCGAGACCTCGGCGCGGTGGGCCTCGAGGAAGCCCGGGAGCTCCGCCTCCACGTGCCGCTCCACGTCCAGGATCAGGTCCCGCACGATGGGCGTGAGGAGGGCGAAGATCTCCTCGCGGTGCTCGAGCATGGTTCGGTTCCACTCCTCGGCGACGCGCGGTATGGTCTCGCGCGTGAACAGGGTCTGGACGACCCAGGCCGCCGTCTGGGGCACGCGGACGAGCCGCGCCGAGGCGCCCCGGCGGAGCGCGGCGCCGCGGCCGTCGTAGAGGCGGAGCCGCGCCCAGCGCGTCCAGCCGTAGATCGACGGGACCGGCTCGCCCCCTTCGCCGAGGAGGGCCTCGACCTCGCCCGCGACGGCCCCGCCGACCTCCACGTCGTCGCCCACCTCGAGGTACACCGGCTGGGCGAAGGCGATCCGCAGGCGGGCCTCCTCGCGGGCGAGGAAGCCCGCGAGCCTCGCGGCGGTGCTCCCCCCGGCCCCCCTCCCGCCGGCGCCGCGGTCCGAGAGGAGGGGAGTCCCCGCGGCGACGAGCCCGGCGGCCCAGAGGGCGGCGCCCAGGGCGATTCTCAGCGATCGGCGGTACGGCATGGCCTGGGCGGTATTGTGCGGCCGGGGGAGGCGGGGCCGCAAGGCGGGGACGCCGGCGACGCCGGGCCGCCGGCCGCGGTCCGGGGCCGCCTGCCTCGGCGGCTTCTGGGTCCTGGGCTTCCCGGATTCCGCGTCACTTTCGGCGCCGGAAGGTCATTGAAGGGCCGTCACGATCACCACCAACAGTGGCGAGCGCCTCCTCGCGACCGAGACCCCGGTCGCCCTGCGCGGCCTCGCTCCCATGGCGGTGGAGCTCATCCTCCAGAACGGCGCGCCCGTCCTCCCGCGCTGGTTCGTGCGGAACGGCTGGGAGCTCCAGGTCGACCTCGAGCCCGGGCTGAACGCGGTCGCGCTCGTCGGGCTCGACCGCGACGGCGCCCCGGTCGGGCAGGACTCCATCGACGTCCTCTACGAGCCGGCCAGCGCTCCCTTCCGTCGCGGCGACGCGAGCTCCGACGGGCAGGTCGATATCGCCGATCCGGTGAGGCTCCTCTTCCACCTCTACGCGGGCGGTGTCGAGCTCACCTGCCCGCGGAGCGCCGACTCGGACGACGACGGGGCGCTGGGCGTCACGGACGCCATCTTCCTCCTGCGGTACCTGTTCCAGGGGACCGCCGCGCCCGCGGAGCCCTTCGCCGCCTGCGGCTCCGACGCCACACCGGACGCGCTCGGCTGCGCCGCCTTCGCCGGTTGCGGAGGGTGAGGGCACCTCGGGGGCAGCGAGACGGGAGGGGGGCCCCGAAACCGCAGGGGACAGGATACAATCGCCGCATGGTGCCCAGCGTCGTCCTCCTCGGTCTCCTCGGCCCCCTCGCGGCGCCGCCCGCCGACCCCGTGCCGCTCACCGCCGAGGTGCTCGTCGCCCGAGTGCGGGGCCTCGTCCTCGACGGGATCGAGCTCGAAGGCTTGCGGCGAGGCTACAACCTCGTCGCCGCGAAGGTCCTCCAGCGGCACCCGCAGCTCCGCGATGTCGCCGCCGCGGCCGGGGTCCCCGAGGCCTTCGCGAGCTGGGAGGACCTCGCGGCGGAGCTGTTCCACCTCGCCGACGCCGTGGAGCCGGCCATCGGGGGCCTCTCGGCCCAGGAGAAGGAGGAGGCGATGGCCCTCGCGGCGGGCTGGCTCCGCCGCGGCCGGATCATCCTCCCCGAGGCCGCGCGCTGGCACTGCCGCCGCGACCCGTGGCGCAAGCGGACGCCCCCGGACGCGCGGGAGCTCGCGCGCTTCCGCGCCGCCCTGGCGGCGCCGGCGCTTGCGAGGCTCGCCGGGCTCCTGCGTCCGGGGCGGCCGGGGGAGAGCGCGGGGCGGGCGTCGGGCCTGGAGCCGGAGGCCGGCGCGTTTGCCCCGCTACGCATCGACGCCGCGCTCCTGCGCACGGCCGTCGCGTTCGCCGAGGACTTCCTCAGGAGCTACGAGGAGGACGCGGCGCCGTGCCCGGCGGCGAGCGCCGAGGAGTGGCTCGGGCTGCTCGCGGCGGGCGTGGCGCGGCCCGGCGAGGCGGCGGCCGCCTCGTTCGCGGCGGCGCGCCCAGATCCCCTCGTGGTCCGAGGCCTCGAGCGGCTCTTCGCGGACCTGAGCCGCGAGGTCCTCGGCCTCGACCCGCTCTCCACGGCCCGGGCCGTCGAGGCGCTGGAGCGCGACGGAGGCCTCGTGGCCGCCTTCTCGGGCTACGGGGTGCGAGCCGGCGAGCCCTTCGGCCTGCCGTTCCAACTCGCCGTCACGGACTACCTCTGGGCCCTCCGCGGCGCCCGCGGCCGGCTGGTGTGGCTGCGGGAGCAGGCCGACCTCGACGCGCTCCTCGCCGACCCGACCGTGCGGCGGCTCGTCCTCGTCGGCCACGGGAGCATGGAGGGCTACGGGTACGAAGGCCTCACGGGTCCGCCGGAGGAGACCATCGCGCGATGCCTCGCGTGGGCGAAGGCTCGCGCCGGCGAGCTGGCGCCGCGCCTCCAAAGCCTCGTCGAGGAGGGCGACCCGCGCCCGATCCGCGCCTTCCTCGAGGACGAGCTGAGCCTCGGCTGGCGCGGCTGGGGGTACGAGGACTTCGCGAGGCTCGCCGCGCGGCCCGGGTTCCAGGCGAAGGACGAGATCGTCTTGTACGCGTGCAGCGTCGACGAGCTGGAGGTGCGCGGCGTGCCCGAGGGCTTCCGCGAGGCCCTCTTCGCCGAGATCGGCGCCTCGAGCGACGCGGCGAGCTGGCTCGAGCTCCGGCGCGCCGGGTCATCGTGGCTCTTCGAGGCGGTCGATCCCTCCACCGGCGAGAGCTTCCGGGATGCCATCCCCGGCTTCCTCGCCGCCGTCCAGCGCCGCCTCGGCCGGCCCCTCGACGTCGAGGTGAAGCGCGACTGGGTGAAGCTCCTCGCCCGGCGGAGCGGCCGCTTCGCGGGCACCGCCTGGGTGGGCGACTACGCCGCCTGGCCCTCCGGTCAGACCTGGAGCGAGCAGGACCTCGCGGCTCGGGTGCGCGAGGCGCTGGGGGGGGCGTCGCGCACCCGAGGCGACCCTCCGCGGTAAACCGGCCGGGGGAGGGGCCTGTGGCGAGGAGCGAGGCCGGAGAGGTCAGCGGTTCGCGGCGGCACGTCGCTTCTTGAGCGCTCGGCCTCTGCGCGCCTCCCGCTCGAGCGCTGCGCGGAGCATCTCCAGCGTCTCCACGTCCCGGTCCGGATCGTCCTTGGCGGATTCGATCTCTCGATCGAGCCATTCGCGCGGGGATCGGTCCGGTAGTTTGGCCAGGAGCGCTACCAGCTCCGACCTAATTTCACTCAGCTTCTTCTTGGCCATCCTAGGAGGATCCTCAGCAGTCGTCGCAGCCTCTCGACGAGATCCACGATGCTATCTGCCGCCATGCCGAGCTCGGCCAGCTCCGCGGTTGCTTTCCAGACGAGCGTCCGCGATGCTTCGGACTCGCCGAGGAGCTTCACGGCCAGCTTACGGGCCAGTGGACGAGACGGCAAGCGCTCCGGTCGATCCAGGGGCTCGACTCACCTTCCGGCTCCCCGCGCTCGACGGTAGACTGTTGGCCGTATCCCACCCCGACGAGCCGCGAAGCCGAGGATCCCCCGTGAGCCGCCACGACCACGATCGTGACCCCAAGAAGCGCGAGATTTGCGTCGTCCTCTGCACTTGCCCGCCCGCCGAGGCCGAGCGGCTCGCGGGGCTCCTCGTCGAGAAGGGCCTCGCGGCCTGCGTGAACGTCGTCCCCGGGCTGACGAGCGTTTACCGCTGGGAGGGGAAGGTCTGCCGCGACCCCGAGAGCCTCCTCGTCATCAAGTGTCCCCGGCGCGGCGTGGAGGTCCTCACGGAGGCCCTCGTCGAGGCGCACCCCTACGACGTGCCCGAGGTGATCGCCCTCAAGGTGAAGGACGGGAACCGCGCGTACCTCGACTGGGTCGTCGCCTCGTGCTCGGGCGGAGGCGGAGGGTAGACGGTGCCGCGCGAGCTGGGCCACGACCTGGTGCCCATCGAGGAGGTGCGCGACCGGATCCTCGCGTACCTCCAGCCCCTCGGGAGCGAGCCCGTGCCCCTCGCGCAGGCTTACGGCCGCGTGCTGCGCGAGGACGCCGTGGCTGCGGAGCCGATCCCGGCCTTCGACAACTCCGCCATGGACGGCTTCGCGGTGCGCTCGAGCGACATCGCGGCCGCGGGCGAGGCGAGCCCGGTCACCCTGCGCGTGCAGGGCGGCCTCCCCGCCGGCGACCCGGGCGGCGCGGCTCTCGAGCCGAAGTGCGCGATCAAGATCATGACGGGCGCGCCGGTCCCGGCGGGCACCGATGCCGTCGTGGCCCACGAGCTCACGCGCTTCGACGCCGAGCGCGTGACCTTCACGAAGCCCTCGCGGCCCGGCCAGAACATCCGGCCCGCGGGAGGGGACTTCCGGCCGGGCGACGTGCCCTTGCGGGCCGGCGCAGTGCTCGGCGGTCCGCAGCTCGCGATCCTCGCCGCCCTCGGGTACCCCCGCGCCCGCGTCACGCGCCCCGCCCGCGTCGCGATCATCTCGCCCGGGAACGAGCTCGTCGAGCCCGGGCTGCCCTGCGGGCTGGGGAAGGTCCGCAGCTCGAACGCGTACTCCCTGATCGGCCTCTTGCGCGGCGCGGGCGCCGAGCCGGTGAGCTTCGGCATCGTCCCGGACACGCTCCCCGACGTCCTCGGCGTCATCGAACGAGCCCTCGACCAGGGCGCGGACGCGATCGTCTCGACGGGCGGCGCCAGCGCCGGCGACTACGACTTCGTCCAGGCCGCCGTGCGCGAGGCCGCCCGGCCCGGCCACGTCTTCAAGGTGGCCATGAGGCCCGGGAAGCCCCAGGTCTTCGGCCTCTTTCAGGGGAGGCCCCTCTTCGGCCTCCCGGGCAACCCCGCGTCGGCCATCATCAGCTTCGAGGTTTTCGTGAGGCCCGCCTTGAGGAAGATGCGCGGCGAGGCGAAGATCCTCGAGGAGCCCTTCCTCGTCCGGTTCCCCTTCGACTACGCCTACAAGCCGGGCCGCCCGTTCCTCCTGAGGCTGCGCGTCGAGCCCGACCCGGCCGGCGGCTACCGCGCGACGCGGCCGGGCGCCCAGGACTCGAGCTTCCTCTCGTCGCTGGCCGACGCGAACGCGATCGTCTTCCTCCCCGCCGAGGAGGATCGCGTCGCGGCGGGCGAGCTCCGGCCGGCGATCTGGATGGGCCGCTGAGTGGCTCCGCGCATGGCCTGGGACGCCGCGGTGGTCCTCGCGGGGGGCCGGAGCGCGCGCATGGGCCGCGAGAAGGCCCTCCTCGAGGATGCGGCCGGCCGCCCGCTCGTCGCGAGGCTCCTGGAGGCTCTGGCGCCGCGCTTCGAGCGGCTCCTCCTGTCGGTGGGGGCGGCGGGACTGTCGCCGGAGCTCGCGGCCGCGGTCCGCAGCTTCGAGGACCTCGCCGGCCGGCGCGTGGAGGTCGTTCCGGACCGCATCGAGGGCTGCGGCCCGCTCGCCGCCGTCGAGGCTTGCCTCGGCGCCCTCGGCCCGCTCGGGGCGCAGCGCGCCTTCTTCGCGGCCGTCGACGTGCCCGAGGTCGACCCGCGCCTCGTGGGCGCGCTCTGGGACGAGGCCTCGCGAGGGGGCTCCCGCGGCTGCGTGCCCCGCTGGTCGCGGGGCCTCGAGCCGGCGTGCGCCGTGTACGGTACCGGCATCCTCGACGACGTCCGGCGCCTCCTTGAGGAGGGCCGCAGCGGTTTCCGGTCCCTCGCCGCTCTGCCCGGCGTGCGGGTGCTGGACCTCGGTGACCCCGCCGTGCGGGCGCGAGTCTTCGGCCCCGAGCCGCCGAGCCTCGAGGACCTCTTCCGGAACTTGAACGCGCCCTCGGACTACGAGGCCTGGCGAAAGGCGGCCGTCTTGGATCCCCCCGGTCCGCCCTCCCTGCGCGGGTGAATCCGCCCTCCGTCGGACCCGCAGGGACCGGTCTTGAGGACCGGGAAGCCCGCGAGCTGGGCGAGCCTCAAGGGAGAGAAGGACAGGGCGACGGCCATGGAGGCCCCGACCTTCGCCGAGCAGTTCGCCGCGGCGATGCACTGCCGTGGCGCCTTCCTGGGGCCCGCCCTCGCCCGCGGCTTCGACTTCGGGCCCCGGGCGCGGCTCCTGGAGAAGAGGATCTCCTGACTTGGGGGCTTGCCACGCCATCTGCTCGCGCTGGGGCCACAGCTCGAAGGGCCGAAACCCTCCCTGAAGATCCTTTCAGCCTGTTGACTGCAGCCCCGTCGGGTACAATGAGACCCCGGGGAGCGAGTTGCTTCATGAAGCGCCTCAGCACTAGCCTGGATTCCCACGCGCGCAATTGGCTTAACGCGCTTTGCTCAGAGGCCGGCTGCTCGCCCCGCGTGAGGCCAGGGTAGCGGCGGTCCGGTTCGTGAGGCT
>JACQVW010000668.1 GCA_016209535.1 Planctomycetota bacterium | reverse complement strand
CGGCCCCGGACCCGCCGGTATTCGTGAAGGACACCCTCGCGTTAGTAGGAGGGCCGCCGGCGACGATCGAGGGCGGAACGAGCTCGAGGAACGCCGGGACGAGGACCTGGGGGCAATTCGTCGTGTCCCCGGTGTCGAAGCTGAACGCCACCGTGGAGCTGACGCTCTTCCTGGCGCTCGCGTGGATCAGCGTCGTTCCGTCCGGCAGGAACACCCGGATGAACACCTTGCGCTCAAAGAAGCAGAGCTCCGGCTCCGCCTCGGTCGGGGTGTAGGTGATCGAGTAGCTGCCGTCCGCGCGCGCGGTGGCCGTGCCCACGAGTTGGGCGTTCTGCGTCACGATCGTGCAGGGCTTTGCCAGATCGCGAAGCCCAATCTTCAGCTCCTCGAACGCCTTGACGACGTGGCCGGGGGCTCCGACGCTCCCGGAGCACTTCGTGATGCGACCCCGGATCGTGGCCGCACCGAGGCTCGGCGCCACGAGCGCCACGACCACCACCGCGAGGTTTGCTCCGGCCCGCCGGACTGCCCTGACGACTCTCCTGGTTCCGTTCATGAGACTTATCTCCTTCGACAGAAAGGGTTTGGTGCGAAGATCCGAACACGGGCACAAGACTACGGCTCGGGTCGCGGCCCTGAGACTTCTCGTTGCCTTCGGGTCCCCGCGACTCGGGGAGGAGCCGGCCGTCCAATGAACTCCGGTTGCTTGCCGTGCAGGACATCTTTTCTTGCTTTTCTCGAGTCTCCCTGCCAGCGGGCAGCAGCGAGTGAGCGAGCGACGCGCTGGCATGGAGCGGATTGCACTTGCACCTGCGGGACGGGGCTGGGTCCGCCAGCCACAGCCGCCAGAGCTCCGGCTGCCGCCGGCCCCCCAGGTTGGTGCCGAGGCGCTCCCTGGGCGGGGGCGGTGATGGCTTCCCACCGCACGCCCCTCGAAGGGTCCCGCGCCTTCGAGTAGCATTCCGGCATGAAGAAGACCCTCGCACCCATCCTGCTCCTGCTGCTCCTTCTCCTCGCCGGCTCGGCCGCCCTCGCCGAAGATCCGCCGCGCTTCGCGCGCAAGGAAGACGTCATCTACGGCCGGAAGTTCGGCACGGCGCTGACCCTGGATGTCCTCGCTCCCGCCGAGGCCAACGGCTTCGGGATCCTCTGGATCGTGAGCGGCGGCTGGTACTCCGACCACGGGGCGATCCGGCCCGAGTTCGTGGGAGCGCTCCTCCAGCGCGGCTACACCGTGTTCGCCGTCGTGCACGGGAGCCAGCCGAAGTACACGATCCCCGAGATCGTCGGCGACCTCCGCCGCGCGGTGCGGTTCGTCCGGCACCACGCGGGCGAGCACGGCGTGCGCCCCGACCGCCTGGGCGTCACCGGCGGCTCGGCCGGCGGGCACCTCTCCCTCATGCTGGGCACGACGGGCGGGCCCGGCGAAGCCGGCGCCAAGGACCCTGTCGACCGCGAGTCGACGCAGGTCCAGGCGGTGGCCTGCTTCTTTCCGCCGACCGACTTCCTCAACTACGGGAGTCCCGGCGAGATCGCCCTCGGCCGCGGCATCCTGAAGGACTACCGCGCCCCCTTCGACTTCCACGAGCTCGACCCGAAGACGAAGAGCTTCGTCCCAGTCGCCGACGAGCCGCGGGTCCTGGATCTGGGCCGGCAGATCTCGCCGGTGTACCAGGTCACGCCCGATGACGCTCCGGCCCTCGTGATCCACGGGGACGCGGACAAGCTGGTGCCGATCCAGCAGGCCGAGCTGATGGTCGAGAAGCTGAAGGGCGCGGGCGTCGCCGCCAAGCTCGTGGTGAGGCCGGGGGCGGTCCACGGCTGGCCGGAAATGGGGAAGGACCTGGCGCTCTTCGCCGACTGGTTCGACGAGCACCTCCGAGGCAAGGCGGCCGCGACGGAGAAGGGGAAGTGACGCCGGAGAAGGCGGTTGGCGCGTGATCGCGACCCGAGCGAGAAGGCCGGCGCCCGCGCCGCACGCCGGGCCTTCGAGATCGGGCGGTCCATCGCCGGGAGCGTGGCGGAGAAGGCCCTGAGATGGCCCTGGATCCGCGCATTCCCTCCGCAGCCACCCTTTCCTCCGGTGGTGAGCAAGACGCTCGCTCGGCTTCGGGCACGCCGCGACACCCTCCGGATCCGGAAGCGCCTCGATCCGTCAGGGCCTCCCGCGGGGCGTGACCTCGGTCACCGCCCGGGAAGGGGTTCGTCCGGTCAGCTTGCAGGACCGTGTTCGCGACCCTGCTCGCCTTGTGTCTCCCGTGGCTCTCCCCGGCTCAGCCGGCGCCGGCTTCCAGCCTCGGCGGCGCCGGCGCCGGTGACACGAGCGACATCGTCCGCCGCGACGGGCTCTTCCGCGAGTCCCTGGCCGCGATCCGCGACTGGGAGGCGGTCCTCGCGGCCGCCGAGAAGGAGAAGGGGCCGGCTGCGGGCGTCCCGGTCCTCCCCGTGCCGGAGGACGGCTCGCCGGTCGTCTGGCCCAACCCGTTCCCGCGCGCCTTGCTCCCCGGCGAGGACCTCGCCGCCGCGACGAGCGTCCGCTGGGCCGGCGGCGAGGCCGAGGTGACCCGCTCCGCGCCGGGCCGCGAGGCGGTGCGCGAGGCGGCGAAGGCCGGGGACGCGGCCCTCGGCTACAAGCACCCCGGCGGCGGCGGCAAGGACCACTGGTACCACCACTACCACCGGCGCTTCGACCGCCTCGGGACGTTCCGGCCGCGGCCGGCGCCGTTCGCGCTCGAGGTCGCGGGAGCGCCGCTCGACCTGCGGCGCGGGGCGAACGAGGTCGCGATCGTGCTGCGCAACGCGAGCGCCAGCCGCGCCGCCCTCGCGCTCGACCTGCGCTGGACCTTCGCATCGCCCGGCGAGAGGCGCGCGGGCGGCTCCGAGAGGGTCGAGCTGCCGGCCGGCGAGGCGCGGGCGGTGCGGTTCCCGGTCGACCTGCGGGACGAATGCGGCGGGCTCCTCGTCCTCGAGGTCGAGGTCGAGGGCGCGGGCGAGGGCGCGGGCGGCCCGTTCTGGCTCCCCCTCCTCACCCACGTCGAGCGGGTCTCGGCGGTCCTCGACGGCGTGGAGCAGATCCTCGGCGACGTCCCGGACGCCCGCGGCGCCGAGCGGCTCGCGGCCCTTCGGCGGCGGGCGGTGGGCTTCGAGGGCGGCGGCCGCGCCTCGCCCGCCTGGCGCGAGCTCTTCGAGGAGGCGAGCGCGCTCCGCGACGAGATCCTCCTCGCCCGGATCGACTTCGACGCCCTCCTCTTCGTGAAGCGGAAGCCCTTCGACTCGGAGCAGCCCTTCATGGACGCCCACCACCTCCGGAACCGCCCCGGCGGCGCCATCTACCGCCTCTCGCCGGTGCGGCCGGGAGGCGAGGTGATGCCCGTCGTGGACTCGCTGGGCGAAGGCGTCTACCGCGACCTCTGCCTCCGCTGGGACGCGAAGCGATTCCTCTTCGCCTTCGGGAACGGCTCCGACAAGTGGGACGGCGCCCAGAGCTACCACATCTACGAGGCCGCGGTCGACGGGACCGGCCTGCGCCAGCTCACCTTCGGGCCGAAGAACGACTGCGAGCCCTTCTACCTCCCGAGCGGCCAGATCGGCTTCACGTCGGACCGCTCGGAGCACTTCGTCATGTGCGGCGGCGACCGCCACTCGCCGAGCCTCTTCGTCATGGAGGGGGACGGATCCGGCGTCCGCCAGCTCAGCTTCAACGTCTTCAACGACTTCAACCCCACGGTGCTCCCCGACGGGAGCATCCTCTACGGCCGCTGGGAGTACAACGAGCGGTCCGTGACGAGCCTCCACAAGCCCTTCACGATCCGGCCCGACGGCACGATGGTGGCGCCGTACTACGGGAACGCGACGATCCGGCCCAACGTCGTCATGTTCCCGCGCCCCGTGCCGGGGAGCGACAAGGTCATGGGCCTCTTCACGGCGCACCACGGGCAGACGCACGGCCCGATCGGGCTCATCGACGCGAAGCGCGGGGTCGACGGCCCCGGTCCGCTCACGGTGCTCACGCCGGGCGTGCCCGTGACGGGCGAGAAGGCCGAGGAGAGCTTCCACGGCTGGCACAGCGACCCCTGGCCGCTCTCGGAGGGCACGTACCTCTCGTCCTTCACGCCCACGGCGGTGCCGTGGCTCGAGGCGAGCTGGGCGCTCTACGCCGGCGACCGCCACGGGAACCTCGCCCTCGTCCACCGCGACCCGCGGATCTCGGAGGCCGAGCCCGTCCCCCTCGCGCCGCGGCCCGTGCCGCCGGCCCTGCTCGAAGCTCCCCCGGACACCGATGCGGCCGATGCCGAGGCGACCTTGATCGTCCTCGACGTCCACGAGGGGCTGCCCGGCGTCGCGCGAGGCACCCCCAGGTACCTGCGGGTCCTCGAGGACGTGCCGCGGAAGGGCGTCGGCCGAGGCGGCGTCATCTGCACCTCCGGGACGTCGATCTACACGGTGAAGCGCGTCCTCGGCGTGGTGCCCCTCGATCCCGACGGGTCGGCCCACTTCACCGTGCCCGCGAACCGCAACGTCTACTTCGAGGTCCTCGACGCCGAGCGGCGCGAGGTCCAGCGCATGCGGAGCGTGGTGTGCTTGAAGCCCCGCGAGACGCGGACGTGCGTCGGGTGCCACGCTCCGGTCACGAACGCGCCCCCGAACCGCACCGCGAGCGCCCCCTGCCGGGCCGCGAGCCGCCCCGAGGCGCCGCCCTGGGGCGGCCGCACGCTGAGCTTCCTCCGGGACGTCCAGCCGCTCCTCGACGCGAGGTGCACCTCCTGCCACTCGCGCGGCCGGAAGGAGGCGAAGGTGATCCTCTCGGGCGACCTCACGGACCAGTTCTCGATCGGCTACGAGGAGCTCCTGCCGTACGTGAAGGCCGCGAACGCCATGCGCTGGGACCTCCCCGAGGACGTCCTGCCGCGGCCGCCCTACACCTACGGCTCCGGGTCGTCGCCCCTCGCGAAGCTCCTCGAGGCGGGTCACCAGGGCGTCGAGCTGAGCGCCGGGGAGCGCGACCGCCTCTGGAGCTGGATCGACTCCAACGCCGTATACTACGACCGCTACGAGACGGGCCACTACCCCAACCGGCACGTCTTCACGGGCAAACGGCGGGAGAAGCTCGAGGCGATCCACGCCCGCCGCTGCGCGTCCTGCCACCCCAAGGACGACGGCCGGGGCGGCACCTGGTGGCTGAGCGTGGACTGGCGCGAGCCCGCGAAGAGCCGCGCGCTCCAGGCGCCGCTCGCGGCCGCCGCCGGCGGCTGGGGGAGCTGCGGCGAGGGGGTATTCGCGACGGCGGGGGACCCGGACTACGAGGTCCTCGCGAGCGCGCTCCGCGAGCTGGGCCAGGCCCTCGCCGAGCGGCCGCGCGAGGACCTGGCGTCGCTGAGGTGAGCTGAGGGGCTGGAGCGGCTCGGTGAGAGCGCCGCCGAAGGCCTCCCCCACGCCCGCTCCCCTCGAGAGCAAGGTTCCCGCCTGGCTCGCGCGCCCACGGGGCGAGGGTGGTATTGTCTGACACGCGCGGATGGGGTTGAATGGGAGAGTGCGACGGCCTGGCGGCTTCAACATGTGCAGAGGGACGCGGTGAGCGCGGAAGCACTGCTGGCGAAGGAGATGGCTCTGGAGCGACTGGGGGCGATCCGCGATACGGTCTTCTCTTCGCGCAACACCGCCAAAGGCGCGGTCGTCAAGGAACTCTACACGGTCTTCAGCGGGATCCGGAGCGGCCTGCCCATCGCCGGGGCGCGTAGGGCCATCGTCGAGGGCAGGGTCCTCCGGAAGACCTCGATCGCCACGCGGAAGTCCATCGGAGACCTCCTCCACCACCGCTACTTCGCGGTGTCTCCAGAGTGGGTCGCCGGCTCCCTGGCCGTCGCGTCCGAGCGAGGATCCCACTCGCCCGAGCTCTTGTCGCTCGCGTACCTCTACTTCGCGCTCAGGGACCGCCTCACCCTCGACTTCGTCACCGAAGCCATGTGGGAGCGTTGGAAAAGCGGCGCAACGCACGTCGATCGAGGCGACCTGCTCCGCTTCATCGACGAGCGGGCCCACGAGACCCCACAGATCAAGCGCTGGCGTGATAGCACCAGGATCCGGCTGGCCTCGAACGTGCTCTCCGCCCTCAGGGACTTCGGGCTCCTCAAGGGCGCCAGGAAGAAGCGCATCCAGAGACCCTTGATCGCCCCCGAGACGGTCTATCACCTCCTCTGCGTGCTCCTCGCAGAGGGGCTCAGGGGTCAGGCTATCCTCGACGCGAGAGACTGGCGGCTGCTCCTCTGGTCACCCGCTGACGTGACCGTCGCTCTCGCCGACCTCTCCCAGAGGCGCTGGATTCGCTTCGAGAGCGCCGGGCGCACCGTCATCCTCGAGCTCGAGCGGCATCCGGAGGCTCCCCTGTGACCGCGGTGGATTGGGAGTGGAAGCTGGCTGAGGCCATCGAGCGCTTGAGGTCCCGCTATGCTCACATCGGCCGCAAGACCGGGGCGCCGTTCCTGGCGATCGTCTATCCGCCAGAGGCGGAGGCGGCGGTGCTCAGGGAATGGCGGACCCGGGCCAGCAGCCTGACCCCGGAGCTCGAGGTGAGGACCATCGACGTCCTCGAGGTCACCATGGCCGTCGTCGAGGAGCTCGGCTGCGAGAGCATCGTGAGCTCATTCAAGACCCCCATGCCCGGCTCGGACCCCGAGGCGGACCTTGGACAGATGTGGGCCGCGACCCTCGCGGCGCGCGTCACGGAGGCCACGAGGGTAGGGGGAAGGGGCAAGGTGGTCGTCGTCCTCGAGCGGCTCGGGGCGCTTCATCCAGCCACGACGCCCCGCGCCGTCCTGCAGCGGCTCTGGGACAGCGAGCAGAGCGCCCTGGAGGGACCTGTGGTCGTACTGATCCCGGGGACGCTCAAGGAGCCGAGGGTGTACTCCTTCCTGGACCAGCGAGAGGAGCTCATGTATCGTGGAGACATCTTGTGAGGAGCTATCTGAGGGGCCGAAAGGGAAGCGGCGCGCAGGGAACAGTCGATGCTGATTCGAGAAGTCTTCGAGACCCGGATCGAGGAGAAGATCGAGCCGGTCATCAAGGTAGGGGAACGGCAGGACGCGCGGAAGCTCGCGGCCGAGATCGGAAGCTACGTCGTCACCCCCACCATCGAGCGTTACCTCGACGACTTCCTCGAGCACTACACCGACACCCTGCGTGTCAACACCACCGAGATCGGCGTCTGGATCTCGGGCTACTTCGGGTCCGGCAAGTCCCACCTGGCGTAGATCGCGGCGCTCCTCGTCGAGTAACGTTTGTTAGTAGGGGGTCGCAGCCACCAAGCGCTTCGAGAGCCGGATTCCCCAGGGCTCCCCTCGCCGCGACTCGATCCTGCGCAGCCTGGGACGCCTTTCCCAGTGTGACTCCCAGGCGCTGGCCTTCAACCTCAACACCTTGAGCGACTCGAAGACCACCCCGCTCCCGCGGCTCCTCCTCTCGCAGTTCTATCTCTCCAAGG
>JACQVW010000059.1 GCA_016209535.1 Planctomycetota bacterium | reverse complement strand
CGGCCTCGGCGGCGGGGGGGACGCCCGAGCCCAGGGGTGGGGAGCCCAGGGGCGGGCAGGCCAGGTGCGGCGAGCCGCCGCGGGCCCTGGCGGTCCTCATCAACCTCTTCGACTTCGGCGTCACGCTCTCGGCGGCGGCGCTCCTCGTGAAGGATCAGCCCGCGTTCAGCATCAACGATGCCGTCCTGCGCCTCGACCCGCATTTCGAGGTGAAGGCGTACGCCTTCGGCGGGACGGCGAGCCTGCCGCGCGCACTCACGGACTTCCGCGAGGACCTGAGGATCCGGGGCTTCACCGAGAGCGTCATCGGCGCGTGCTTCGCGGGCGTCGACAACTTCTTCCTCCTCCAGCTCAGGGAAGGAGCCGACCGCGACGAGCTCTTCCTCCCCGACGTGCGCGCTCCGCTCAAGGGCTTCGACTCCGTGCTCCTGCGCCGCGTGGTCCTCGAGCGATGCCTCGCGCCGGGGGGCGCGGCGCTCGAGATCGGGTACTGCTGGGGCGCCGAGGAGGCCGTGGCCGCCGTGCGCACGGGCCGGTGCCGCGCCGCCTTCTTCCTCAACCCGCCCAACAAGCGGAAGCTGGTCCAGCTCGCGCGCGCCGGCCTGCGGCTCCCGCCGAGCTCGGCGCGGCTCGAGCCGCCTGTGCGGAAGGGCCTGGTCAAGATGCGGGTCGCGGCGCGGAGCGCTCCTTGATCAAGCGCTCGAGCCGCTCGGCCCGCTCCAGGACCTGGCGCGCCTCCGGCGCGAGGGCGCCGCCGCCGGCCGCCTCCAGGCGTTCCCGGGCCCCCGCGAGGCGCGCGAGCGCCTCGGCCTCGATCGCCGCCGAGGGCCGCGCTGCCCAGGCGAGCCAGCGGGGGACGGCGAGCGCGCCCGCCCCGTGGCGCTCGAGGAGAGGGCGCAGCTCCTCCGCCGCCTCCACGGCGGCGCGCGCCGTCGCGAGGGCTGCCGGCCCCGCCGGGAGGGACAGCTCGCCGGCCAGGGCCGCGGCGAAGGCCACGGCTGCGGCGGCGGGGATGGCCCAGAATCGGCGCCGGAGGCGGCGCATCCGCTCGAGCTCGGCCCGAGCCCGCCCGGGCTCCGCCGCGGCCTCGACGAGCTCGATGCGCCTAGCCAGGCTCCAGTGCCGCAGCCCGCCGCGGCGCCCGCCGCCGCTCGAGTGACTCGCGGCGGTCCCGAGGGCCCGGAGGTACGCGTCCGGGCCGACGGCCTCCGCGGCCGCGAGGTCCGCCTCGGCCTCGAGGCGGCGCGCGGCGGCGCCGGAGAGGAGGCCCCAGTAGGCCGCCCCGTAGGCGAGGAGCGCGGCCCAGCGCACGGGCTCCGGCGCGGGCTCGAGGAGGGAGGCGAGCGGGGGGAGGGAGAAGACGAAGGAGACGGCGAGGAGGAGAAACGCCCACAAGTGCCCCAGCGCGAAGTGCGCCGCCTCGTGGCAGAAGACCGCGGCCTGCTCCTCGTCGTCGAGGAGCAGGCGGAGGCCGTGCGTGAAGAAGACCTTCCTGGCGCGGGGGAGGAGCCCGGCGGCGCAGGCGTTCAGGGCGAGGCCCCGGCCAGGATCCCAGACGCGGACCTCGGGGCGCTCGATGCCCAGGCGCCGCGCCAGGTCCCCGACACGCTCCAGGAGGGGGCCGCGGGGGAGGGGCTTGCTCGGCCACGCGAGCTGCACGAGGAAGGGGGATGCGGCGAAGAGGGCCGCGAGCCCGAGCGCGGCGAGCGCCGCCTCGAGGCACGGCGAGGACTCGACGGCCTCCAGGAGCGCCGGCCAGGCGCCCGTGGCCTCGACGGCCGCCGCCACGAGAAGGAGGACGCCGATCGGCGGCACGGCGAGACGGAGGGCGCGACCGGCCGGCGCTCCGAGGGCCGCCGCCGGCAGGAGCAGTAGCACGGTGGAGCGCAAGGGCTTCCCGAGCCAGCCCAGGTCGTGGAGCGCCCAGGCCGCCCACCCGAGGGGCCAGAGGACGGCGGCGTAGGCGAGGAGGAAGAGGATCGCGCGCCCCAGGTCCCTGAGCCGCGGCGGGAGCGCCTTCGCGAGGAGGGCCCACGCGGCGGGGAACGCGAGGGCGGCGGCGGCCCAGCCGAGGGGCCTGGGTGCGGCCTCGAGGGGGCTCGCCTCGGCGAGCGCCGCGAGCGCCAGCGCCCCCGCGAGCGAGAGGAGGACGGTGATCACCGCTCGTTGACGAAGTCGAAGAATGCGTACTTGACCTGGTTCCAGACCTTCACCTCGGCGACGCCCGGGTCGCCGGGGCCTCCGGGCTTGTCGCCGCGGGGCCGGAGCTCGACCGAGGGGCGCACGAAGACCCACTCCCGGAATGCAAGGCCGCGGGCCTGGAGGAGGAAGTACGGCTCCTCCTCGGGCCTGGCCTTCCCGCGGTGCCGCGGCAGCTCGAAGATGCCCTCGTCGCTGAGCCGCCGCCAGAGATCGCGGAACCGCTCGGGAGGGAGGACGCGCGTGCTGCCGGCCCGCGACCGCGCGAACAGCCTCTGGACGGCATTCTGCCACTGCCTGGGGTCGACGTCCCTTCCGCCCTCGACGCCGCCGACGGTGCCTGAGAAGGCCTGGTACGGCGTCTCCTCGACGAGGTCCTGCGCGCGGGTCGTCGTGAAGACCTGCGTGATCGGCGCGGTCTTCCGGTTCGTGAGGCCCTGCTGCGGCTGCGGCTCGTGGTACAGGATCGTCCCCACGTCGGGCGGATCGGGCGCCGCGGAGCGCCTCGAGGCGCCGCCGGGGCCGGAGCAGGAGGCGGCGGCGAGCGCCGCTGCGGTGGCGAGGACGACGGCCCTCAGCGCGTGATCTGCGCCTTGATGATGTACTTCAGGATCTCGTCCTGGTTCTCCTTCGAGATCTCGCGGAAGCGGAGCCCCATGCCGCACTTCTCGCTCCCCTTCTCGAAGGCCTCGATCCAGGCGACGCGCGTGAGGGCCTTGATGGGCACGTCGACGGAAGGCAGGAGGAGGTTCACCCCGATCAGGATCTCGCCCATGAGGAGCCCGGGGATCCAGCTCATGCCGGGGATCTTCCCCACGAGGAGGAGGCCGCTCCCGCTCAGGTTCGACGTCGTGCCCTCGAAGATCCCCTCGCTCTCGATGGGGACGGAGCGGCTCAGGAACTTGTAACGGACCGGGATGTCCGTCTGGACGCGCACGAAGTCGCGCTTCTCGATGACGTAATGCGTGCTCATCGGCTGGCTCCGGAGACAGGGCCTCGAAAGTCCAGCCCTGTCTTCGGTATCCGTCCGTGGGTTCTTTACGGCCGTCGGGAGGCGTGCGTCGGGAGGGCTTCATTCCAGGAACGACGATGTTATCGCCGCCGCACCAGGATCGCATCGTCGATGCCGAGCCGCTCCCGGAGCGGCGTGATGTCCCGCAGGAACCGGCGCGCGTCGAGGG
>JACQVW010000058.1 GCA_016209535.1 Planctomycetota bacterium | reverse complement strand
CCTCCCAGAGGAGCGTGTCGGCCACGGCGACCCCCACGCCCTCGGTCGCGCCCTCCGGCGCCGTGTCGGGCTCGCCGAGCGGCGCGTCCTGGAGCGCCGCGACCGCCGAGAGGATCGCGATCCGGTAGCGCTCCGGCGCCGGCGTCCCGCCGCCCGTCGAGTGGCCGGGGAGGAATATGCGCTCGGGCCAGGGCATCACCTCGAAGGCGCCGGCCTCCGGGAAGAGGAGCTTCGCCACGACGCAGTGCCGGTACCACCTCTCGAAGTCGGGCCACTCGTGCCGCGGGTCGTCCTCGACGGGGTCCGAGAGGAGCCAGAGCCTCTTTCCCGTGCCCGCAGCCAGCTCCACGAAGTAGTCATAGAGGGCATAGGCGGACGCGAAGAAGGACTTCCGCGGAGAGCCATGGTGTGCGAGGGCCCAGTTGACGGGGCCCGTCCAGACCTGGCCGATGTAGCCGTCGACCCCCTCGATCGCGGCCGAGGTGCCGAGGGGCGCCACGAGGTGCGCGGCGGCGTTCGAGTAGAGCCCGTGGACGGGGAGCACGAAGGGGATCGGCCTCCCCAGCTTGCGCGCCTCGGCGGCAGTCACCTTCGCCAGCCGCCGCTCGAGCTCGATGTAGAGCTCGTTCTTGAGCTTCGCCGTGAGGAAGCGCGCCTCGGGCGACCGGCTCTCGGGCTCCCAGGGGCGGCCGTAGCGCTCGGCCCAGATCGCCTGGAAGGCCCTCTCGTACCCCGTGTCGGCGTGAGCCAGCGGCTCCTCGGGGAGGACCGCGTCGGCGCCGGCGGCGATGGACTGCGCGGTCATCTCCTCGAGGTACCGCATCCAGCCCTCGGTCGGGAGCATGTACGGCCGCACGCCGGCGCACTGGACGACCTCGCCGCGGGCGTCGCGCTCGACGTCGTCGGGGTGCGGCGTCCCGTCCCACTTCCCGGTCCAGTAGGCGTTCGCCGCGTCCGAGTCGGCGAAGAACATGCGCCCGACGGCATAGCCCTTCGCGCGCCACGACGCGATCGCGTCGCGGAGCGGCTCGAGGCGCTCGCCGTGGCGGTGCACGATCACCGCGTCGACGGCGAGGGCGATGCGTGGGTCGTAGGGCCTGTTCGTCTGGAAGACCGTCTTGGCCGCGAGGAAGGGCGCCGGCGCGCCCGCCTCGTCGGCGGGCGAGGCGGGGAGCCCGGCGGACAGCCAGGCGGCGAGCCCGGCGGCGAGGAGGAGCGGGCAGGTCGATCGCACAGACATGAGGTGCAGCGGAATCTACCGGCGCCCAGGCCGCTGTGACAGCGGGCACGACCGTGAGGTCGTCTCCGTGTTGAAGATGCCCGGCGCCGAGTGGGGCAAGCACGGCCTCATGGTCAGGAAAGACTGCCAACCACGCCCAAGGCCCTCAAGGCTTCGGTCGAGCTCCGGAGCGCGGGCCGCCGGCAGGATTGCGGCCGGTGGCGCTCACGAGCCTTGATTGGGTCCTGCGGCGCGGACCACGCCCGATCCTCCGGACCGGACGAAGACCCCCGTTCAACATGTCGATATCGAATCCCAGCGTCTCGAGCGCCAGGGCGCCCACCGTGGGGATCTCGGAAGACGGTTCGAAGGTCACGCGGGTAGTGCCGAATTTCCCCTGGATCTCAAACCTCGCCTCTCCCCAGGATCGCCGGTGTCTCTTCCCGGCCCACGCCTCGTAGATCTCGACACCTTCAGGCCGGATCCCGATCCTCTTGAGAAGCGTCGCGGGAAGCGCGACGTCGATGGACCCATCGTCCACCAGCGCCCGGATCGTGAAGGCGCGCTTCGGGTTCCTGGGATTCGTCACCCTCACGTCCACCCAGATCTCGCGGCTCATGCCGACATTATAAACCTGCCGCGACGTGAAAAGCCGCCTCGGCGAGACTCTCCCGGCCGCCGCGGCAGCACCTCCTCGAGCGGGACGGCGCTCTGCCCACTCGAGACCCGGAAGACCATTAGAAGCACCTGCCGATGCTCGGCCAGGGCGGCAGGCAGGTTCCTGAGGCGTGCGTGGGCGCGGAAGAACCCGGCTTCCGTCACTCGGTCAGCAAGCGCACCCCCGCGGCGAGCGCGCTGTTGGTCATGCCGATCAGGTCCGTCGCCATGGGCCCCGCGGCGGATACAGCGGATCCAGCATTCGCGGAGCGGAGAGCATGTGGCTCAAGGCGCCTCGAGCGCCTCCCGGAACTTCCGCGCGAGACTCCCGTAGGCCGCCGTATAGGTTGCCTCGAGCGGCAGGGAAAGGAACCGGTCGGGCAGGATGAAAAGCGGCAGCTCGGGCAGCGCGCTGCCCACTCGAAGCTGGGCCACATACGCCCGAGGATATCCGCTCGCGCGGACCTGGTATGAGACGACCTGCCGGTCATGTCCCTGCGGCTCCTCCGGTGGGTCCTGGCCCATGGCCTCGCAGATGAGCGCGTGAAACCCGGCCTGCACGAGGCTCGTGGGAACCTGTACATCGAGGATCGCGAGGTGGATGCCCGACTCGAGGTAGCCCACGCTCTTCGAGACGAACTGGTCCACCTTGGATCGGCCGACCTTGTTGCCACGCGAGACGAGCTCGATGGCAGCCACGACGCGGTCTCCTTCGACTTCACTCCGCACCAGGACATGACGAGCGAGTTGAGTGTAGGAAGGTCCCAGGTCTTGAATGACCGCGGGCGGCTTCAAGAGAGCCAAGGAGCCTGCTGCCGCGTCCTCGGACTGGAGAGAGCCGGAGCTCGAGACCTCCGTCGTGCTGCCCGCCTGGGCTTCCAGCGTCAAGACGTCGGGGATCGCTTCGCCTGCGACGGGCTCCACCAGGGCGTAATACCCGGGAGGAAGGAGTCCCTGGTTGAGCGCGTCGCTCAGGCGGCTGAACCAGAAGATGTGGAAGTGGTGGAAGGCTCGGTCGCTCACACGCGACCAGTCGTGGATCGGCATGCCTCCAAGTGTACACCGCCGGCGGGAGGACGTCTCAAGGCCTTTTCAAGGCAGCCCCTGCGGCCCCACGAAGCTCGCCGCATCGCCCCCGAAGCTTGTGGACGCGCTTCCAACCGACGGCTGTCACTCCGCCCATCGGCCACCGGCGCGGCGAGCACGCTGTCGGTCACGCCGCGCCGCGCTGTAGCCGCCGGCCGCCCCCATGTCTCACGGGTTCGGCGCTCCTCCCGCTTCTCGCGGCAGGGCCGCCGGCCGCCGCTGTCTTCAGCGCGGCCCCGCGAGGATCTCGACCCCGTACACCTTCGCCTCGCGCAGGGCGAGCTCGAGCCGGACGGGGCTCCCGCCGAGGGCGGCGAGGTCCCCCTTCCAGCGCAGCGGGTGCGCGAGCGAGTCGCCCTGGAGCGCGGGGCCATCCTCCCAGTCGAAGCCTGCGAGCGGCTGGCCTGCTCCGTCGATGAGGCGCGCCCGCAGCTCGCCCTTCTCGCCGGCGCTCGCGTTGAGCGCGAGCGCCTGGCCGCGCAGGGCCACGAGCCGCGTGCGGAGGAGGCCCCGCGCGTCGCCCGCCTCCCGCGCCACGTAGCGGTCCCGCGGCATGCGCGCGAGCCCGATCTGGCGCTCGCGGAAGCGCTCCACCTTGTGACCGCGGGCGTAGCCGCCGTAGTAGATGAAGGTCTCATCGCCCACGAGGAGCTGGCCGTCGCCCCACGTCATGGCGTGGTCCCAAGTCCCGGGGGTCGGATTGCGCTCGAGGAAGGGCTCGCGGTCGCGCTCCCAGCGCTCGCCGTCGCGGCTCCAGGCGAGGACCGTGTAGCCGATCCCGGCGGCGGGGCCGCCCGGGTCGGCGGGCAGGTCATCGCGGAGCACCTTCAGGAGCCCGACGAGGAGCCCGCCGCGGGCCAAGACGCCCGCCATGCAGTAGAACTGCGTCTCGCCCTCGTCCTTCCCATCGGGCGTGAAGATCCGCCACGGCTCGCGCCAGCGCAGGAGGTCGCCGCTCACGCTCGTCATGGGGATACGCCGGCGGCCCGACCAGGTCGGGCCCGTCGTGTACGAGGAGACCAGCGCGATGTAGCGCCCGCGGATCGGGTCCCAGGCGATGCTGTTGATGTCGTGGTCGTGGCGGAGGACGGCTCGCGGGGAGATCGGCCGCCACGCGAGCCCGTCGGGCGACGCCGCGACCCGCAGGCCGTCCCCGTGGTACCAGCCGTACTTGTAGCGCCGCGACGGGTCCGGGTAGTCCGGCCCCTCGTCGATGATGCTGACCCCGAACTGGATCGGCGCGGGGTCCTCGAGGACGCGGTGCGGGCGCAGCCACCGGATCCCGTCCTCGGACTCCAGGTACCCCAGGTGCGACTGGCTCGCGCTCTCGGGAATGCCGTACCAGATGCGGAAGCGCCCCGTCGCCGGGTCGCGGAGGACCGTGAGGTACGGCTGGAAGCACTTGTCCTCGGGCCCCGTCACCACCGGCTGCGGCAGCCGCTCGGGCCGGCTCACGACGCGGCGGACGTTGTCCTGGACGGCGATGAGGTGATCGTCGATGAAGAGGTGCGGCCCTGGGTCGAGGGGGATGGGCTCCTCCGCCGCCGCGACGGCCGCGGCGGGGGTGATCGCGACCAAGGAGGGAACGATCACGGCGACCTGGAGGAAGCTCGCGCGGGCCTTCCGCGTCGAGCGCGCCGGCGGTGGCGAGAGGGTGCTGGTCATGACGGTGCTCCGGAGACCTGGGTTGGCTGGGACACGAGGGCGCCGGCTCGAAGCTGCGGCGGCCGCCAGAGGAGCGTGTCCTCCGGGTCGTGCTCCCGGAGGCGCTGGAGCGCGATCCCGCGGCCCCTCGTGGCGTAGCAGTAGGCGCAGCCGAAGGGGCACGTGTCGTAGGCGCCGATGTCCACCGACTCCGTGCATCCGCACTGCTCCCGGGTGGGCCGCCTCGCGAGGTCCTCGGCGGCGTCGGGTCGGAGGCGCCGGATCCAGTCGATGTCGACGCAGCGGCCCTTCTCGATCCCGTCCCCCACGAGGGCGTCCTCGCAGCAGGCGAAGAGGCGCATCCCGCGCCTCGAGGCGACCTCGGCGAGGCGGAGCGCCAGCTCGCGCTTCTCGGCGCCCTCGGGCTCGCGGAAGGCCACGCCGTGCTCCCGGGCCACGCGCTCGAAGCTCCTCCGCGTCTTCCCGTAGAGGCTCACGAAGGAGAAGTAGGCGCTGCGCGTCGCCCCCTCGAGGGCCTCGGCGATCGCCCCGAAGCGCTCGACGTGGCCCTCGGCCGGCGTGAGCGAGCTCAAGACGATCGGGTCGTAGCGCCACACGACCGCCTCGGGCCCGACGATGCCGGCGAGCTCTCGGGCGCGGCGGATCGAGGCCTCGAGGGGAGGGACGTGGCTCTCGAGCTCCCGCGGATAGCCCGTGATGGTGACGTGGAAGCCGACGCAGTGGCCCGCCGCCCTGATGTCCCGCAGCGCCGGGAGGAGCGGCGCCGGGTTCCGCGTCCAGAAGACCAGGGCGAGGCAGTCCTCGGGCCGCAGCGAGACGCGGCGGAGCTGGCCGCCGAAGGGGTTGACCCACTCGCAGAACCCCGCCTCGAGCCGCCGGAGGAGCCAGCGGCTGTAGAACGCCGGGACGTCGCTCCGCCGGCTCGCGCTGATGATCTTGCGGGGCATGGAGGGCTCTCCCGGGCCCGATGCGCGGCGGGCGCGCGGCCCAGGCCACCATCTAACGCGGTCGGGGCCCCGAGGGGAAGGGGTGGCGGCCCGGACGCGGGGTCCCTCCAGCCCTCCGGCCTCTGGGTTGGCGGGCCCAGGGGGGCTGGCTATAGAATGGCTCGCGTATGGCGGACCTGGCGGACCTACCGGCTCGAAGCAACGATCTCCTGGCAAGGGTCGAACGAGCTGGCCTTTGGGCTCATTTCCACAAGGACTGGCTGCTCGCGATGCGTGAGCCCCTGCGAGCCCAGCTCCCGGAGAGCTACGCTGTGTTCGTGGAATCTGAAGCTGTCTGGGTGACTCCTGTCGGAGAGGCCCCGGCAGCGATTCGCGAGCCGGATGTCGCCATCGCCAGGCCGCACCCCGCGGTGCAGGCCGCTCCGCGGGAGAGGACGGTGAGCGCAGCCGTGCTCGAGATCGAGGAAAGCTGCGAGCTCGTGTCCCAGTACTCCCTCGTCGTGAGGCGAGTACCGGAGAACACGGTCGTCGCCGTATGCGAGATGTTGTCGCCGACGAACAAGGGTGCATTCGGCCAGATCGAGCTGGAGAAGTACGTCCGAAAGCGCGCCGAGTGCCTGGCTGCCGGGATCAGCTTCCTCGAGATCGATGCCCTGCTTGGAGGCGAGCGGCGGCTTCCGCCGTCCCTCACTTCGCTCCACGCGTACGAGCGTTTCGCCTGGTCGGCGTTCCATCCGGCGGGGAAGCGCATCTGGCGTGCCTGGGGCTGGAACCGGGAGGAGCCGCAGCCCGTCGTCCCGTGGCGGGTGGAGGAGCCGCACGAAGTTCTCCTGGATCTCGGCGCAACGCTCCGTGACGCGTGCGCGTTCAATCCGTGGGAGGCCTTGACGGCAGGGGCCGCTCGCGGCGGGACGAAAGGATAAGAGCCTACTGAAACAGGCTCTAAGCTGGGGCGGCGCGGCAGCGGGCCTCGGTGACGGTCCTCGGGCGCGGCGTGAGGATGCGCCTCGGAGCGCGCTCGTCGGGGTCGGAGAGGACCGCGCGCCGCCGGGCCTCCTCGCGCAGGTCGTCGACGGCGGGGAAGTCCCGGCCGTCGAGCGACCACTGGAGGACCACGTCGGCCGGGTCCTCCTCCTCGTCGGAGAGCGCGAAGCGGACGAGGACCGGCCCGTCGCCGTCGGAGACCTCGGAGGGCGGGACGAGGCTCACGACCGGGAGCGTGCTGTTGTGGACGCAGAAGGGCCCGAGCTCGACGAGCTTCCCCGCGCCCCCCGGCAGGCCGTCGTCGGGCCGCAGGGCGACGAAGACGCGCTCGAGGTCCCTCCGGCCGCGGCCTTGAGGATCGGCGGCGCGGAAGGTCGCGATGGAGTCCCACGTCAAGTTGTGCGGCCGGCCGGGAGGGCTGGGGAGGAGGTTCGTGACCTGACCGCCGATGATCTCGTCCTCGGGGACGCGCTCGAAAGCGTCCATCCCCTCCGTCCGGTAGAAGAGCTCGATCGAGGAGGGATCGCCGCCCCCGGGGTACTCGAGCCCGAAGCGCAGGACGATGTTCTGGCTCGCGGCGCTCTCCCCCAGGGGAAACAGCACGTCGACGCCCGTGACGGCGGGGGCCGTGTTGCCCAGGGACGCCTCCACCTCCTCGGCCGAGGCCCCGTCGCCGTCCCGCGCCAGGAGCCGGACCTTGACCCGCGGGACATGGCCCGCGAAGCCGTCGGCCCGTGCGTCCCAGACGAGGCTATGCGTCCTCCCCTCCCCCGAGGTGGGGAGGTCGCGCGCCTTGCCCGTCACGGTCGCGGGCCGGAAGGCCGGCCCAGCGCCATCGGCCGGCGCCTCGGCCACCTCGAGGGCCACCGCCGCCGGCTGCCCCGTCCGCTCGACGAGCTTGAAGGCGATGCCCACGCGGCCGAGGTCGGTGGCTCGGCCCGCCCCGGGCGGGTCCTCGACCACCGCGAGGCTGACGATGCGCGGGACGTCCCTCGCGGAGCTGCCCTGGCCGGAGGTGAGGCTCAAGATGCCAAGGACCGCCCCGGCCGCGCCGGCGTAGCAGCCCGAGAGGGCGAGCGGCACGAGGCTCGAGGCCAGACCGAGGCCCCGCGAGATCCAGGGACTCGCGGTCCTCGAGCCAGCGGCCGCACGGACCGGCGCGCCGCGCCGTGCTTGAGCCTCCATGTCGATCGCCCTCCCCTCGTCGGGGACCTGTGCCCCTCATGGTATGCCGCCTTGCCAGGGCGTACAACGGCGAAAACCGCAGCCCCGCGGCCCACAAGGGGGGTGCCCTCACTCCTCCCGCAGCCTTCGCCGGAGGACCTCCATGGCCGTGCGGTGCACGGCGAGGACGTGCTCCCTCTCGTGATCGCCGGCGAAGACGGCCTTCTCCTCGATGAGCTTCACGTTCGACTCCATCTCCTGGAGGAGGCTCTCGGCGACGGCGCGGTCGAAGACGCCCTTCCCGGCCACCTCGACGTAGACCGGGCTCGTGTGGGCGAAAAGGGGCTTTCCGAGCTCGTTCGCGGGGACCGCAGCTTGCAGCTCGGGGTCGCCCGGAACGGGCGGCGGCGGCGTGCGCAGCGCGAGCCAGCACGGCTCGCGGGCCTCGAGGTCGACCCGCAGCTCGGCCTCGAAGTGCCCCCCCGCGCGCCGGCTCGCGGCGGTCTCGACGACCTTGCCGCTCCGCACGAGCTCGATCCGCTCGAAGTCGGTGCGGCCCGCGGCCCTGGCGACCACGTGGATCTTGCCGGGGCGCTCGAGGCGGACCGTCGAGCCCACGCCGCGCCCACCGACCTCGAGCTCGAGGAGCGGGCCGTTCGTGATGAAGGACCTCCCCGCCGCGAGGGAGCGCAGCCACGCCTTCGTGGTCAGCGGCCCCGCGACCGGGGCGTAGACCCTCGAGAAGTCGTACTGGAACCAGTCGGTGCCGGTCGAGAAGGGGACTCGCAGCCCGACGTCGAGCAGGCGGTAGAAGCTCTCGCGGTAGCTCCCGTGCTCGCCGCCGTCGAAGATGTTCTGCGCGTCGAGCCTGCCCGAGAGCCAGTTGGGCACGTCCTCGAAGCCCCAGTCGTTGTGGCACCAGAGGGTCGTCGCCCCGTCCCTGCGGGCCTCGTCGATGCCCTTCTGGAGCGGCGGCGCGTCGGTCCCCCGCTTCGCGATGCCCGGCCCGATGCTCACGGGCTGGACGAGCTTCAAGATGTCGAGGAGCATGACGTGCCCGTACCCTTCGCCCTGGGGCCCGAAGTTGTGGCGGTGCTCCTCGCCGTTCCCGAAGAGGACGCCGGACTTCGAAAGCTCCGCGAGGTCGGCGGCGGAGAAGCCGTTCGAGACGTAGCCCACGTCGTCCCCCGCCCGCTCGAGGTAGGAGAGGAAGACGATGTCGAGCCCGTCGGCCTTCGGGATCTCCCGGAGGTACCGCCAGGCCTCCTCCCGCGAGAGGCTCGAGAGGTGGAGGTGGGTGTTGGCCGAGCGCAGCCCCTTCGCGGCGGGGTCGCGGAAGCGCACGAGGGCGAGGCGCGCCTCCGCCGCCTCGCGGCCCGTGAGGTCGAGCTCAAGGCGCGCGAGCTCGCGCTCGAGGCCCGCGATGGCCTCCACCGTGACCTTCCCCGCAGGGACCTCCACCGTGGAGCGGCCCGGGACGACCCACCACTGGCTGATCGCGGCAGCCGCGTCGAGACCCTTCCCGCGGCAGAGGAGGGGCTCGAGGCGCAGGGGCTTCCCCGAGGCGTCGCGGGCGCGCACGAGGCCCGGGAGGACGGCGCCCGTCTCGGCATCGGTGAGCTCGATCGCGAGCTTCGAGGTCGCGGGCCGCCCGCCCGCCGCCAGGGCGAGGAGCGCCCCGGCCAGGACGGCGAGCAGGGCCGCGGGGGGGCGCGCGAGCGGGGCGAGCCGGGAGGTGACGCTGCGTGCGAGGTGCGCGGGCATGGGAAGCTCCTCGGGCACTTTCCCGCCTCCGCGCGGGCAAGTCAAGGAGGTCCGTGGAGCTCGTGCATCGCTCTCCCGTCAGCCTCACCGCACGGCTCGGATGTCGAGGATGCGGAACGTGCTCAGCCAGAGGGCCCAGTCGACGCCCTCGATCTCGTCGCGCTCGAGCACCTGGAGCGCGATGTGGGTCCCGTCGAAGCCGCCCGTCGTGTCGAGACCGATCCATGATCCGCCGAGATGGCACTCGACCCACTCGTGCGGCCTCAGCGCGTCCCCGTCGCTCGAGCGCTTCAAGCCAAAGATGATCCGCGCCGGGATCCCCGCGGCCCGGCACAACCCGGCCGCGAGGCTGGCATACTCGGAGCAGTCGCCGCGGAGCTCGCGGGCGACCTGAACGGCGGGGATCCTGGTCCGCATGTCGGCGACGGCAAGGTGCCTTACGACGAACGTCTCGATGCGAAAGACGGCATCCACAGCGTCCCGTGCCTCGCCCACAGCTTCCCGCGCCAGGCCAAGCAGAAGCTCGTGGTCGCTCTGGACGTGAGGTGTGGGAAGGAGGAACTTCAGAGCTGCTGGATCATCGCCGCGATAAGGCAATGGCGCCTCCACCGGCCAGGGGATGCTGCGGACGGTCACGAGCACCCGATCGTCCGCGACCCTCTGGACCTTCTGGTGTTGCGTCTCTGGGATGCGTGGAAGCTCGAGCCACCGGTCCACTGCCTCGAGCTCATACTCGATGCCCTGCGCGCCGCGCCGGCCTTCCTCAAGGGCTCCGGCGCACTGCTCAGGGATCTCGAGGTCCAGCTTCCGCACGAGCTCCGGGACCTCCGGCTCGGCCATGGCGAGCCCCTTCTCGCAGCCCACGGTCTCGACCTCCATGCCGAAGAGCGAGAAGAGGCTCTTCCTGGTCTCGAGGTCGCCGCCCACGAGCTCCGTCATCCGCTTCTCCGCGCCTTCATCCTCCTTCACGACGGAGAGACGCGTGAGCGCCGCCTCTCGTCCGAAGAGGTCTGCCGTCTCGCTCGGACCCACCTCGACCTGTATGCGTTTCGCCTGAAGGCTGAACGCGTCCCAGAGCTGGTACGCATACGAAGTGCCCTGCGCGAGGCCCTTCACCCTCCTCAACCGCTGCTCCCCCTCGGGTCCCAGCGCGCCGTCGGGGAAGTCCAGGGTCCAGTTCCTCGTCGTCCCGTTCTCCTCGCGCGTCATGAGGAGCTTGCCGTCGTCGCGCCTCTCGCCGGTCGTCGAGACGAGATGGAGCTTGCCGCGGTAGAGGGAGTCGTCCCATGTGGCGAACCCGAGCAACCTCCCGTCCGCGGTTTCGACGTGGCGGGCGACCGTCGCCAGGCGGATGGGTGTGCCGAGGAAGCCGAAGTATACCGCCCCAGCCTGCAGGGTGACGACGTGCTCAGCGATGACCCGTCGATAGGAGACGGTGCTCCCCGCCCTCCTGCCGCGCACGAGGCAGATCTCCCACTTCGCGTCCTCGGGGACGGGCGCGCCGCCTGCCTTCTCCGCCAGCTCGGCCAGGTAGGCCGCCTCCGGTCTCACGCGAGGGACGGCCGCACGCACGGCCGCCAGGGTGTCCTCCCAGCTCGGAGCTGCGCACGCATGGAGGAGCGCCCACGCTGCGCAGACGCAGGCGAGGAATACGGGCTGCCGCAAGGGCCCCAGGATCCCTATCCACGCCGGTCTCTCCTTCCTCGAGGAAGGTTGCGGCAAGGCTGGCGACATCCTCATGACACCTGAGGGGCGAATCTACCGGTGCCGTTGGCTAGGAGCAAGGCGAATCGGAGTCGGCCTCGAACGGCTGCAAGGGCGCCGGGACGGAAGTCACGGAACCCTCGGCCTCGACGGGCCAGCGTGTCCGGGGTACCCTGCGCCGGGGTGCTCCGCGGGCGGTGTTCCGCGGGCGCGCCCCGCCTCGCATCTCCTCACCGCCCTGAACCGACCCTCCGAGAGGACGCCATGAGAACCACGCCACGCCGGACCGCGACCCGCCTCTCCCGCCGCCGCTTTCTCCGGGCCGCCTCGGCCGCCGCGGGGGCCATCGCCCTCCCCGCGATCGCCCCGCGGGGGCTCCTCGGCGAGAACGCGCCGAGCCACAAGGTCGTCCTCGGGTTGATCGGCATGGGCGAGCACGGCGTCAACCGGAACCTGAGCATGCTCCTCGCCCAGCCCGACGCCGAGGTGGCCGCCGTGTGCGACGTCTTCGCGAGCCGCCGCGACACGGCGCGCTCCATCGTCGAGACGAAGTACTCCAAGGGCGGCTGCGGCGCGTACACGGACTTCCGGCGGATCATCGACCGGAAGGACATCGACGCGGTGATGATCTCGACCCCCGACCACTGGCACGTCCTCATGTCGGTGCTCGCGGTACGGGCCGGGAAGGACGTGATCTGCGAGAAGCCCACGCTCACGATCCGCGAGGGCCGCGTCCTCTGCGAGGCGGTGAAGCGGCACAAGGCGGTCTACCAGACCTCCACCGAGGACCGGAGCCTGCCCTGCTACCACGCGATGGCGCAGGTCGTGCGGAACGGCCTCATCGGCAAGGTCGCGACGGTGCGGGTCCAGCTCCCCGCCGGCGAGCGCTATCCCAACGAGGCGCCCGCGCCGGTGCCCGAGGGCCTCGACTACGACCTCTGGCTCGGGCCGGCCCGCGAGGCGCCCTACACGCCGAGCCGCACCGAGCGGCAGCACTGGCGCAACTGCCGGGACTACTCCGGCGGGAAGCTCACGGACTGGGGCATGCACCAGCTCGACACGGTCCAGTGGGCCCTCGATGTGGAGCGCACGGGGCCGGTGGAGGTCGAGGGCAAGGGGACGGTGAACGCGGGGAGCACCTACGACACGTTCATCGACTACGATGTCACGTACCGGTACTCGAGCGGCGTCGAGGTGCACGTGAGGTCGGGCGGGACGGGGCTGCGCTTCGAGGGCGAGAAGGGCTGGGTGGGGAACCCGAGCTTCGCGGCACCCCTCGAGGCGAGCTCGAAGGAGGTCCTCGCCTGGAAGCCCGGGGAGCGCGACCTGAAGCTCTACACGAACCCCGCGGGCGAGCACCGGGACTTCCTGGACTGCGTCCGGTCGCGGAAGGAGCCGTACTTCCCCTCCGAGGTCGGGCACCGCTGCTCCACGCTCTGCCACCTCGGCAACATCGCCATGCGCCTCGGGAGGAAGCTCCGCTGGGACCCGGCGAAGGAGGCCTTCGAAGGCGACGCCGAGGCCGATGGCCTCCGCTCGCGCCCGATGCGGGCGCCGTGGACGCTCGAGGGTTGAGCGGGAGGGACGTCCGCGCCTCGGGCACCTACTGCGGCGCCTCCGGCTCGCGCCGCGCGCCGGGCTCCTCGCCCCCCTCGGGCGGGTCGTTCAGCAGGTGCTTCAGGTAGCGTTCCGGGCACTGGAGGAAGTCGCGCGTGATTCTGTAGTGCTCGGTGTCCTCATACTTGACCTCCTGGATCGCGTCGCCGTCGAGGCTCAAGAGCGTGGCTCCCGGGTAGGCGAGGAGGATCGGCGAGTGCGTCGAGATGAGGAACTGCGCCTGCCGCGGCTTCTCGAGGTCGTGGATGACCTTCAGGAACGCGAGCTGGCGCGAGGGGGACAGGGCCGCCTCGGGCTCGTCGAGGATGTAGACGCCCTGCTCGAAGCGGTGGACGAAGAGCGCCATGAACGCCTCGCCGTGGGACTGCGCGTGGAGCGACACGCCGCCGTAGGCGCGCAGGGTCGAGACCTGGTCGAGGTACGTGGCGAAGTTGAAGAAGCTCTCGGCCCGCATGAAGAACCCCTCGGTCACCTTGGGGAGCCACGAGAGGCGTAACGCCTGCCCGAGCTCGGTGCGCGGGTCCTCGACGTGGAAGGAGTGGTCGCGGTTCCCGCCGGTGAGGCCGAAGCCGCAGCTCGTGGCAATCGCCTCGAGCAGGGTCGACTTCCCGCTGCCGTTCTCGCCGACGAAGAAGGTGACGGTGGTGCGGAAGCTCAGGTGGATCCCGCGCCGGAAGGCCCGGATGTTGAACGGGTGCCGGTCCGGGTCGGCGCGCTCGGGGAGCAGCTCCACCTCGCGCAGGAAGGGCGCCCCGTAGCTCACGGGGCGGATCGCTCGACGCCGCTTCATCGAGGGGGGAGCTTAGTGGGGCGGTGCGCGAAAGTCCATGTGCCTCGAGCGGCGACGGGCGGCAGGGAGGCGCCTACCCATCCGCCAGCGCCTTCATGGCCGCCTGCACCGGGTCACTGAAGAAGTCGATCTGCAGCCTGTCGATGACCTCCACCGGAAGCTCGGCGAAATCGCGACGGCTCTCGGTCGGGATCATCACCCGCTTCGCCCCCGCATCCAACGCGATCCGCAGCTTGTCGCCAAGGCCCTAGACCCGGCTGAGCACCCCGTGCAAGCTCATCTGGCCGAGGACAACCAAGCTTGGAGCCAGCGCCCTGGTGAGCATCGCCGAGACCAAGCCAAGGTAGAAGGCGATGCCCAGATCCCCGGCATCCTTCCCCTGCATCGGGCTCATGACCTGCACGTTGAAGTCGTACGACGCGACGTCCCTGTCGACGACGAGCTTCTTCGCGTTCGCCTTCAGGTAGTCGTACGCCATCCGCGCGCTCTCACGTATCCCTCTGCCTCCGACCCCGACCACGTTGAAGCGGTGCCCGCCGGGAACGGCAGTGACCTGGATGCGGTAGAGAGCATACCTCGCCTCCCCCGGGTCGTAGCCGACGGTGAAGATGTCTCCTGGAGCCATCGGCTCATCCGGGATGATCTGCGCCGAGCCGAGCTCCTTGCAGGTCACGGGCCGCTCCTCGCCGGACTCTTTGTCGATGTAGGACAGGTTCACCCGCGAGAACTCGATCCCTCCCATCCGTTTGAGCTGCTCCTTGACTCGCCGGCGGACCTCGAGCGCGAGCCGCAGGTACTCCTCGATCTCCGCCGGGGAGCAAACCCCGTCGGGATGGACCAGCTTGATGAGGCCCGAGGTGGTCTTGACGACGGCTTTCCGGTCTCGCTCGGACAGGTGGCTCCCCAGCCGGAAGCGGCGGTCGTGGACGTCCGTGTAGTTCCGGCGCCGAAGCTCCGTGTGGAAGATCTCGGCCAGGTAGTCGGCGATGAACCCCATGTGGGAGGTGAAGAAGTCCGGCTGCATCTTGGGCAGCTCCCAGCCGGGCAGGTACGCGTGCCAGCGGTCGTGAAACGCGGTGTCGTTACGAAGGGTCTCCGGCAGAGCGGTGAAGAGGTGAGAGATCCGCGCCGTCGTCTCCACGTCGCCGTCCAGGTTGCCGTTGAAGACGATCCCGGCATCGGCCGAGAGTGTGCCCTTGTCATCGCCCCGCGAGAACGACCCCTGCTCCATGTACCCCTTGTACATCTGCTTGTCGCTCTCGCTCTTGAAGTTCGAGCCGGCCACCTCGTCGAAGGCCACCACGACATACTTGAGGACCAGGCCCGGCTTGTCTTTGCGGTTCTTCCACCCGAACAGGTCCGGGATGCCGCCCTGCCCGCCCGAGAGCAAGTTCACATACGGCGAGACCTCACGGTAGACGTAGGACTTGCCCGTCTCTTTCGGCCCGAGCTCGATCAGGTTGTAGTTCTTCTCGACCAGCGGCGCCAGGCGCAGGAGGTAAAGGAGCTTCCGGCGCGGCGTGAGCTCGGGGTGCGTCGGCTCATAGCCCAGGGAGCGCATGAGCACGT
>JACQVW010000665.1 GCA_016209535.1 Planctomycetota bacterium | reverse complement strand
GTCCCAGACGAGCTTCACGGCCTCGACATCGTCGGATTCGCCGGCGACATGGACCGCGGGCGGGTTCGGCAGCTCGCCGCCCTCGACGTCGAGGTAGAGGTGCGCCTTGGAGAGTCCCGCGAGGTCGTAGCGGAAGCGGTCGAAGCGCAGGTTCGGCGGCTCCGGTACCGGGGTCGCCTGGACGGGGCTCCGGTCGACGGGGACGCTCCGCACGCCGACGCCCTGGACCGCCAGCGCGTCGAGCGCCTGGCGCGAGGCGACGCCCAGGACCCGCAGGCGCTGCTGGTCCGCCTCCCACACCGACTGGAAGCTCTGGAGCGCGAGCTGGAACGCCTGCGGGTGCGGGGCGCGCGCGTCCGCGACCTCGACGTCGGGGGTCGCGAGCTCCTCGATGCGGACCTCGACCTCGTCGAGCGGCGCGCCGAGGACGCTCGAGTCGACGATGATGGTGTACACGGGCAGGTTCGGGCCGCCGTCAGCCCCCCGGACTTGCATCGCCTCCGGCTCTCCCGGGCCGGCGGCATCGGCGCCCGCGAGGCAGGAGCCGTTCGCGCCTGGGCAGCCCCGCCAGAGAGCGAGGGTCACGTTGGCCTCGCCGGCGATGGGACGGACGGCGATGAGGTAGTTCCCCGGGCGGGGCGGCTTCCACGAGAAGTAAAGCTCGCCCCCGGGGTGCGGGAAGGGCAGGCAAGGAGAGGACTGGATGTGATTCGCCAAGTTTGCGGCCGACTGCCGGCGGACGATGGGCGGCTCACCCCCCAGGACGATGGGCTCCTTGCAGGTCGGCGCAGGCTGGCCGAAGCTCTCTGCGCCCGCGAGCACGAGGACGAGGGACGATGCGAGAAGGGATCGGAAGACAGGCATGGTTGCTCCTTTCCGGGAAAAGCCCGATATCAGCCGGTGCGGATCGCACCCGTTCAGGAAGCGCCGGCCGGGTGTCAGCTTGCCCCGCTCACGCCCGGTCTCACGGGCGTTCGACCCGGTGGGTCACCGCCGAGGAGTTCACGGGCACGCCGCGGCGCCGCAGGCGCCGAGCTGGCCCGGCGTCGGATCGGCCCCGCAAGCGAAGGGCCCGGGCGCCGGCGGCTCGGCGCCGCCGAGGAAGAGGAAGTTGAGCGTGCTCACGGGGTCGGAGAGGTCGACGCTGCCGTCGTCGTTCGCGTCCGCGGCATCGGGACAGGACGGCGCCGCGAAGCCGAGGAAGAGGAAGCCGAGGGTGTTGACCGCGTCGCTCAGGTCGACCTTGGCGTCGCCGTTGGAGTCGCCGCGCCGGAAGCCTCCCGGGGGCAGCTCGGACCCGCAGCACCAGCAGACTTCCACGAGGCAGCTCTGCTCGGCGCGGATCTCCACCCGCGCGATCCCCTCAGGCGCTTCCAAGACGAGGAGTTGCTCGCGGTAGGGGCGCGTCGCCGCGGCGCTCCCCACGGCGCGGCCCGAGCCGTCGTAGGCGGTGATGACCGCGTTGTCGGTGATGAGCCGAAGCCTCACGAGGCCGGGCGGCTGCCCCGCAGGGCATGCCGCGTCGAGGTGCACCGTGGCCGGCTCGATGGCCTCGGCGGAGGAGCTGCGGATGGCGAGGTCGATGTCGCCGTCCCCGTCACAGTCCTCGAGCCCGAAGGGGACCGGCTGGCCCACGGCGTTCGTGGCCTCGGTGATGCGGACGGGCCCGAGCACGGCCTCGTCTACCGAGGGGCTCGGCGCGCCGTAGTGCCGCGCGACCGGCTCGCAGCGGAGGTCGCAGTCCGCGGGCGCGCGGAAATGGATATCCGCGCCGCGGCAAGTGCAGGGGTAGATGGTCGAGCCGAGCACGGTCATGGCGCTCCGGACCGGCTGGCCGCGGCCGCGCATGCCGTCGCGCCAGTCGACCCGCCCGGAGACCACCTCGCCGGCCGGCACCGGCCGCGACGTCTCCACGGTGACCTCGCCCACGGTCTCCGTGCCCACCGGAGGGAGCGTGAGGGGCACGCGGAAGGCGAGGACGATCGCCTGGATGAACCCCTCCCCCTGCGGCAGCCCGGTGTCGGGGTGGATCACCGCCGGGTCGACGATCTGGAAGACCTCGAAGCCGAGGCTCCTCGCGACCCCCGCCGCGCCCACGGTGCGCCCGCCCGCGACCCGCAGGTCGCCGCTCACCGAGGCGGCGAGCGACCAGCCCTGCAGGCCCGGGACGGGCTCGGGGAAGTCGGAGACGATCCCGAAGTGGAACGTCCCGGCGCCGCTCGAGCCTCCGCTCGCGAGGAAGGAGACCTCGCTCGCGGCGCCGGCGAAGAGCTCCGGGCTCGAGCCGGCGAAGCGGTCCTGCACGATCACGTCGACCCGCGAGTCGGCGTCCTCGGTCGGGCAGAGCCGGAACGCGGGCAGGCCGCCGCTCCCCAGGCGCCCGATCCGGTACGGGAGCTCGCTTGGGTCTCCGCCCATGCGGTTGTGGACCCTCACGGTCCACGTCCGCTGCGCGACCTCGGCCCAGAGGTCCGGATCGAACGGAAAGAAGAGGTTCACGCCCTCGCCCGGCTGGTCGCCGAGGACCGAGCTCCCGAGCTCGACGTGCTCCTCGCGGAAGTCCGCGAGGACGAGCGGCGGGCGCTTGGGGTCGGCGGGGTCGAGGAGCTCGAGCAGCCAATCGCCGGGGCGGAAGAGGCGGACGCGCCAGGAATCGTAAAGCACCGGTGGAGGGAATGGCAGGAAGAGCGAGATGCCGCGCTCCTCGAGCGGCAACGGCACGCCACCCAGGAGGGGCGGCGGGCAGTCGATGGTCTCGCAGGTCGGGGGCAAGGCGCCCGGCGTGATCTCCGGCACCTCCAGGATCTGCCCGGGGCCCACGGTGGTGTCGATGATGCCCGGCGAGCGGAAGACGAGCCGCAGCCCGCGGCACTCGCAGAAGAAGTGGATGCGCGTGAGGACCTGCGCCCAGTTCTCCTTCGGCTCGCCGCTCGTCGTGCCGTCGGGATAGCGCAGCTCGGCGGCGTCGTGCCAAGCGATCCGGCCGCGGACCTCCTGGCCCGCAAGGAGCGCGTCCCGCGTCCGCACCGTGACCTTGAGGACGGTCGCCGTGCCGGCGGGCGGCAGCGCCGCGGCGCCGTCGAGGTCCAGGTAAGCGAGGGAAGCGAAGCCGCCCCCCAATGCGGCGCCGGTGAGCGGATCGAGGAGCTCGGCGGGCGTGGCGATCTGGATGTCCGCCGCGGCCGCGGCCGTGCCCCTCGTGGTGACGCTCGAGACCTCGAGGTCGCCCTCGATCGAGGCGAGGAGGGACCAGGCCTGGATCCCGGGGCCATCGGCCGGGAGCCCCGAGACGAGCGCGACGTAGAAGGTCGCCGTGCCGACCTCTCCGCCCCGCACCAGCACCGTGAGCTCGCCGGTCTCGCCGTCGTAGAGCGCGGGCGAGAGCCCTCCCGGGCCCGCCGGCGCCGCCTGGACGATGACGTCGAGCCTCGGGTCGCCCTCTCGCGAGGCGCCGAGCCTGAGGTTCTCGAGGATGCTGACCGTAAACGACTCTCCGTCCGCGGTGGCGAGGTCCACGTCGCGGTCGCCGTCGAGATCGCCCGCGGCGAGGCCCCAGGGGAGCTCACCGACTCCGAGGGCGCCGCCGGGCACGAACGTCCCTCGCCCGTCGTTCCGGAGCACGACAACGGTATTGTCCACCGAGCAAGAGGCGGCGAGCTCCGGATCGCCGTCGCCATCCAGGTCCGCCGCCGCCATGTGGCTCACCCAGCGCCTGGCGGGATACACGACCGGAGCGGCAAAGCTGGCGTCGCCCCGGTTGAGGAGGACCGACATGTGGCCGCGGAGCCCGAGCGCGAGGTCGGTGTCCCCGTCGCCATCGAGGTCCTGGGCGAGGAGGTCTTCGCCCGGGCTGACTCGATCCACGTGGGCGATCGTGCTGTCCGCGAACCGCGCGGCGGCGAGGCCGCCACGACCGTCGCCGAGGAGGATCGCCACGCTCTGCGCCGGCTCGTGCGGGTTGAGCCCGGCAAGGTCGAGGTCGCCATCGCCGTCGAGGTCTGTCGCGGCGATGGAAGTGAGGAAACTGGTCTCGGTGGGCTGGTCGAGGGCCGTGATTCGAGGCGGCGCGAAGCCGCCGCGCCCGTCGCCGAGGAGGACCGCGAGCTCGTTGCCGTAGATACTGTACTGATTCGAGGCCGCGACATCGGTGTTGCCGTCGCCGTTCAGGTCGGCGAGCGCGATGTCGCCGGGGACGAACGGGGGCGGCATGGGAATGAAGGTGGCGGCGCCGAAGGCTCCCCCCCCTCGGTTCATGTGGAGGACCAGGTCGCCCACCGGAAGAGAGCTGGGGTCCTCGACCGTGCGCCCCAAGGCCAGGTCCAGGTCGGCATCCCCGTCGAGATCCCCTCCCGCGAACGCATAGTAGCAGTCCCCACACGTCTCGACCTGGCGGGACACGGTGAAACGTCCGCCGCCGGAGGAGACGAGCGAGACGAGCTCGTGAGCGCCCCCGAACAAGTAGAGCCTTCCCAGCAAGTCCAGGTCGCCATCGGCATCGAGGTCGCCGGAGGCAAGCTCCGGGAACCAGGGTGGGTGCTCGAGCTGGGTCAGGACCGGAAAGCTCCTGAGCGCGAACCCCGAGCCCGTCCCCACCCTCCGCTCGCAGAGCCGGATCGGCGGCAGCCCGCCGCGGCCCGGGCCGCGGACGAGGTAGGTCCTTTCCCGCGGCGTGCCGGCCGTCCGGTTCGAGAGGACGAGCTCGAGCTCGAGCTTCTGGGCCGTCTCCCAGATCCGCGGCGGGACCGGGAAGAAGAGGTTCACGCCCTCGCCGGCCTGGTCGCCCAGGATCCCGTTCTGCCCGTGGTCGATGTGCTCCTCGCGGAAGTCCTCGAGGAGGGCCGGGAAGTCGGGCTTCGGGAAGATGGGGTCCCGGAGCAGCCGGAGCAGGAGCTCCCAGTCGCCCTCACGGAAGAAGGGGACGCCCAGCTTGTGGGTGAGCTGCTGCGCCTGCGAGAACGAGACGAAGAACGAGAACCCCGGCTCGGGCGTGGCGTTGGGGTCCTCCTCGCCGAGGCGGGGGGCCGGGCACTGGATGAGCTGGCAGAGCGGCTCGACCTCGGACGCCAGGACGCGAGCGATGCGGAGGTCCTCGCCGGGGGCCACCGTGAGCTCGCCGGCCTGGGAGTGGAAGACGACCTTCGCGCCGCGGCAGGTGCAGGGGTAGTAGGTCCAGCCGTTGACGGTGAAGTGCGTGGGCAAGGGAACGTTCATCGCGCCGGTCGCCGGGTCGACTCCCACCATGTTGTCCCGCCAGATGATCTCCCCCGCGGCGCTCGAGCCCGAAGCGACCGGCCCCACGGTCTCCACCGTGACCGCGAGGACCGTGGCCGTGCCCACCCGAGGCAGCGGAGCGGGCGGCTCGTCCAGGGCGGGCAACGCTGTGGCCGCGAACCCTTCGCCCTGCGGCCTGCCGGTGTCGGGGTGGATCAGCTCCGGCTTCGCGGGACGGCTGAACTGTTGAGCGACCCCCGCCGCCGCGGTCCCGGCGGTGGTCACCCCCACGACCTTGAGGTCGCCCGTGACCGAGGCCGAGAGCCACCAGGCCTGGAGGCCGGTCGAGCCGGCGGGCAAGTTCGAGACGAGAGCCACGTAGAGCGTGGCGCGGCCGACGGTCCCCGCGGGCACCGGCACCGAAATCTCGCCGGTGGCGCCCGCGAAGAGCTCCGGCGTGATGCCGGTCGCCTCCCGCTGCACGATCACGTCGATGCCGGGGTCGCCTCCCGAGGCGCAGAGCCGGAAGCCCGGCAGGCCGCCGCGGCCGACCCCGCCGAGGAGGTAGCTCCTCTCGCGGGCGCTGCCCTGGGTGAGGTTCGTGATGGTGAGGTCGAGGCTGACCTGCTGGGCGAGGCTCCAGACTTCGGGCTCGACAAGAAAGCACACCCCCACGCCCTCGCCGGGCTCGTCGCCGATGACTCCGGTCCCCTGCTCGACCTGGTCTTCGCGGAAGAGGGTGAGCACGACCGGGAAGGGGGAGTTGGCCAGGTTCGGCGCCTCGAGCCGCAGCGACCAGTCGCCGGGGCGGAAGAAGAACGAGTCCGCCTTGTGCCGGAGCTGGATGTCGCTGAAGGGCAGGAAGAGCGAGAGGCAGCGGTCGGTAGTATTCACCGGCTCGCCGCCGAGGGGCGACTTGGGGCAGGCGGCGAGCTGGCAGAAGCTCGAGGCCTGGGAGAGCTTCCAGCCTTTCAGGACGAGGGACATCCCGGGGGCGATGAGCTGCGGGTTGGCCTGGGCTTGAACCGTCGCTCTAAGCGCGAGGAAGCTCAGGATCCCACAAACCAGCCCGCGGATGGACCTGGCCGACAGGTTGTAGCTACGCATACGGGTTGCCTCCGATCTCGGTGATGACTCTCATTCCAGGGCCGGCATGCACGCCCAGTCGCCGAACGTGAAGAAGAGCGTGCAGGTCTGCCCGTTGTTCAGCTCGTTCCTGCCCTCGTCGATCTGGTCGAGGAAGTCAGCGTCCACGGTGAAGCCGCGCGGGAAGACCTCGGCGGAGGCCGCCACCGGGCGGTACTCGCTGTCCACCCAGGCCATGCCGGGCGCGATGGGGACGCCGACGTCGATCGTGTGGTTGAAGGGTATGCTGCCCGTCACGCGGACCTTGAAGGGGCTCCCCACCGTCGCCGAGCCTTCGTTCACGACCCGGGCGCGCACCGAGGTGGAGGCGACGTCCGCTGCCCTCAGGCGCGCCACGAGGTCGGGGCGAGGGCCGGAAGGCGTCGAGGGCGGCGGCTCCGGATCGGGCTCGGGTTCGGGCTCGGGAGTGCGGTCGATCAGCCGCACCTCGATCTCCTGCTCGACATACGTCGAGCAGTCGTCCTGGCTTTTGGCGCGGATCCGGATCCCGCGCACGTTGCCGTGCCCCTCCCAGAACGACCACCGGTCTTCACACGGCAGGCGGCTGAGGAAAACCAGGTCGTACAGCGCATGGCCCTCGACCGGGAGCATGTACGGGACATCTTGATAGGGCCCGAACTCCGTCTCCCCGGCGAAGCGGATCTGGTAGGCGAGGCTCTCCAGGCGAAACGGGTCGATGCGGATCGAGTACTGCCACCAGTAGCAGCCTTCGTCCTCGCTGCGCACGGGCCAGACGGGTCGTTCGCGGACGTAGGACTGGGCGGGGGGTTCGATGGAAAGCACGTAAGCATACGGGAGGATCCTGGTCGTCCTCCGACCGGCCGCGTCGTCCGCGGTCAAGGCGTACTGGGTCGTTGCGTAGCGGTTGTCCCCAGCGGCATCTTCCGCACTGCCGATCACCGTGGCGCCGTCCGGGCTGCCCGGTGCCTCATACACGAGCTCGATGTGGTACCTGCTCCGCACCACGTGCCGCGGCGTCCACTCCACGTCCTTCACTCGCCGCAGCGCGTAGAGGCGCACCGAGACGATCGGC
>JACQVW010000664.1 GCA_016209535.1 Planctomycetota bacterium | reverse complement strand
GGGACCCTGATCCCCGGCTCCGACCCCACGCCCGACAAGCTCTACTGCGAGGAGGAGCCGAGCGCCTGAGGCGGCGAGGCCAGGAGCCCACCGACGTTTTCACGGGGCCAGAACGACGATCCGCAGCCGGCGGCGGAGCGGCTCGAAGTCGCCGTGGTTGCCGGTGACCACGGCAGCCCCGTGACGCCGGGCGGTCAGGGCGATCAGGCAATCGTTCTGGAAGTCGCGGCGCTTGCCCCCTTCCCAGCCCTGCTCATCACCGATCTCGCGGACGAGTCTCCCCGCCTCCCACCAGTCCCCCTCCGTGGGCGCCCAGCGCTCTCGCGCAAGACGCCGGAGGGCCTCCACTCTGCGATGCAACTCGCGGGTCCTCGCCCCTCGACGAAGCTCCGAGAGCACGACAGCCGAGAACCGCACTATGAACCTCCTCCGAACCTCGGCCAGGAGGTCCTCGTGGAGGCCCAGCTCCCAGTGGCCTATGTAGATGTTCGTGTCGAGGATGGCCCAGCGCACCTCACGGGGCCTCGAAGCTGCCTGGCTTTAGGGTTCGGCGGGTCTTCTCCATGAATCGCCAGAACGCCTCCATCTCGGCGAAATGATTCACCGACCTGCGGACGACTTCGGCGTCCGTCGCGACTCCGAGCAGCCTCTTGGCCCTTCGGAGAGCCTCCTCGTCGATGAAGAAGGACTTTCTCTTGAGCTTGGCTGTGCCGGCCATGCCTACACCTCTGTTTCCGGGCGTCCGATCATATGCATACAAGTTACCATGGACAGGCATACGCGTCCAGCCGGATGCGTCCAGGGCCCTGAGGCGAAGGGACCGAGGAGCTCGGCCACCCGATCCGGCTCATGCACCCCCCCCATGGACTCGCCTGCCTCGCAGCGGGTACATTGCCCAGCCCCCACCGGAGCCATGACATGAAGCTGAGCAACTTCTCCCTGAGCTACAAGGCCCCCTTCGCGCGGGGCGAGCTGGACGCCTTCCGCTTCCTCGCGCTCAGCCGCGAGCTGGGCGTCGAGGGGGCGAGCTTCCACGTCGGGGACCTCGGGAGCCTCGAGCCCGCCCACCTGAGGCGCGTGCGCCGCGCGTACCTCGACCACGGGCTCTCGGTGTCGCTGCTCGCGGTCTCGACGGACCTCGCGAGGCCCGAGGAGGAGCTCGCCGGGGAGATGGCCAAGGCGCGCGAGGCCGTGCGCGCGGCGGTCATCCTCGGCGCGCCGGTCCTCAGGATCTTCGCGGGGTCTCCGCCCGACGAGGCGGGGCGCGCCGCCGCGTTCGAGAGCGCCGTCCGGGCCGCCCGCGCCCTCTGCGAGGAGGCCGCGGAGGCGGGCGTGCCCGTGGGCCTCCAGAACCACAACCACGGGGCCCTCGTGCGGACGGGCGCCGAGGCGCTCCGGTTCATCCAGGCCGTCGGCCACCCGAACCTCACCTTCGTCCTCGACACGGGGCAGTTCGCCGGCTGCCGGGGCGCGAGCGGGCCCGCGCCGCCCGAGCTGCGCGGCGCCGACTTCATGGAGTCGATCCGCGAGACCGCGCCCATCGCCCGGTTCGTCCGCGCCAAGTTCTACGAGCCCCGCGCCGACGGATCGGAGCCGGCGATCGACTACGACAGGGTCCTGGACATCCTGCGCGGCGTCCACTACCAGGGCTTCGTCGACCTCGTGTACGAGCCCAACCGGTCCGACGGAGGGCCCGGCGAGGACCCGAGGACCGCGATCCCCCGCTTCCTGGCCTTCCTCCGCTCGCGGCTCCGTGCCCTCGAGGCCGCGCCGCGCCCGGCCCTGGCGGCGCCGGCTCCGGCCGCCTCCGCCGCGCGCTACGCGGGGGTCTCGAACGCGGCGTACTTCGAGGACGGCGAGCCCCGCACGGAGGCGCAGGTGGCGTTCCTGGAGGGGCCCGTCGCGGACCTCGAAGGCCGCGTGTGCTTCTCGAACATCGACCGAGAGCAGATCCTCCGCTGGGACCCGGCGTCGAAGAAGGTCGAGGTGCTCCGCGAGCGCTCGAACGGGGCGAACGGCCTCCGCTTCGACCGCGAGGGCAGGCTCATCGCCTGCGAGGGCGGCGGGCGGGTGACGCGCACCGACCTCCGCACGGGCGCGGTCGAGGTCCTCGCCGAGTCGTGGGAGGGGAAGCCGCTCGGCTCGCCGAACGACCTCGAGCTCGATGGCCGGGGACGGATCTACTTCACCTCGCGCACCTCGAACCGCGACCCTTCGAAGGGCAGCGTGAGCGGAGTGTACCGGATCGACGCGCCCGGCCGGGTCGCGCGGATCCTCGCGTGGCCTCAAGTCCACATGCCGAACGGTCTCGCCACGTCGCCCGACGACCGCACCCTCTACCTCATCGACGCCGACGGCGGCGAGGGCGGCGCGCGCAGGGTCCGGGCGTACGACCTCGCCCCCGACGGCACGGTCTCGAAGGAGCGCACGGTCCACGACTTCTACCCCGGCCGGAGCGGCGACGGCATGGCCGTCGACGCCGAGGGCAACCTCTACGTCGCCGCGGGCCTCCACCGCCGGCGCGGGACGAGCGAGACCCTGGACACGCGGCCCGGGATCCACGTGATCTCGCCCGAGGGGAAGCTCCTCGCCTTCGTGGAGACGCCCGAGGACACGATCACGAACTGCAAGTTCGGCGGCCCCGACCTGCGCACGCTCTACGTGACCTGCGGGAAGCGGCTGTTGAGCATCCGCACGAGGATCCCGGGGAAGGCGGCGTACCGGGCGGGAGGGTAGGTAGAGCGAAGCGGCTGGAGGTCCGAGGCGAGGAGGAGCGAGGACCATGAGGACCATGAGGACCATGAGGACCATGAGCACCCCGGGACGATGGCCTTTCGAGGCTCGGGACGCGGGCTGGGCCGCCCTCATCGCCTTCGCCTTGAGCGCGTCGCGCGCTATCGCCGGCGGCCAGGCGCCGGAGGCCGCGGCGCCGAGGGCGAGCGTCGATCTCGACCACGGCGACCGGGCCGACGTCGACGTCACGCCGGCGGGCGCGCCCTCGCCCGCCGTCCGCCTCCTCCTTCCCGAGGCGATCCACGCCGAAGGCATGGCCCCGGCGGGCGGCGTCCACACCGTGCCGGGCTCCTGGGTCAGTTCCGTCGACGCGGTCCAGGGCATCCTGCGCCCCCACCCGGGCGTCGAGTGCATCGTGCGCATCGAGACGGGCGCGCGAGAAGTGCTGGTCCTCCTCACGATCAAGAACACATCCTCGAAGCCATACGCCGACGTGCGCGCCGACGTCTGCGCGAACCTCTGCCGGCTGCCGAGGACGTGGAAGACGGAGTGGTCCAACCGGTCGTTCATCCCGGAAGCCGTGCCCCTCCTCCGCGAGCAGCAGGGCCTGTACTGGTACCGCGAGGCGACGCCGGGGCGACTGGAGGCCTGGAGCCCGCAGGACGGGTGGCAGGCCATGCGTCCACCGCCCGATGCGTCGAGCCCGCTCCCCGGACCCTACGACGCGGAGCTGAGCGCCCGCGACACGAGCCTCGCCTGCGCGATCCCGTCCCTCGACGGGAAGACTTTCTTCTACCAGGCCTGGGCCGCGAAGCGCGGCCGCCACCAGTCGCCCTTCCGCGGCAACGCGTGCATGCACTTGCGCCCCCAGGTCGCCGAGCGGCTCGAGCCGGGGGAGTCCGCCACGCTGCGCGGCGCCGCGGGCATCTTCGCCGGTACGAAGGAGGAGCTGGCGCGCCACCTGGAGCACCTCTGCGCGCCCGGGCCGCCGGTCGACGCCTCCGGGCGGCCCCGGATCGTCAAGCACGGGACCGTCGACCTCGACCTCGTCGAGACCACGCCCATCGTGTTCCTCGGCCAGTGCTGGCGCTTCGAGTGGGTCCGCGAAGGGTACTGGCGGAACGCATCCAGGAAGAACCACTTCCGCTTCGTCGACCGGGCCACGGGCGAGGCGACGCCCGCCTTCGCCGAGGGGTTCGAGTTCGGGAGCGCCTTCGTGGAGGGGGACACGGCCTACGTGACCGGCACGCGGGAGCGGCGCGAGGTGCACGTCTTCGCGTCGAAGGACCTGAAGGCATGGGAGACCTGGCCGGCGGTCACGAGGCCGGGGTACGGGATCTTCAACACCTCGGTCTGGAAGGCCGGCGCGGACCACGTCCTCATGTTCGAGATCGACGCGCCCGCCGAGGAGGCCGGCGCGGCCTTCACGGCGCGCTTCGCGAGGTCGCCCGACCTCCGCCGCTGGGACCTCACGCCGCCCGAGTGCAACTACTCGAAGGACCGCTACACGGCGCCCCACTGCCTGCGGTTCCTCGACATCTGGTACTACGATTTCTACCTCGAGGCCCACGAGGGCTACGAGATGCGGGTCGTGCGCTCCAGGGACCTGGTCCGCTGGGAGCCGAGCCCCTTGAATCCCGTGCTGCGCGCCTCGGCCGAGGACAAGCTCATCGCGAACCCTCGCCTGGGCGAGCTCGAGCGGAAGAAGATCGCCGCCGCGAGAAACATCAACAACTCCGACATCGACTTCTGCGAGTGGAACGGCAGGCTCGTCATCACCTACTCCTGGGGGAACCAGCAGGGCACCGAGTTCCTCGCCGAGGCGAGCTACGAGGGGACGATGGCGGAGTTCTTGCGGGGGTGGTTCCCTGGGAAGTGAAAGCGAAGGAGCCTCGCGACCGTCAGGACAAGATCCCGCGGCCCTCGCGCGAGGCGGCCGCCAGCCGGCCCGCCCCGGCGCCCGCCGGGACGGCGGCCTCGGCGCCTCCCTGGAGCGCCCCGAGGTCGTGGTCGACCATCATCTTGACGAGGCTCTCGAAGTCGACCGTCGGCTCCCAGCCGAGGACGTCGCGAGCGCGCGAGGCGTCCCCCACGAGGTGGTCGACCTCCGCGGGCCGCTTGAGCGCCGGGTCCAGCACGAGGTGCGGCTCCCACTCGATGCCCACGTGCCGGAACGCGACGTCGACGAGGTCGCGGACGGAGTGGGCCACGCCCGTCGCGATGACGAAGTCCGACGGCTCGTCCTCCTGGAGCATGCGCCACATGGCATCGACGTAGTCCCCGGCGAAGCCCCAGTCGCGCCGCGCCTCGAGGTTCCCGAGGCGCAGCGTCTCCTCGAGGCCGAGGGCGATCCTCGCCGCGGCGCGGGCGACCTTGCGGGTCACGAACTCGAGGCCCCGGCGCGGCGACTCGTGGTTGAAGAGGATCCCCGAGGAGGCGTGGATCCCGTAGGACTCGCGGTAGTTCACCGTGATCCAGTGGCCGTAAAGCTTCGCCACGCCGTAGGGCGATCGGGGGTAGAACGGAGTCTTCTCCGTCTGGGGCGACTCCCGGACCTTCCCGAACATCTCGCTCGAGGACGCCTGGTAAAAGCGAATGGAGCGGTCGACGATGCGGATCGCCTCGAGGAGGTTCGTGACGCCGAGGGCCGTCGTCTGCGCCGTCAGCAGCGGCTCCTGCCACGACGCCGGCACGAAGGACTGGGCCGCGAGGTTGTAGACCTCGTGCGGCTGGATCTCCTCCAGAAGCCGGACCATGCTCGAGAGGTCCGTCACATCCCCCTGGGCGATGCGCAGGCGGTCGAGGAGGTGCTCGATCCGCTCGTGGCGCTGCGTGCTCGTCCGCCGGACCACACCCCACACCGCGTAGCCCTTCTCGAGGAGCAGGTCCGCGAGGTAGGAACCGTCCTGACCCGTGATACCGGTGATGAGCGCGCGCTTCATCGTGAGCCTCCCTCCACCTGGAGCCGTGGTTTGCAAAAGGCATATCGTAGCCTAGGCCGGCGGGTCTGGGAACAAGGCATGCTCCAGCACCTCGAGCATCCGCTCCGCCGCCCGCTCCCAGGTGAAGAGCCTCGCGCGCTCGAGGCCGGCGGCGCGCAGGCGGGCGCGGAGGGGCTCGTCGCCGAGGATCTCCTCGATCCGCCGCGCCATCCCGGCCGCGTCGAGCGGATCGCAGTAAAGCGCCGCCTCGCCGCAGGCCTCGGGGAGGGCCGCCGCGCTCGAGGCGAGGACGGGCACCCCCGAGGCCATCGCCTCGAGCGGAGGGAGGCCGAAGCCCTCGTAGAGGCTCGGGTAGACGAGCGCCTCGGCGCCCGCATAGAGGCCCGGGAGGGAGCCCTCGGGCACGCGGCCGAGGAGCCTCACGCGCGCCGGAGGGGCGCCCAGGCCTTCGGGGGCGAAGGCGCGGGCCCCGCCGCCCGCGACGGCGAGCGTCGCGCGGCCCCGGACGGCCTCGGGGAGGAGGGACCAGGCCCGGAGGAGGGTCGCGAGGTTCTTCCTCGGGTCGCGGGAGCTGACGGCAAGGACGTAGGGCTTGACTCCGTCCCACTCCGAGGAGTCCGCGCCCGGGTGGAACGCGGGCGAGACGCCGCAGGGGACGACCGCGATCTCCTGGGCCCTCGCGAGGCCGCAGCGCGCGAGCTCGGCACGCGAGAACTCGCTGATCGTGACGACCTTCCGGACGCGGCGGAGGAGGCGCGGGAGGAGGAGGCGATAGTAGGCCCGGAAGGCCCGGGAGAAGCCTTCCGGCCGTGCGAAGACCGCGGCGTCCAGGACCGTGACGACCTGGTCCCTGACCGCGAGGGGCCCCGTGTTCGACGGGGACCAGAGGAGCCTCGCGCCCACACGCCGCAGGAGCCGAGGCAGGCGGATCTGGAGCCAGAGGGGCGCGGGGAGGCGCGTCGCGTCGGCGACGAGCTCCACGCCGGGAGGCGGGGCCGGCCCGGGCGCCGCGCCGGGCCTCGCGGGCGCGATGGCCACGAGGCGCAGGCGGTCCGCGGAGAGCCTCGCGAGCGCTGCCAGGAGCTCCCGCGCGTAGCGCTGGACGCCGGTCGTGGGCTGCGTGAGGAAGACGCCCCCGACGGCGATGGCCGGCCTACCGCTCACCGGCGCTCTCGAGGACGGCCTCGGCCGGCGCCGGGGCCTCCCGGCCCAGGCGCGCGAGCTCCTCGGCGGGGTACACGAAGGGCGACCCGCGCAGGATGCCGTCCAGGATCACGTCGAGGCCAGGCATCCTCCCCGGCCGCAGGTCATCGAGGCTCGCGAGCCGCAGCGCGTAGGGCGGGTCGCGGCCCGTGGGCTCCATGCAGTCGACGGGCACCATGCGCCGGAAGAAAAAGTGGTAGGCGTAGCGACGCGCGCGCTCGACCTGGCGCGGCTCCATGGGCCGGCCGAGGGGCAGGCGGTCGAGGAGCCGGTAGTAGCCCTCCTCGCTCTCGGCGTCGAGGGTGAACCCCTTCCCGCGCACCCAGGCCTCGCCCGCCACGATCACGGGGATGCCCATGGCGGCGAGCTCCACGCCGGTCTTCGTCCCGAAGATGAGGGCCGCGTCGGCGCACTCCATGAGGGCATAGGTGCTCAGGCGGCTCTCGGGCGGCACGACCACGACGTTGGGCGGCAGGCGCGGGAAGGCCCGCCGCAGCTCCTCCCCGACGCGCTGCCTCGAGGGGAGCGTGCCCCGCACCTCGGCGGGGTGGACGCGGATCACGAGCTGGAGGTCCGGCCTGCTCGCGAACCGCCGCACCGTGCCCGAGATCCAGTCCATCATGCTCGGGAACGCGCTCCGCGGGTAGTGGAGCTGCGCGTCCCAGATCACGTTCGTCAAGAGGCCCGCGAAGGGGCGCGAGAGGTCGATCCCGAGCGCCCGCGCCTCCCGTTCCACGTCCTCTCGCGGGTCCTTGTGGAACCAGATCCAGTCCTCGGTCCCCTTCCGGCGGCTCCTCAGGTAGCGGAGGAGCTCCGCCTCGCGCTCCGGCCCGAGGTCGAGGCCCTCCCAGGCCTCGACGGGCTCATCGAGAAGCGTGTGGTGGTACGAGCCGCCGTGGCTGAACACGAAGCAGCGCTTGCGGTAGGCCGGGTTCCAGTTGGCGACGGGCACGCCGAGGCGCCTCGCGGCCTCGCCGATGAGCCCCTGCGGCACGTAGATCCCGTGATGGAAGACGGCGCGCTCGATCCCTTCGGCCTCGAGGAGCCGGCGCGAGGCGCGGTAGGCCAGGATCGCCGCCTCCAGGTACCGCCGGAGGATGGGCTCGGCCTGCGGCTCGCCCTCGAGGTCGCCGCGGGCGAAGAAGCGCAGGGCCCCGGCCAGCGCGTGCTCGCCGACCGGCGCGCCGTCGAGCTCGTAGCCCCCGATCGTGCCAGGCGGCGCGCTCGCGGCGGCCCGTCGGGCGGCCTCGACCTCGCCGGGCTCGAGGTACGCTCCCATGCGGAGGGCGGGGATCCCGAGGCCCTCGAAGACGCTCTTCCCGTGCCCGTAGCACCCATCGCAGAGGCCGCCCCGGGGCCCCCTGCGAGCGAAGCGCTCGAGGCTCGAGAACGCGCGCGCCTCGCAGAGCTGGCAGGCGGGGAGCACGCCGTCGCAGAGGAGCACCTGCACGCGGGCCCCGCGCAGCGTGAGCGCCACGGCGAGGAGGCTCTCGAGGGTCGTCCCGGCCCAGAAGCCCCCGAGGCTCGTCGCGACGAGGACGCGAGGCCCGCCGCGGGCCCGCTCCAGGGCCTCCCGCCAAGCGGCGGCGGCCCCCGGCGCGGCGAGGACGCGGCCCCAGCCCGGGTCGGCCGAGGTCCTCGACCGGTACCACCTCACCACGCGGCGCAGGGTCCGCGATCTCCTCAGGACTTCGCGCACGAGGGGAATCTTATGCAAAGCGGGCCGGGCTCGCCACAGGGAAGGTCTTGACTCGCCTCGCGCACCTCCCTATCGTTTGCCTTCCAACACGAGGTGGAACCGGGAGGCGCATGAAGCTCCTGCACGTCATCTTCAGCTCGGTCGTGAAGCCTCAGGACCGCTTCCTGGGGACCACGAAGGACGTCCGCGGGCACACGCAGTACCTCCGGGAGCGCGGGATCGAGCACGAGGAGCTCGTGCTCCCCGTGCGCAAGGAGAGGTGCTTCCGCGAGGCCCTCGAGAAGCTCGACCCCTCGCGCTTCGACGTAGTCCTCACCGAGGGTACGTACTACCCGAGCGTTGTCCGCGACCTCAAAAGGAGGCACCCGCGCCTCAGGATCCTCATGCGCGGGATCAATGCCGAGCTGCTCCACTGGCTCCACAGCGCGCACGCGGCCCTGCGCTTCGACAACTTGAGGCGCGTCCTCTTCGACCTCTACGGCGCCGCCGCCTTCGGTCTCGCCGACCTGCGCTGCGGCTGGCACGCGGACTGCGTCCTCTCGATCTGCGAGTGGGAGGCGCGGCGCTACTGGCGCTGGGCCACGACGCGCGCCCGCGTCGTCAACGTGCCCTACTTCCTCCCCGACGAGTACCTCCGCGACATCCCGCAGGTGCACGAGAAGGTCCCGCGCCTCGTCTGCATGATGACGACGAAGGCCGACCGGCCCTTCCTCGTCGACGCGGCGAGGAGCCTGTACCGGCTCGTCGGCGCCCTGGACGGCGGCGAGCCCGAGTGGAGCTTCAGCATCACGGGCGACTTCAAGGGCGAGAGACTCCCGCCGTGCCCGCGGGTGAAAGTGGAGGGTTTCCTCGAGAACCCCCTCGAGCTCCTGGCCGCCTCGCGCGCCGTCGCGCTCCTCTCGGACTACGGCTTCGGCTTCAAGACGAAGCTCCTCGAGGCCCTCGCTTGTGGCTGCCGTCTCCTCGTGACGAGGAAGCTCTTCTCGCGCCTGCCGCCTCCGGTCCAGCGCTACTCCATCGTCGTCGATCCTCGCTCGGTCGGTTCCTTCCGCGAGGCTCTCGCACGGTGCAAGTCGCCCTTCCCCCAGGGGGACCCGAACCGGGAGCTGCGGCAAGAGGCCTACGCGGCGCTCGACGGCCTCCTGGGCGCGCAGGCGCCTGCCTCCGAGGGGGCCCAGGCGGCGCGGCTCGACGCGGCGCGGGGTTGAACCGGATCCATCGGCTCAGCCCCCGGAGCAGTGCCGCCAGAGGGCTTGAGCCTCGTGCGGCCCGAAGCGCGCGCCGGGCGTCACGACCACCCACTCGCTCAGGTCCGCCACGTCGAACCGCACGACGGCGCCGAGCTTGACCCCCTCGACGTGGTGAGGCGTGTTGAGCACCTCTCCTTCGGCCCTGAGCTTCTCGATCCCAAGGACGTCGAGCCAGATGTGCTCCCTCGAGGCTCCCGACGCGTCATCGGAGCGCCGGAAGCCGACCTTCGCGAGGAACTGCGCCTCCGCGGCCCGGCCGCCCGCTCTCCCCTTGAGGGCGAAGAAGGCCATGGCCAGCTCCGGCCACGTCGCCCTGGCCTGCCGCGCCGTCCGCTCCGTCGCCGCGCTCGACCGGCGCACGATGGGGTCCGGGCCGCCGAAGTACTCGACCGCCTCCCGGGGCCAGGTCCAGACGCGATCCGCCTCGTCCGCGGTCCTCGGGGAGCAGATGACGGCTCGCGCGCCAAGGTGGGAGTCGTCGCCGATGCCCTTCCGGTCCTCGAGGGTGCCCAGGGCCCCCGCGGGCAGGCCCGGCACGGTCTTCTGCCAGGGCTGGAGCACGACCTCCACGTCCCCCCCGATCACGAAAGGCTCCCCCGGCGCCGGCGGCGGCTCGTCGAGGAGGAGAGACGCCACGTCGTTGACGATCTCCCCTGCTGCGGCCGCACCTTCCGGGGGGACGTCCAGCACCTCGAGCTCGATCCTCCCGCAGCGCCAGAGCCCATGCGTGTGGAGCCACGCGTTGCGCTGCCGGTCGTCGGGGTCGTAGACCGAGTGGACCGTCCAGAGAGATCTGTCCGGTAGGATGAGGTCCGAGCGGCCCGCGAAGAGGTCCAGCGTCTCGCGCCGGAAGTCGCGCGAGGTCTCCAGGTCCACCACGCAGGGGGAGTCGTCGAAGGCGCGGGCGGCGAGCCCCAGGAGCTCCGTGTAGGACTCCACGGGGCGGTTCGGCTGGAGGAACGTCTCGATGCCGACGATCCACTTCACCGGGCGGCCTCCCTGGGCCTTCCCGGCGAGCTCGCTTGCCGGCTCGCACCACAGGTGGCTCTCCTCGCCCTCACCGCCGAGATTGACGGCGGCATGCCACAGGACGCGCGGCGGCTCGGAGTCCTCATCGAGGACCTCGAGGTCGCGGCCCAAGGCTGCACGGACGGCCGCCAGGACGCCCACGGCCGTCGGGGGCTCGGCGTGAGTCCAGATGACGGCGAGCCGCGTCGTCTCGACGCCGTGGAGCTTCCAGGGGTCCCTCTCAGCTCGGCGGCTCTGTCGTTTGCGGCCGGGAATGGCGTCCTCCGCTGCTAGGACTTCTCCTCGACGCTGTGGAGGAGCTTCGTCAGCCCATCGCGCCCGGTGGCGGACACCGTGACCCGCACCTTGCGGGCAGGCTCGTCCAGGGTGGCCTCGACGAAGCCCGTAGCGTCCGGATCCTCCGAGGTCTTCGTGGCCTTCACCTCGAAGCCCGCCGTCTTGAGCGCCGCCTCGAGGCTCGCGAAGATCACCTCCGGATCGTCGTCGGTGACCTGCTCGAAGCTGAGGGTGGACCCGGCGGTCACGAGGCCGCTCGGGGACTCGGCTCCCGGGTAGAGGGGCACCCAGGCGGGGACGCCGCTGCCTCGGGCCTCCCTCTGGGCCTTGCGGAGCGGCTCCGTCAGGGAGAGCGGGAGGCCGGACCTGCTCGGCCGCGCGCCGGCAACGGGCGCCCTGGCCGGTTCGGGCCGCCCGGCCGCCGGCCCCGCAGCGGCCCCCCCCCCCACCTCCACCGCGCCGCCGGCCGCGGCCGCCGCGCCCTCCTCGACCGAGGGCGCCGGCCCCTCGCCGCTCCTCTTGCAGCTCCCGGCGCACGCGACGGCGGCGGCGAGGAGCGCTGCTCTCCAGGTGCTCATGGGCTGTCCTTGATGGACGATCGCGGTAGTCCTTCGAGCCATACTGCGCTTCTATCCGGGCCGCCGGGGGCTGTCAACGCCGCCAACGCCGCGAGCCCCTGAAAGGCGGATCACGGCGTGGCCGAAGCCTTGCGCTGACCCGGGCGCGCCAGGCCCAGCCGGAGCAGCGCCGGCAGCACGACCAGCGTCGCTGCGAGCGAGCTGAGGAGCGAGAGGACGAGGACGCCTCCCAGGCGCGCGTTCGCCGGCACCTGCGAGAGGAGGAGCACGGAGAAGCCCAGGGCCACGGCCAGGCAGTCGGTCACCACGGCGGGACCGGTGACGCCGAGGGACTCCGTGAGGGCCGCCTCCCGCTCGAGCCCCGCCTCGCGACCCACCCTGTAGCGCTCGAGGAGGTGGATCGCGTAGTCCACCCCGATCCCGAGGGCCATGGACGAGAACATGCTCGTCGCCACGCCGAGGGGCACGCCGAGCCATCCCATGAGCGCGAAGTTGAGGAGGACCGCGACGGCGCAAGGCACGAGGCAGGCGAGGCCCCAGAGGACCGAGCGGCCCACGAGGGCCGTGACCGCGAAGATGCCCGCCATGGAGAGGAGCAAGCTCTGCGTCTGGGTCGTCACGATGCCGTCGATGAGGGCCTGGCTCACGGCCACGTCGCCCGCGAAGCCCACCTCGATCCCCAGGGGGCGGAGTCGCTCCGCCTCGTGCGCGCGCACGGCCGCCATGAGGCGGGCCGTGCCGATGTAGTTCGCGTCCCGGAGATACACCGTCAGGAGCGCCTTCTCGAACCGCTCGTCGACGAGCTCCCGCAGGCGGCGCTCGCCCCGGATCGCGCCGTAGTTGCGCCAGAGGACCTCGATCTCCCAGGGGTCCTCGGGCAGTGCCCTCAAGCCGGGCGCGCGCCGCTTCATGATGAAGCGCGTCGTCGTCAGGTAGTCGACCGGGCCCAGGACCCCCCCCACGGCCTCCTCGCGCCGGCCCTCCAGGAACGCCTCGAGCTCCTCGAGCCGCCGGAGGACCGGCAGGGCCATCAGGCGCCGCGCGCCGATCTCGCAGACGAGCGTCCCTCGGCGGTCCTCGTCGGCCCCGAGAAGGAGCCGCAGGGAGCCGAGCGTGCGCGGCGTCGTCACGCGGAGCCTCCCGCCCTCGACGGCGGCTCCCTCGATCCAGGAGCTCCAGGAGCGCGGCGGGCCACTCGCCCCGGTCGGCGCTGGCGGCGCCGGGCTCGGCGGCACCGAGCTCGACGCCGCCGGGCTCGACGGCGCGATGCGGATCGGGCGGCCCACGAGCAACGCCGGGTCCTCGACGAGGTCCGCCGGCAGCAGGACCTCGTGGTGATCGACGTCACCCGCCGGGACCTCGGCGCGGAGCGTCTCCGAGCCCGTGCGCGCGCGCAGGACAAGGACGTGGGCGCCGTGGAACTGCTCGTTGAAGTACCGCGTGGCACGGTGGAACGCGCTCTCGGGATCGAAGCTGTCGATCCAGCTATCCTGCACGCGGAGGAGCGAAAGCCCGTGGCAGGAGGCGAGGACGAGGAGGAGCGCGGCGCCGAGGACGAGGCGCGGCCTGCGGGCCGCGGGCTCCGCGGTGCGCGCGACGGCGCCGGCGAGCCCACCCCCCAGCGCACTCGCGTTCCCCGGGGCACCGGGCGCGCCCTCGAACCAGCCGGGCCTCGCGAGGACCAGAACCGCGGGGACCACGGTGCTCGAGAAGAGGAAGCAGTAGATCACGCCCGCCGATGTGAAGACGCCGAAGGCCCGCACGGGGGGGAGCGGCGAGAAGGCGAAGGAGGCGAAGCCGACGGCCGTGGTGAATGCCGTCTTGAGCACAGGGAGGAGCATCTCGTCCAGGGTCGCGAGGACGACGGCGCTGCGGGGCTGGCCGTGCATCGGGATGGCGAGGTCGCGGAATCGGCTCAGCAGGTGCACCTCGTCGGTGACGCCCGTGAGGGTGAGGATCACGGGCATGACGGCGATCGTGAGGTAGACGGGGACTCCCGTGAGCCCCATGAGCCCGAAGACGAAGAGGAGGCAGGCGCCCACCTCGCAGAGGGGCATGAGAGCGGCCGCGGGCCGGCGGAAGAAGGCGAGGAAGACCGCCACCATGACGCCGAGGGCCAGCGGGAGGAGTCCTACGCGCTCGCCGATCAGGCGCTTGAGCCCGTAGAAGGAGCCGGTCGCGTCCCGATCGCGTCCGCCGCCTCGAGAGCGGCCGCCCAGGAGCGCCGCGGGGACCCCGAGGTCCTCAAGGATGTGGGTCCCGAGAAGGACCTCGGCCACGGGCGCCCCGACGACGTCGATCCTGTCCTCGGCGGTCGAGCGGGCCTCGGCGGCGGTCTGGATGTCCCGGATGAGCGCCGCCCGGTCCGCGCCCGCGGCCACGCCGATGAAGATCGCGGCGGCCTTGCCGTCGCGCGACGCGATGGTCCCGGTGTAGACGCGGAGCGCCTCGAGGTCTCCGCGGAGCCGCTCGCACTCCTCCCGCGTCTGCGGGAGGGGCTCCAGGAGCCGCAGGTAATCGAGGCTGCCGGGGCGGTGGCGGTCGCCGGGCTCCGTGGCGAGGCTCATGACTCCCGAGGACCCGACGCCGGGCAGGGCCGCGAGCTCCCGCGTCAGCTCCTCGACGAGCCGGAGCGGCGCCGGGTGGAAGATCCCCTCGGGCCGCTCCGATCGGATGAGGACGACGACGGGGTCCTCGAGGCCGAACTCCGCGCGCACGGAGGCGTCGAAGAGGACCTCCGGAGCGTCCCGCGGAGCGAGCTCGCGCCCGTCGGTCCGGACCTCGAGGCGCCGCAGGCCCGGCGCCACGGCGAGGGTCGCCAGGAGGACCGCGGCGATGACGCACCGCGGCCGCGCCACCGCGAGGCGGTACGGCAGGCGGAGGAGGGGGAAGTCGTCGCGGGAGGAGTACAGGGTAGACCGTGGATCGTTGGGCGGTGAAGGCGGCCAGTCTACGCGGCCCGAGGGCCGGTGGCCAGCGGGCCTTCTCCTCGGGTCCGGCTGGGCGGCCGGACGGTAGGAGCGCGCACCCCGGCCTGGTACGATGCAGCTCCCCCGCGGTCGGGTCCGCCGGGGGACCGGTCCATGAAGCCGCCTCACCCAGTGCTCCTGAGGGTCGCCGCCGCCGGCCTCGGCGCGCTCGCCTCCCGCGGCACGCTCGAGGCGATCGTCATCACCGAGATCCACTACAACGAACCCCAGGGCCCTCAGCTCCGATTCGTCGAGCTCTACAACGAGGATCCGGACCCGCGAGACCTCGGCGGCTGGTTCTTCTGCGGCGGGATCGACTTCTACTTCCCCCTCGGGACGTGGCTCGAGGGCCGCCAGCTCCTCGCGGTCTGCGCGGACGCCCAGGCGGTCCGCGCACGCTACGGGATCGAGAACGTGATCGGGAACTGGTCGCCTCGCGGGCTCGTGCCCGGCGGCGCCGGCGGCGACCACGACGATGACGAGGAGCTGTCGCGCGACGGCGGCCTCGTCGTCCTCTGCGACCGCGGTGCTCGGCCTCGACTTCACCGCCCGCTACCCGCGTTTCGCCGCCCTCGTCGCGCCCGATGCCACGCACGTCGCGGACGCGCTCAACCTCCGCCTCCCCCACCGCGGGATGAGCGGGGCCCGCATCCCCGAGGGCGGTCCGCGCCTGAGCGAGGCCGCCGACCCGACGCCCGGGGCGGCCAACTCCGAGAGCGTCGAACGCGACGTCGTCCTGAACGAGGTCATGTACCACCCCATGGGGGGCGGGCTCGACGGCGAGTACGTCGAGCTCCACAACGTGGGCTCGCGGAACGTGGACGTCTCGGGCTGGCGCTTCTCCGAGGGCATCGACTTCGTGCTGCCGCCGGGGACCCGGATCCCGCCGGGCGGCTACCTGGTCGTGGCGCGCGACCCGGAGCGTATCCGCCGGCTCCACGGCCTCCCCGGCGAGTACGTCCTGGGGCCGGGTGGGGACGCCGGCGCACTCTACGCCTTCGGGCGCCTCGAGGACCACGGCGAGCACATCGTGCTCCTCGACGCCCTGGACCGCGTCGTCGACGAGGTCGAGTACTCGAGCGGCGGCGAGTGGCCCGCCTGGGCCGCCGGAGGCGGCTCGAGCCTGGAGCTCATCGACCCGCGAGCCGAGAACGCCGTGCCCCAGGCCTGGGACGCGAGCGACGACGCGGCGAAGGCGGCGCCGGCCACCTTCACCTACCGCGGCCGCTTCCAGGGCGGCCCGTCCGAGCTGCACGTCGTCCTGCCCGATCGCGGGATCGCCCTCGTCGACGAGATCTCGGTGCGGCCGGCGGGCGACGGGCCCGAGGCCGAGCTCATCCAGAACGGCGGCTTCGAGGCGGACGGGGCGGGCTGGACCTTCGACGGGAACCACGGCCGGAGCGGCCGCACGGCCGAGGAGCCCATCGAAGGCGCCGCCTCGCTCAAGGTGATCGCCGCGGGGCCGGGGGACCACCGCGCGAACGGCATCCAGACGCCGGGAGCGGACGGGGCGGGCCTCGGCGCGCTCCCGGCCGGCGAGGACGTGGAGGTCTCGCTCGTGGCGCGCTGGCGCGTCGGGTCGCGCACCCTCCTCACCTTCGCGCCGGGCCACTCCCTCGCGAAGGCCCACGAGCTGCCCGTGCCGCGCGACCTGGGGACCCCGGGGCGCGAGAACAGCGTCACGCGGCGCCTCGCCGCGCGGCTCGGAAGCGCGGACCTCGGCCCCGTGATCTGGGACGCGCGGCAGGAGCCTGCCGCCCCCGAGGCCGGGGAGCCCGTGACCATCACGGCTCGCGTCGCGGACCCCGACGGCGCGGCCTCGGTCGAGGTCCGGTATGCCTTCGGGGGCCCCTCGGACGCTCCGGAGTCGGCGTCCATGGCGGAGGTGGAGCCTGGGCTGTACCGCGGCGCGATCCCGGGCCAGGCACGGGGCGCCACCATCGCCTACCACGTCGCGGCGGCCGACGGGGGCGGCCGCGCGGGCCGTTACCCCGCCGACCGCGCCGCGCGCACCCATCCCTCGATCCTCGATCCGGCGAGGGCGACTCCGGCGGACCGCGGCTGGCGCGCCTACCGCCACGTTGACCGGGACGAGGCCGGGCCCCTGGACGACTACCGGTTCGTGCTGACCCCCGCCGACGAGGCAAGGCTCTTCGCGCGGAAGCTCCACGACGACGAGCCCATCGAGGGAGCCCTCGTCGTGGGCCGCACCCGGCTCCACCACGGCGGGACCATCCGTTTCGACGGCGGCCCCTGGGAGCGGCCGCGGGCCTCGAAGACCTACCGCGTGGTCCTGGCGCCGGACGGCCTGCTCCAGGGCCGCGTGGCGGAGCTCAGCATCGAGGACCACGACGCGCGGGCGCGCCTGGTGCAGCACGTCCACAGCCACTTGCAGACGACCTACGCCGGACCCCACTCGGAGGCCTTCGCGCGCGTGCGCTGGCGACTCGGAGGGCGGCCTCCGGAGGCCCGCGACCGGGTCTGGGTCCCCGATGCGCGCTTCGTCGCGGCCTGGTTTCCCGGCGACGACGATGGCGACCTCGTCGCCATGGGACCGGAGCCGCCTCCCGGCCTCCGCCACCCGCCGCCCGGCGATCGGGGCCTGGACGGCGAGGACAAGGAAAGCTACCGCTGGTTCTTCACCCTGCGGGCGCACGCCGGCGAAGATTACTACCGCCGGCTCATCGAGCTCGCGCGCATCCTGGACCCCGAGGACACGCGGGATGCCACCCTCGAGGCGAACCTGCCCGCGCACATGCACGTCGAGCAGGTCCTACGCGGCCTCGCGGTGAACCTGAACATCGACGCCCGTGAGGCCTGGGGAGCCTCGGGCGGCACGAACACCTTCCTGTACCGGCCGCCCGTGGCCGGGATCTGGCACGCGCTCACCTGGGGGATCGACGACGCCTTCGGCGACGTGAGGTCCTTCCTCGTCCCCGAGGACCCCGCCGCGCCCTACGAGCCCGGACCCTTCGCCGAGGTGAACCGCCTCCTCAACGTCCCCCGCTTCAAGCGCCTCACCTACGCCGTCCTCTCGGAGATGGTGAACGGCTCCGGAGGCCTTCCCCCCCGCTTCCACTCGAGCTTCCTCGCGCCCTACGTGGCCCGCCTCGAGGCGCTTGGCATGACCGGGACGGCCGCCGCGAAGCCCGGCGGCTTCGTGGACCAGCGGAACGGGCTCCTCCGCGAGCGCCTCCGGAGCGTGTCGTACCCCCAGGTCCGCCTCGCCATCACCACGAACGGAGGCGAGGACTTCACGACCTCCGAGACCACGGTCGACCTCGCGGGGGCCGCGCCCGTCGAGGCGGCGTACGTCCTCGTCGCGCGCGCCGGCGAGGTCCTCGTCGACTACCAGGCGCAATACCCTTCCCTCACCACGTGGGCCGTGCCCAGCGTGCCCCTCGAGGCGGGGAAGAATAACGCCCTCGACGTCTTCGGCTTCGACCTCCAGGGCAACCTCGTCGATCACGATGCAATCGCCGTCACCGTGCCGGTCCTGCCCCCGGTCATCTCCGAGCTCAGGCCCGCCGAGGCGGCGGCGGGCGAGGACATCGCGGTCCTCGGCTCGGGCTTCCGCCAGGGCCTGCGCGTCTTCTTCGGCGCGGCCGAGTCCCCGAGCGTCTTCTTCAGCGAGGTCCAGAACCCGGGCTCCATCGGGGCGAGGGTCCCCGAGGGCCGCGGCACGGTGCTCGTGACCGTGAGGAACTCCGACGGCGGGACCTCCGAGGGCAAGTCGTTCACCTACGCCCCCCGATTCATCCGCGGCGACGCGGACTCGAGCGGCGGCCTTAGCCCCTTGAACCTCACCGATGCCGTCGTGACCCTCCGCTACCTGTTCCAGGGCGGAGACCTCGACTGCCTCGACGCCGCCGACTCGGACGACTCGGGCGCCGTGGACATCACGGACCCCATCGTGACCCTTCGCCACCTGTTCCTGGGCGGCTCCCCCCCGCCCGCGCCGTACCCCTCACCGGGAAAGGACCCGACGCCGGACGGGCTGGGGTGCGGATAGCAATCGCCGCGCATGTAGGACATGGGAGGTCACCTCCGATGCCGCCCGGGAGGCCGGTGTGGTTTCGCACGAGGCCGGGCTCGCCGCTTGGCGAGGGACCCCGGCGTCGGTATGCTCATGGGTGAACCGTCCAGGCTTTCACCCTTGCGGCATCCGTCGAGGATCTACCATGGCCACGCGTTTCCCCGGCATGGACCCGTTCATCGAAGGGCAAGCCTGGGAGGATTTCCATCACCATTTCATCACCGAGTTCAGCAAGGCACTGAGCTTGACGGTGCGGCCGAGGTACATCGTGCGCGCTGAGCGCCGCATCTACGTGGAGCACCTGAACGCGGAGGACCTCGACCGCCCCGTCTGGTCCGACGTCGCCGTATTACGACCCAAGCAACAGAAGGGTCCGCCTGGGCCCGCAAGCGAGACAGCGGTGCTTCCCGAGCCTGTGGTCCTGACGCTTCCGATGGCGGAGGAGCGAAGGGAGGCCTTCCTGACCATCCGTGAGCGTGCAACGCTTCAGGTGGTCACCGTGCTCGAGGTTCTCTCGCCGGCCAACAAACGGCCCGGAAGCGACGGCAAGCGCGAGTACCTGAAGAAGCGCCAGGAGGTCCTGCGGAGCGCCAGCCACCTCGTCGAGGTCGACCTCCTCCGCGGCGGGGAACGACTGCCCACCGTCGAGCCGCTTCCGCCCGCCGACCACTACGGCTTCGTCAGTCGAGAGGAGCGGAGGCCGCGAGTGGAGGTCTACCGCTGGAGCGTGCGGGACCGGTTACCACGTCTGCCCGTGCCCCTTTGCCAGCCGGATCCTGATGCCGTCCTCGACCTACAGGCGGCCTTCGAGACCGTCTATGACGGCATGGGCTACGATTACTCCCTCGACTATGCGGCCCCCGTGCTCCCACCCCTCTCCGAGCCCGACTCCCGGTGGGTCCAGGAGCGTCTATCGGCGGCCTCCTGAGCCGAGACGCGGGAAATTCTCCTCGCCCCAGGCCACCCACGCTGCCTCGCGCTCGAAGGGGTACATGGGCCTCCGACGGTGGCGATACTCCAGGCGCATCATGTCCGCCGATGTCGGCCCCGGCGTGTCCACTCGCAGGAAGGCCCTGCAGACCGGCGAGTAGGCCGCGAGCGGGGCGTGGACGCCTTTCAAGACGATGAACCGGAAGGCCGTCGGGTCGATCCCCGAGCTCGTGAGCTGCCCGAGGCTGAAGGGCGGCACGCGGCGCGAGGTCAAGACGAGCGTGAGGCCGTCCGCCGCGCGCACGACGGCCGTGGGCCCTTGGTCGAAGGCGCGGAACCCGCCGTGGCGAGCCTCTCGCTCCTCGAAGCGGCCGGCGTGCAGGCTCACGACCTCGAAGTCGCCCTCGATGGGCTCGCCGCTGAGCGCGTCCGTCTTGCCCCCGGCGCGGAGCGGCACGCGCGCGCCCGGCCCGGCGCGCTCCGCCTTCCGCACCGCCTCGGGGTCCCAGAGGCAGGCGATCGCGGGGCCGAGGCGGCGCTCGCGGAGCGCCCGCACGAGGTGCGTCCCGTCTCCCGGCGCGCCGCCGCCCACGTTGTCGCCCATGTCGAGGAGCCCGACGGGGCCCTCGAGGCTCGCCGCGCGCTCGAGCGCGTCCTCGACGCCGGCGAGGCGGCCCTCGAGCTCACGGCGCGCGTCCCAGAGGGCGCCGCCCAGCTCGGCCGCGAGCCGCCGCGCGAGGGCTAGGTCGCCGTCGGCCACGACGACGGCGGAGGAGCCCATCTCGGCCACGTCCGCGTAGGGGAAGCCGAGGATGACGCTCGCCGAGAGGACGCCGCGCATGCCGCGCACCTCCTCGGCGCGCTCGAGGATCGCCCTCAAGGGCGGCTCGCTCGTGAGCTGGCGCTCGATCGACATGGCCATCGGCGGGCACGCCGCGGCCAGGACTGGTCGCACGTCGCCGCGGAGCGCGCGGGCCAGGAGCCGCGCCGCCTCGAGGCCGCGCTCGCGCTGGTCCACGTGGGGGTTCGTGCGGTACGCGATGAGGGCGTCCGCAGCCTCCAGCATGGCCCGCGAGAGGTTCGCGTGAGGGTCGAGGGTCGCCACCATGGGCTTCCGGGATCCGAGGTGCTCACGCACGAGGCCGAGCCATCGGCCGTCGGCGTCGAGGTGCCGCTCGCTCACGGTGGCGCCGTGGGGCGCCACGAGCAAGCCGTCGAGGGGGCCCGCGCGCTCGAGGCCGCGCCGGAGGAGGTCCATCAGGCGCTCGAAGGCGTCGCCCGCGATCGGTCCCCAGGGTACCGCCCGCGCCGCGAGGACGGGCACCGCCTCGATCCCTTCCGCCGCAAGCCCCTCGAGGAAGCCTCCGACCTCGTGGTGCGAGCCCGCGAAGGCTTCGCGGACCGCCTCGCCCTCGAGGAGCAGGTCCTCCTCGAAGTCACGCAGCGTCGTGCGCGAGCGCACGAAGGTGTTCGACTCCTGGAGGACGGCGATGAGGCCGGCGCGCATGGGAGCATGGTAGCATGGTCCGGTCACCCCAGGAGGTCTCACCGTGCCCATCTCCCTCGCCGACATCCGCCGCGCGCTCTACACCGCCGCCGTGTGCGACGCGCTGGACGCTCTCGGCTACCGCCACCAGTCCCCGCGCGTCGAGCTGCGCCCCCTCACGGTCGACGCGCTCCTCGTGGGTCGCGCTCGCACGACCCTCTGGGCCGATATGGCCCACGCCGACCCTCGGCCCTACGAGCTCGAGCTCGCGGCGGTCGACTCCTGCCAGCCCGACGACGTCCTCGTGGCCGCGGCCGGCGGGTCCCTGCGCTCGGGAGTCTGGGGGGAGCTCCTCTCGACCGCGGCGCGGAACCGCGGGTGCGCCGGGGCCGTCGTCGACGGTGCCGCCCGCGACCTCGCCGCCATGCGCCGCATGGCTTTCCCCGTCTTCGCGCGCGGCGCCTGCCCCCTCGACTCGCGCGACCGCCAGCGCGTCGTGGACCTCGACGTGCCCGTCGAGGTGGGCGGGGTCCTCGTGCGCCCCGGCGACCTCATCCTCGCCGACGAGGACGGCGCCGTCATCGTGCCGCGCGAGGCCGAGGACGAGGCGATCCGGCGCGCCTGGGACAAGGTCCACAAGGAGAGCAAGGTCCGCGAGGCGATCCGCACAGGCATGAAGGCCGCCAAGGCCTTCGCCAGGTTCGGGACGCTGTGAGCATCCACCTCGACGATCACACGACGATGAAAGAAAGACCGATTCAAGGCCTCTCCACGGTGCGCCTCGAGGCCATCGTGCTGGGACTGGTCGGAGTGTGGCTGCCGCCGCACCCCCCGGCGTCAGCTCAGGACGCGAAGGGGGAGAGGCGGGCGGCCGGTGAGGCGGCGAAGCGGGCGGACGCTGCGCCGGCGCCGGCGACCGTGCAAGTCGGCCTTCGCAAGCAGCTCTTCGTCGATGACCACGTCGTGGCTGAGACGAGGGGCGTGACGCGCGAGCTGGGGCAGGTCGTCAAGGCGAACGACGGCAAGCCGGTTCTCGTCGCCGACAAGCCCTGGGAGAACGCCGACCTCTTTCGTTTCGGAACCGTGATCCGTGACGGAGATCGCTTCCGGATGTGGTACCTGATGAACGACGACCTCGCGGGCTACGCGGAGTCTCAGGACGGGCTCCACTGGACCAAGCCGGACCTGGGTGAATACGAGCACCATGGCAGCCGGCACAACAACATCGCCGACTCGCGAGGATTGGCATGCTTCCTCGACCCGCACGAGACAGAGCCGGCGCACAAGTACAAGTCCGCCTATGGCCATCCGACCAAGATCATGGCCTGCCTGGCTCACTCGCCTGACGGGCTCCACTGGACTTCGTACAACGGCGGCGAGCCGGTGACCGGTCGCGCCGCCGACACGGTCAACCAGCTCTGCTGGGACGAGGATGCGCGGACGTACCGCCTTTTCACCCGGACGGACTTCGGCCGGGGGCTGTACGCGGGGACCTTGGACGAGAGCCGCGGCACTCGCGACATGATCAACCCGGACGTCAAGGCGAACCCCATGGCGTGGAGGACCGTTCGCGAGTGGTGCTTCGACCGCGAAGGGCGCTGGGAGTACAAGCGCCGGCAAGTCTACAGCCTCAACGGGTGGCATTACGAGGGCGTGCGCTTCGGGCTCCTGTGGTGCTACGAGTGGGCCGGCCAGCTCGGGGAAGGGACCTACGATCTTCACAAGCGACACGAGCGCGACGTCATGAACTTCTACATCGTCACGGCCCGCGGCGACGAGCCGTGGGATCTGACGTGGGTCTACGCCGAGAAGCCGCTGGTCCCCCGCGGCCCTGGCGGCAGTTTCGACAAGGACTGGATCCAGGCCGCCCCGAACGTCATCACCTGGCAGGACAAGCACTGGATCTACTACTGCGGCAGCAGGGAGCGGCACGACATCTACCGCCTCCGCGAGGGGCCTGCGCTCACGCGCTGGCAGTGCGCCATCGGCCTGGCCACGCTGCGCCTGGACGGGTTCGTCTGCCTCCAGGCCAAGGAGGCGCCCGGCGTCGTCCTGACCAAGCCGTTCCGCCTCGAAGGCGACAGGCTGGAGGTGAACGCGGATGCGAGGGACGGCCGAGCCATCGTCGAGGTGCTGGATGGGGACGGGGATCCGATCGAGGGCTTCGCCCGGAGCGATGCGGAGCCTCTGCACGGGATGGACGGGCTCCGCTTGAGACCCAGGTGGAGCGGAAAGGAGAGCCTCGATACCTTGGTGGGACGCCTGGTGCGCCTGCGCTTTCACCTTGAAAACGCCAAGCTCTACGCGTTTCAGCCCGTGCGGTAAAAGCCTTCATCGACGAGGCCCGCGCCGACGGATTCTCCGTGCTCCGGGTCTGGCTCTGCTGCCCCGAGCTGACCCGGAAGCATGGCGACGACCACTTCCACCGCAACCAGGCCGCCGGAGACATCTGGCCTTTCGGCGGCACGCCCGAGAAACCGGATCTCACGCGCTTCAACGAGGGCTACTTCCAGCGCCTTCAGTCGATCCTCGAGTACATGCAAGCCAAGGACATGGTCGCCGAGCTCACGCTCTTCGCCGGCGGGACCTACTGGCCGGGCGGGCCGTTCGCATGGGACGCGGTCAAGCAGCGGTACGTCGCGAGCGTGCTCGACCGCTGCCGGGAGCGGCCCAACCTCTACTACGAGGTGGCCAACGAGTACTACAGCCCGGAGGCGCAGGCGTTCGTGGAGCAGGCGGGGGATTACATCTGGGCGCGGGACAAAGCTCACCAGGTGGCCGCCTCGGCGGGCGAGCCGGCGCGGTTCGAGAGCAAACCGTGGTACCGCGTGCACAACATCCACGCTTCGAGGGGACGCCGGTGGTG
>JACQVW010000682.1 GCA_016209535.1 Planctomycetota bacterium | reverse complement strand
GGATAGGGCCGGTAGGCCGAGCGGGTCCACTCGGCGGCGTTTCCGTGGAGATCGTGGAGGCCAAAGGCGTTCGGAGCGTAGCTTCCGACCTCGGCCGTGACGAGAGCGCCGTCGTTGAAACGGGCGTCCCTCGGGACGAGGTCCGGCGACTTCGGCCGCCAGCCGCGGTAGGCGAGGTCGCGGATGGAAGCGTCGGCCAGGTTCGCGTGGCGCGAGAAGTCGGCATCGAGGCCGCCGTAGGAAAACGGCGCCGCGCTCCCCGCGCCGCATGCGTACTCCCACTGGGCCTCGCTCGGCAAGGTCGCTTTCGCGCCGGTCTTCTCCGAGAGCCAGCGGCAGAACGCCATCGCCTGGTCCCAGGAGACCCGCACGACGGGCTGGCGCGGCCGGTTGAGGGGCCAGCCGAGGTACTCCTCGCTGAAGATCCACGAGGAGCGGTGCTCGAAGCGGCTCTCGTGAGTCGGATCGAACCGGGCGTACTGCTCGTTCGTGACCTCGAGCCGCGACATCCAGAAGGGCCTCGCGATCCGGACTGCGGCCGGCGGGCCCTCGTCGTCGAAGCCATCGGCGTCCCCCATGACGAAGGAGCCGGCGGGGACCTTCACGAGCTCGATCTTCAGGCCGCCTCCCAGGTCCAGCTCCCGCGTGAGCCGCCCCGCCTCGGCCTGGCGCCGGCGCGCCTCGGCGGCGTCGAAGGGCCAGCCGGCGCACGCGACCGGGACGGTCCTCGCCGCCGCCGCAGGCGCCGGCTCCTCGGGCAGGACCGGCTCGACGCGCGCCGCCTCGAGCCCCCCCAGATCCTCCTCGGCGTCCTCGTCGATCCCTCCGTAGAGCCTCCGCAGCGCGCGGCGGCGCTCGCGCTGGCTCCCGGAGATCCTTGCGAGCTCGCCCCACGTCCCGTGGCAGGGCGCGTTGAGGTCGATCCAGGTGATCAACCGGTCCCACGCCTCCTCGTCGAGGCGGACCCCGTGGTGCCCCTTCCGCAGCATCTGGATGAGCTCCGTCGTCGAGGCGTGGAACTCGAGGGGGCGGAGCAGGTGGAGGTCGCTCTCGAGGCCGCCCACGCGGACGTGGCGCCGCAGCTCGACGTAGCTCGGCTCGAAGATCGCGGCGTACTTGCCGACGAGGTCCTCCCGCCTCGCGCCGCGGACCGTCTTCCCGCGGGGGTTCCCGTGCTCGTGGACGACGTAGGATCCTTCCTCGGCGCGCAGGTCGGGCGACGCGCTCCCCGGCGCGCCGCCGTGGCACCCCACGCACCAGCGGTCCAGGACGGGCTGGACCTCTCGCCGGAAGCTGAAGCCCCGCACGGGCCCCCGCCAGGGCTCGATCTCGGTGGGCCTCCGGCGCAGGGCCGCCGAGGCGCGGTTGGGCGGCGCGCGGTTCCGCCCCTCGTGGCAGCCGGTGCACGCGACGGTCTCACCGGGCATCGCCGTCATCCAGCTCCGCATGAGGGCCAGCGCCTGCCCGTCCGAGTCGAGGGGCTGGATGGAGATCGGCGTCTTCGCCGGCACGCGGAAGAGGGCCGAGCCGTCCTCCTCGACGGGCACGGTGCCGAGGACGCGCTTCACCTCCCAGGGCCCGTCGGCGCCGACGCGGTGATCGATCCCGGCGAGGCCGCGGTAGCCGAAGTGGTAGGTGAAGAGGCGGAGCCGCTTCACCGCCCCGCGCGGGACGCCGTCGAGCCCCGGGCCCTCGTAGAGGTCCTGGATGTAGACGAGCGCGTCCTTCCGCTCGGGCCGCACCCGGTCCGGGATCACGGGGGGCGCCGGCGTCGCGCGGAAGGGGATCGGCTCGAGTAGCGCGCAGCCCTCCTCCTCCCGGACGAGCACCATGTTGTCGAAGACATCGACGAGGTAGATCCCCCAGAGCGCCTCGGGCGCGGGCTTCGCCGAGACCAGGAAGTGACGCTCGCTCAGCGGGTACGGGTGCAGGAACTTCGGCCAGGAGTGCTCCGTGAGCTTGTCCTCGATCCGGGGCTCCACCTCCCGGCCGCGCCCGGGGATCCGCTGCACCACGCCGGCGGTCTCCCGGCGCCCCACCGCGGGGTCGAAGACCACGAGCTCCCCCACGCGGCCCACGTGGTGCCCCGTGACGATCCCCGCCAGCTTGCTCGGGTGCCCCGGGACGGGCCGCGCGTAGAAGACCGCGTTGGGCCAGTAGGAGCCGCTCCCGTAGTGCTCGCCTTGACCCGTGCCGTCGGGGTTCATGGCGAAGAGGATGCGGTTCCAGACGTGGGGCGTGTCGGTGTAGTCCCAGCGGAGGTAGAGGAGCCGGCCGTCGTTCAAGACCGTCGGGCAGTAGTCGTGGTCCTGCTCGAAGCAGACCTGGCGTATGCCCGACCCGTCCGGCTCCATGAGGTAGAGCATGCCGACGATGACCCCCGCGTTGCACGGGACGCCCTGGAAGACCGCGGTGGAGAGGAACGCGATCCGCCCATCGGGCAGGTAGCACGCGTCGTAGTAGTCGACGTCGGGCTGGTCGCCGGGCGTGAGCTGGCGGAGGCCGGTCCCGCCGGCCCCCACCTCGAACACGTGCCAGCGGCGGTGCGTCCCGGGCATGGAGAAGAGGAGCCTCGCGGCGTCGAAGCGGAGGTCGACGTCGGTGATGAGCCGCCGGCTCTCGGGCCGGTAGAGTGCGCGCAGCTCGCCGTCGGGCCCTGGCGAGAGCACGGCGACCTCGTTCTCCCAGTCGAAGGGCCGCTCGATCCCCGGGTTCGATTTGGAGCTCTGCCGGGGCAAACCCAGGTGCTCCCCCATGCCGTAGCCCGTGTCCGCCGGCGCCCGCGCGTCGCCGTGGAGCCTGCGCTTCACGAGGAGCAGGCGGTCGAAGTCGAGGAGCGGGTTCGCGAGGAGGGCCTCGCGCCGCAGGGCCTCGAGGTCCGCGATGAGCCTCGCGGCGCCCTCGAGGCCGGCGAGCTCGCCGCGCTCCGCCACCGCGATCGCCGCGGGCAAGGCCGCCTCGAGGGCGGAGAGCCTCTCGAGCCACCGCGGACCTCCGGGATACCGGTCGCCGAAGGACTCGATCAAGTCCTCGATCGCGAGCCGCAGCCCCTCGACGTCGAGCTTCCGGGCGCGGGTCAAGGCCTCGTCGAGGCCGCGGCTCCGGTAGTACAGGCGCCGGACCTCGTCGAGGCCCTCTTCGTCGCGGACCGCGAGGGCCCTCTCCTTCGCCACGGCCTCGAGCGGGGGCACGCGGCGGCATGCCGCGGCGTAGCGCGACGCGAGCGCGGCGCGGTCGCCCGGCGTCCAGGGCGCGTCGAGGATCCCGTCCTCGAGCTCCCAGCCCATCTCCCGCCGCGCGCCCTCTCCGGGGAATTCGAGCCGCAGGCGCCGCCAAAGGTCCTGGCGGGCCGCGCCGTGGCGGTCCGTCACGATGAAGCGCACCGCCCCTCCTGGGCCCACCCAGTCGTCGACGCCGATCCAGGCCTCGAGCCGCTCGTGCTTCCCTCCGAGCGGGACGCGCACCTTCGAGTCCACGTAGACGTGGAGCCCGCGCTCGAACTTGCGCCCCGCGACCTTCAACGGCCCGATCAAGCCCGACTCGAGGGTCGCGTCGATGCTGTGCCTCCCCTCGATCACGTCGATCGACTCGATCGACCCGGTCGATCCCGTTGATTCAGTCGACCCGGTCGACCCGGTCGACCCGAGCGCGCTCAGGAGCGTCTCCGCGCCGTCCCTCGCCACGAGCCGCGCCTCCGCCCAGTCGGCCGCGCCGCGGACCGGATGCGGGACGCCGATCACGTAGAGGTAGACCTCCTCGAGCCCCGCGACCGGGACCGAGATCCGCCGCGCCTCCTCGCCGCCGCGCACGACCTCGCTGGCGAAGGGCGTGAAGCCGGCGCCGCCTCGCGCATCCTCCCGCTCGAGGCGGAAGAGCGCCTCCCGCGCCGCGAAGAGGGTCGCCTGCCAGGTCGATCTCTTCTCGTACGGGGACTCCGACGGGGACTCCGGCGCGGACTCGGACGGGGAGGGGCCTGCGATGACGAGGGCCGCGGCGATGATGTACAGCATGCGGAGATCCTCGGCAGGGACCACCAGGGGCTCCTATGACCGCGGTCACGGTGCCCGCGCCCGCGGTCACGGCGGCACCACCCACGCCTGCGAAGCCATACCTCTGGGAGCCGACCGGGATGAAAGAACTCGGGGTCCTCGGTGAACCCGGAGACACGCACATTCCTTTCGACCTCAACGACTCGGCTCAGATCGTCGGAGTCTCGGGCGGTCAAGCTGTCCTTTGGGAGCATGAGTCTCCGCGGAGCATAGGCAACCTGCCTTGTTTTGTAGGAGCAGAGGCAGCGGCGATCAATGAATCTGGACAGATCGTGGGATTCACGTCGTGCGTAGACTGCCTCGTGGGTGTTGTGCTGTTCCGGAGAGCCGACACAAACGGCGACGACCGACACGATGTTTCAGACGCCGTCACCATCTTGTCGTTCCTGTTCCTCAGGGTTGGCAACCCGGCCTGTCCAGACGTCCTTGATGCGAATGACGACGGAGCGATCGATATCTCCGACGGAATCGGGCTCTTGTCCTACTTGTTCCTCGGGGGGTTCGCTCCGCCAACACCGTTCAGTGCCTGCGGGGAAGATCCAACCCGTGACGGCCTCCGTTGCCTTGAACATCCCCTCTGCTCGCCATCTTGTCGTTGAAGACGGCGGGTCCCAGCCGTCTCTCGGCTCACGCCCGGCTTGAGGGCCCAGAGAGGCTGGCCTTGGCACTTTCGACAGCCCAGAAACCCCCCTGAAAACCCTGGTCCATCCTCTTGACGCCATGGCTCGTCGGGAGCGTGGGCCCAGGCTCTTGAGCCCCGTGCTGCGCGTCGCATAGGATGCGCTGCTACCTGTTGCACCCAAGGTCTGAGGCACAGCCGTGTGGACGCCGAGTTCGGAGCAAGGGCCAAGGATCGCCCGCGTGAGCGAGGCCCTCCTGTCCACCGTGGGTTGGGACTGGGGCACCGACTCCGAGGGTGGCGCGCCCGGCTGCGGGCCCTGTAGCGGAGGCCCGCCTCTCTCCTACAGGTACATCGACGAGGAGCCGCTCGCGCTCCGCTATCGTAGGACGCTCACGCACCTCGAGGAGAGGCTGCCCGGCGAGAACCTGGATGTAGCCTTGCCGGAGGTCCTCGGCTACCCGGCTGCATGGTGCCCGTCGACCTCACTATTCGACGGCTACCAGGACCGAGCAGGCTGGACGCGTTTCCACGTCGCGCAGACCGTCGCCGCGGCGTACCTCCTCGAGCACCCAACGGACGAGGGGATCGAGCTCCTCGGGAAGCGCCTGCGGCACATGCTCGCGCACCCCTACGAGGGAACGGAGCTCGGGCCGGGCCGCGGATACTCCATGCCACCGTGCCAGTACCTCTTCCCAGGGGTATCGGAGTGCCTGGACCTCCTCTGCCGGCTGACTGCGTACCCGGCGGCCCTGGCCTGGATCGAGGACTTCGTCGCCGGGCGGCTGGATGCCGGGCCGATCGAGTTGCCGCCGGTCTTCGAGTGCCCGCCGAGGCGCAGCTACGAGATCCACGAGGGTGTCTTGCTGAGCCTCATGCCCGAGCTCCTTGCGGTGCTTTCGAAGGTGGGGCTCCTCGAAGGGGAGATCCTGCGGCAGGCAGCGGCGCACTTGCCGGCGCTCTTCAACCTGCCCGTTCGCAAGGTGCGTGCCGCGGCCCTGGGCTTGCCGCCGGCGTTGGCCATCGGCTCGCCGCTCTCGCCGGAGGTCGAGCACGCGCTCGCCGGCGCCTCCTTCGACCTGGCGAGAGCGCTGGACGAGGAGAGCGCTCCGGCCTTCCTGCGCGCCGCGCGGCCGGTCGGCGCCCGCTTCCTCCTCCAGGCCTGCGAGCACGTGGAGCGACGGGGCCTCACGCGACTCACGGTGTCGGAGGGCCCTACGGCCCTCGAGCCAGGCAGCCTCGTAGAGGCACTGGCCCACATGGCCGACATCGCCGCGCTGGAGGAAGGCGACCAGCCGGAAGAGGTCGTCCAGCGCCTCAAGGCCTGCAAGCCCGAGACCCTTCGGGCCGTGCTCCCCGTCGCGGGCGCGGGGACGGGCCTCGTCCTCCGAGCCCTGGGTTGGGGGGACGCGGAGCCGCTGGTCGCCTACGTCCGGAGGATGGGGCGGCTCGACCACGCGCGCAGCATCCTCCCGGGATTCACCGACCTGCGGAACAGCGACGACCCCAGCGAGGGGGCCATCGACAGGGCCGCGCTCCTCGCCCTCGTGGCCAAGGCGGGCGAGGAGCGCGCGAGGCAGGTCCTCGGGCTCCTCGAGTCGGCCCGCCTCCCCATCAAGAAAACCCTCCTCCTCGTCCAGGCCGCCTTGGGCGTGAACCGGGACAAAGTGCTCAAGGCGCTGAAGAGGCGGAGCCAGACGGCCGTGAAGGCCTACGGACTCCTTCCCCTCGAGCGCTCCGAGGAGGTGCTCGAGCGTTACCTGTTCCTCAGGAGCTTCGCCCGCGAGAGCGGCGGCCATGGATCCGACCGTCGGGCGAACGAGCGCGCCGCGGTGCAGGTGGCGCTCGAGCACTTGGCCCAGACCGCGGGATACGGCGGCGCGAGGCGCCTCGAGCAGGTCATGGAGCTCCAGGCGGCACGGCGCGAGCCGGCTCCGTGCGAGCGTTGGGAGGTCGGGGAGTATCAGCTCGAGCTTGTGCCGTCGCACCATGAGCCTTCGATCCGCGTCGTCAAGGGCAGGAAGGCGCTCAAGTCTGTCCCGAAGGCCGTGAGGGTATCCGAGTCGTACCGCCAGGCGAAGGAGGTCCTGGAGCGTGTCCGCGACCAGGCCGCTCGGTTCCGCGAGGCTCTCGAGGACACGATGGTGGAGGGGAGGCCGCTGGGGCCGGAGGACCTCGAGGGCTTCCTCGCGGTACCGGTGGGTCGCGCGCTCCTGAGGGCTCTGGTCCTTGCCACGGAGGACGGCAGGTTCGGGCTCCTCACGGAGGACGAGGCGGCGCTCGAGTCCCTGGACGGCGAGCGGGTCGCCGTCGGCCCGTGCCTGCACGTCGCCCGCCCCTTGCGCCTCTTCTGGGCGGGGCAGCTCGCGGGCTGGCAGCGTCTCGTCTGCCGGCGCAGCCGGGGACAGCCCTTCCGGCAGGCCTTCCGCGAGCTGTACTTCCCAGACGAGGAGGGTGGGGCCGCAGCGGTGAGCACGAGCCGCTTCGCGGGCCACGAGCTGGCTGCACCGGTGGCCGCGAAGCTCCTCCAGTCGCGCTGTTGGCGCGTGGAGACCGGCGACCGCGCCGTGCCGTACAAGCCATTCCCCGAGGTGCGTCTCCAGGCTGTCTTCGAGTTCCCCGATGCGGGGCACTACCTGAGCGAGACCCGGCAGATCACAAGCGGGGAGGTCTACTTCCTCGGATACCCGCGAAGGGATCTGTCATCGAGGCCTTCCGATCTCGAGCGCCTCCCGTTCCGGGAGGTGCCCGGGGTCATCCTCTCGGAGGTCCTCCGCGACGCGGACCTCGCGGTCTCCGTCGCAAGGCTCCAGGGAGAGGTCCGCATCTCGAAGGAGACTTTCCTGAAACGAGGTGAGCTGGTGCTTGCGCTCGCCGAGAGCCTCGGGATCGGCGGCGTGGAGATCGACGGGCGCTTCGTCCGCGTGCGCGGCCAGATCGCGCGCTACCGCATCCACCTCGGGACGGCCGAGGCCCACGTGGAGCCGGCCGGGCACCTGTGCGATCTGCCCGCATCCCCCCGCCGCACGTCGCTGCCGCCCCTCATCGAGTCCGACGAACCCTGGCTGGGCGAGGTGATGGCCAAGCTCGTGACCCTCGCGCACGACGGCGAGGTCCGCGACCCCGCGTTCCGGCGCCGGCTGCGAAGCGGGGGGTGAACCGCGGTCACGGTGCCCGCCCCGACGCCGGGAGCATCCACGCCGCCCCCCGCACCGCGACGCGCACGGGCTGCCCCGGCGCGATGCGCTCGGCGGCACGCCCCGTGACGGCCGCTCCCGCGACCTCGACCTCCACATCCCAGGCTCCGGCGGAGAACGCGGCGGCCCGCGCCGTGCCGACCGCCCCCGCGCCGCCGTCCGAGGGCGCCACCTCGACCTGCTCCGGCCTCAGGAGGACCGAGATCCTCGAGCCGGGCTCGCGAGGGCCCGCCGCAGCGTCGGAAAGGACCTCGAGAGTGCCGAGCGGCGTCGAGACGCTGCCTCCGCCGGCGACGGTGCATTCGACGAAGCTCGCGGGCCCCGTGAGCCGCGCCACGACCGCGTCCGCGGGCCGGCGGTAGAGGTCCTCCGGGCTCCCGGTCTGGAGCAGCCTGCCACGGTCGAGGACCGCCGCGCGGCCCGCGGTGCGGAAGGCCTCCTCGCGGTCGTGGGTCACGTGGATCGTCGTGACCCGGCGCTCGCGCTGCAAGCGGCGGATGAGATCGAGCATCCGGTCGCGCAGCGGCCGGTCGAGCGAAGCGAGCGGCTCGTCGAGGAGCAGGACCTCCGGCCGGCCCGCGAGCGCCCTTGCGAGGGCCAGGCGCTGCTCCTCGCCGCCCGAGAGGGTCGAGGGGAGCCGCGCGGCGAGGCCCTCGAGGCCCGTGGCGCGGAGCAGCTCCTCGCGCTCGCGCCTCCGCTCCGAGCGCGGGAGCCCGCGCGAGCGCTGGACGAAGTCGAGGTGCCCCTCCACGGTAAGCTGCGGCCAGAGCGCGAGGTCCTGGAAGACCCTGCCGATCCGGCGGCGGCGTGGCGCGACGAGGGTCGCGGGGTCGCTCGCCACCCGCCCGCCGAGCCGCACCGAGCCGGCCGAGGGCGCGAAGAACCCCGCCACGAGGTCGAGCAGCGTCGTCTTCCCCGAGCCCGACGGCCCCAGGAGCGCGAGCACCTCCCCCTCCTCCACTGCGAGGCTCACCTGGTCGAGCGCGAGGCGCCCCGGGGTGTAGCCGAAGGTCAGGCCGTCCAGCTCGATCCTCATGTCACACCGCGGCGTCCGGCGCCGGCCCCCGACACGCCGGGGAGAGCGGCGGCCCGCGGCCCCACCGCGAGGAGCTACGCGAGGAGCGCGAGGCCCAGCGCGAAGCCGCACCCCATGAGGCACAGGGCCGCCACGGTCGAGTCCTCGCCGAAATGGAGGAGCGATGCGATCCGCACCGGCAGCGTCATGCCCCCGGGCGGCGCGACGAGGACCGCCGCCGAGAGCTCGCCGAAGCTGAGGACGTAGGCGAGCGCCGCGGCCGCGAGGATCGACGGCAGGAGGAGCGGCAGGACGAGCCGCAGGGCGACCCGCAGGGGCCCCGCGCCGCTCGCGGCGCCCGACTGGCGGACGCGCGGCGCCACCGCGTCAAGCGCGCCCGCGAGGACCAAGGCCGGCAGGGCCGCGTAGCGGCACGCGGCGGCGTAGCCCACGGCCGCCGGGTGCGGGTAGAGGGCGCTCCAGGGCGGCACGCCGCGGGCCTCGAGGGCGAGGAGGCCGAGGCCCGTCACGGCCCCCGGCAGCACGAGGGCGAGGAGCAGCCCCGCCTCCGCCGCGGCACGCACGCGGCTCGTGCAGCCCCGCGACGCGACCGCGTAGGCGGCCCCGAGCGCGAGGAGGATCCCCGTCCCCCACAGCGCGACCTCGAGGCTCGCGAGGACCTGCGCGCCGGCCGTCACGAGCGCCGCGACGTAGGAGCGGAGCGGCCCGGCGCGGAGCGCGAGGAAGACCATGGGCACGCCGACGCCAGCAGCGAACGCGATGGCGGGAAGGACGATCGCCGCGGGCGCGACGCGCGCCGCTGCTTGCCGGCGCGGCGCCGGCGACGCCGGCGGGGACGGAGGCGGGCGCGGCGCAAGCCCTCGCAGGCCCACGAGGAGCGCGGCGACGAGGACGAGGGGCGCGCTGAGGCCCGCGGCCGCCCGCGGTCCCCCGAAG
>JACQVW010000681.1 GCA_016209535.1 Planctomycetota bacterium | reverse complement strand
GAGGAGGGGGCGGGCGGCCCTCGGCTCCCGGGCTGTCGTTGGACCGCGCAGCCGTACCGGGCTACTGCTGAAGGATCTTCTCGAACAACACGGACACCCTCGCCCGGAGCCTCAAGTAGGCCTCCTCCCCGAGGAGGCGGACGCCGGCAGGACGGTTCTCGGTGGTGTCCACCTTTCCATCCTGCATGCGAAGGGCGTAGAGGTATCTTCCGGAGTAGCGGTGCTTCCTGGTCAAGCCAAGGGCGAGAACGAAGTTCCGCCCGTCGAACTGATCGGACATGTCTTCAACGCCCAGGGAGAGCAGGTGCTCCTGCCGGATGAGCAGCGGGACGTAGCATCGGACCGCCAGGGTCACGTCGCGCTGCTTCTCCTTGACGAAGGGGAGGGCGTCCAGTCGCTCGAAGAACAGGTAGTCGTCGAAGCTCTCGAGGGGCCCATACTTCCGGAACGATGGATCCAGTACGAGGTCCCTTGTCCTGCGGCCGTCGGTCGCCGGGCCCAGGGTGATCCAGAGGACGACGTGCGAGGCCTGAGGCGCCAGGAAGAACCCGGACTGAGCCGCGGTGACCGGCTCGACCTTCGCGTGGTCGCCGAACAGGCGCCGGACCGGCGGCAACAGGTGGGCCGCGAGCTCCCCGCACGTGCCGTACAGGATCGGACCGGTCCTTGCGTCCTGTTCCAGGATCAGCCCCCCGTCCTCGGTGAACCGGTGGAGGTTGCGCAGCGTCCACTTGCGCTGGGCGAAGTCGACCTCCACGAAGACCTCTTCGCGCTCGAGCGCCGGGATCCCGGAGTAGTCCAGGCCGTCAAGGAGGTGCAGCATCTCCCGTTCGAAGGGGACAGGCTCTGCGGGCGCGCTCGAGTCCGCGTCGAGAGGCCGGGAGTCGGCCTGCTTCAGGAACGACAGGCCGGCGAAGGAGCCCACGAGGAGGAGCGCGGCCAGGGCGAGGCCGCACGGGGAGCTGAGCGTGCGCGGGCTTTTCCAGGGATCGAGGGGATCGCTCCGTTCCGGGCGCGATTCCGTCAGAGAGTCCGTGTGCAAGTGCGCTCACTCCAGGGGGTATCGTCGCTGCCCTCTCTATCGACGGGACGGGGGACGGAGTGGAGAGCTCTTCCCGCCGGTCGGCCCGGTCAAGCATGTCTTGGCCCGCACAGGAGCCCAGGGGATCCGGAAAACTCAACGGCCGGTTGCGCAGAGTCAACCGGCCGTTGCCAGTCTTGGTGGGCGTTACTGGACTTGAACCAGCGACCCCCAGCTTGTCGAGCTGGTGCTCTAGCCAACTGAGCTAAACGCCCGCAGGTTCTCTCGTGGGGCGGGCTAACCTACTCCCTCGGGGCGTGAGCGTCAAGGACCACGTGCGGCCGTCAGCCGTCGGCCGCGGCCGGCGGGGTCGCCTAACGACTGCCCACGACCTCTTCCGCCTCCTCCTGGATCGGGGCGGTGGCTTCGGCGAGGCCTCCGACCGGGCGTGGGACCGCGAGGCGGCGGCCCTCGGAGCTCAGGAACGGGTACCGGCGGAGGCCGAGCCTCTGGAGCCGGAAGCGCGCCGAGGTCCAGAGCACTCCGAGACCGTATCGCACGCTCCTCAGGAACGAGATCGAGCTCGACTCCGGCCCGTACAGCGTGGGGCACGTGACCTCGGCGACCTCGAAGCCGAAGTGGATGGCCTGTGTCAACATCTCGTTGTCGAAGACGAAATCGTCGCCATTCTCCTCCAGGGGCAGGGTCTCGAGGATCCGGCGCGAGAAAGCCCTGTACCCCGTGTGGTACTCCGAGAGCTTCTGCCCGAGCATGCGGTTCTGGAGGAGGGTGAGGACCCGGTTCGCGACGTACTTGTAGAGGGGCATGCCGCCCCTGAGCGCCCCGCCGCCGAGGATCCTCGAGCCCAGCGCGACGTCGTACAGGTCCGACGCGATCACCGACGCCAGCGCCGTGATCAGCCTCGGCGTGTACTGGTAGTCCGGGTGCAGCATGACCACGATGTCCGCACCGAGCTCGAGGGCCTTCCGGTAACAGGACTTCTGGTTCGCGCCGTAGCCGCGGTTGCGAGGGTGCAGGATGATATGCCTCACGCCGAGCTGCCCCGCCCGGTACACGGTCTCGTCCCGGCTCGCATCGTCGACGAGGACCACCTCGTCCACGACATCGAAGGGGATCTCCCGGTACGTCTTCTCCAGGGTCTTCGCCGCATTGTACGCGGGCATGACGACCACGACGCGCTTGCCGTTGATCACTCCTCGATCTCCTTCGCGAACGGGGTTGCGCTCCCTCGATTCACTTCGGCTGCTCCGAGGCTCGCGCTTGACCGATACTCGTCCGGAGGGCATCCGCCGGGACGAATCCCATGACGACGGCTTCCGAGGTTACGGGAACGAGCACCGCCAAGCGGCCCGCGGCGGTGTCCTGCCACGTCTGCGGGGCCGAGACTTCGATCGCCGTTCATGGGCCGCCGGCCATCGTGCGCTGCAGCGCCTGCGGCCTCACGGCCCTCGAGGCGTTCCCCGGAGACTCGGAACGCGTGGCGAGTTACCAGGAAGACTACTACAGCGCGGGGACCGGCGCCCGGTTCCTCGGGCCCTTCGAGTGGGTCACGTCGCTCCTCAGGACCCTGCGCCTGCAGAGCATCCTGAGGCGAGCCCCTGGACCCGGCGCGGTCCTCGACGTGGGGTGCGGCCGAGGCGACCTCCTGGAGCTCTTCCAGCGGCGGGGTTGGAGGGCCCTGGGCACGCAGGTCTCCGCCACGGCGGCCAGGGCCGCTCGCGAGCTGCGCGGCGTCGAGGTTCTCTGCGGCGAGCTGCCGGATCTCGGGCTTTCGCCGGCCTCCTTCGACGTCATCGCGTTCTTCCACGTACTCGAGCACCTGCCTCGACCCGACCTGTACCTCCAGTGCGCGCACGCGCTCCTCGCCCCCGGCGGCCTCCTCGTCGTGGAGGTGCCGGACTGCTCGAGCCTGGCCTTCCGCCTCCTGCCTCTCAGGAACCTCTGTCTCGACCACCCGAACCACCTCTTCTTCTTCACCCCCCGCTCGCTCCGCGGCCTGCTCGAAAGGGTCGGGTTCCACGTGGTGGGAGAGAGCCGGTTTTCCCTGGAGCACTCCCCGTACACGGCCCTCCAGAACCTCCTCAACCTGCTCCCGGGGGCGCCGAACCGCCTCTACCGTTCCCTCATGCGGAACGCCGAGGGGCGCCGGCTGCGGAGGAGCCCCTGGACGTGGGTCCACGGCCTCGCGGCCCTCTGCCTGGCCCTGCCGGCCCTGCTCGCGTCGCTCCTGGCGGTCCTCCTCCCGCCAGGCAACACGCTGCGCTTCTACTGCCGCAAGCGACTTCCCTCTTGACGGACGCCATGGAGGATGGGCATAATCACAGAGGACTCTGTGATACAGAGCTAATTGTACGTACGCGGCCTTGGAGGCCCTTCATGAGGAGGAACGCTTTGACTCCTGACGATGCGGCGGAGAGCCTCGAGACGATCCGCTCGGTGCTCGACCGCACGACCCGCTACCGGCAGATCTCCTGGGCCGGCATCGCCTTGGCCGGCCTCGTCGCGGCCGCCGCGGGCGGCGCCGGCCAGGCCCTGGAGCTCTCCCCTCAGGACCGGCCCGCCGCCTTCCTGGCGCTCTGGGCGGGGACCTTCGGCCTGGCCCTCGCGAGCGGTTGGTGGACCACGGTGCTCAAGGCACGCGCCTCGGGCGAGCGCGTCTGGAGCCGGAAGCTCCAGGTCGTCGCCGCGGGAGTCCTCCCCGCGTTCCTCCTGGGCGGGCTCCTCACGGCGCTCCTGTCCCATGCGGAGCGCCTCGACCTGGCGCCGGGCGTGTGGATGGGGACCTACGCGGTCGGGATCCTCGCCGTGAGCCACGTGCTCGATTGGGAGTTCCAGGTGACGGCCTGGGCATTCCTCGTGGCGAGCGCCGTGGCGTCCTTCGCGCTGCGCTGCGAGCCGCACCTGGCGATGGGCCTCGCCTTCGGCGGCATCCACCTCGTCCTCGGGGCATACCGCCACTTCAAGGAGCACCCATGGCCGCGAGCATGAAGATCTCGAGCTTTCAGCGCTTGAACCCGGTGATCCACGAGAGGACCCGGCTCGCGATCATGACGTACATCATCTCCGTGCGCGAGGCATCGTTCTCGGAGCTCAAGGCCGAGCTGGGGCTGACGGACGGCAACCTCAACTTGCACATGAGGGTCCTCGAGACCCACCGGTATGCCCGGGTACAGAAGTCCTTCGTAGACAGGCGGCCTCGCACGACCTACCGCGTAACGGAGAAGGGGATCCGCGCCTTCCAGGAGTACGTGGCTCTCCTCGAGCGGATCTTGAAACTGCGCCGCCGCGCCCCTGCCGACGCTGACCGGCCGGAGAAAGGCTGACCTGCCGTGTCCCTCGCCGCCTTCAAGGCTCTGCCCATCGCGAGGGGCGCGCCCCGTGAGAGTGACCTCTGTCTCGGGGCGGGGGAGACCCGGGTGTGCGGGCGGGTGACGTTCCGCCTCGCGGCAGCGCGGGGCTTCTGCCACGGCGTCGAGAGAGCCCTGCGCATCGCGCGGGAAGCGCTCCAGGTCTATCGCGACCGGCGCGTCCTCATCACGAGCCCCATCCTGCACAACCCCGCGCTCAACGCCGAGCTCCGCGACGCGGGCGTCCGCTTCCTCTCGGACGACGCTGGGCTCTGGGAGAGCCTCGGCCCGAGAGACGTCGTGCTCCTCCCGGCGTTCGGCGTCTCCCCCCGCACGAACGAACGTCTGCGGCGCGCCGGCTGCCTCGTCGTCGACACGACGTGCGGGTCCGTCGTCTTCGTCTGGAAGAGCGTCGATCGGTTCGCAAGGGATGGGCTCACGCTGGTCTACCACGGGCGCCGGGACCACGAGGAGGCGGTGGCGACCCTGTCCCGCCTCGACGCCGCGCCGGCGCGATCCGACGGGAGGAGGCCTCCGTGGCTCGTCGTCCAGAGTGCCGCCGAGGGGCGCGTGCTGTGCGGGTTCCTGGCCGGCGAGGTCAGCGCCGGGGACCTCATGGCCAGGATCTCGGGCTCGTGCTCGCCGAGCTTCCACCCGGAAGCGGACCTCGAGCGCGTGGGCTTCGCGAGCCAGACCACCATGCTGGCCGGTGAGACCGCGGAGATCCGCGGCCTGCTCGAACGGGCCATGGCGGCCAGGCACGGACGATCCGCCGCCGAGCGCTTCCAGGCTCACGACACCGTCTGCGGCGCGACCCAGGAGCGCCAGGATGCTCTCCTGGCGCTGCTCGACGACGGCCTGGACCTCGTCCTGGTCGTGGGCGGTTACGACAGCTCCAACACGCGCCACCTGGCCGAGCTGGCCTCGGCGACCTGTCCCGCCTACCACATCGAGGGCGCCGCGGAGATCCTCACGGCGGATTTTCTCCGGCACAGGCCCGTGGGCGGCGGAGAGTGCGCCGTGGCGATGGGCTGGCTGCCAGCGGGGTCCATCCGCGTCGGCGTCACGGCGGGGGCCTCGACTCCGGAGGGCTGGGTCGAGGATGTGATCTGCCGCGTGGCGGACCTGGCGGAGTGAGGCGAGAGAACCGCGAGACTCCGGCGGAGCTCGACGAGGCCCAGCGAGGTCCGCCGGGGGCCGGCGCGCGCCGTCACGGGGTGAAGATGGCCTTCAGGACGCGGCTGGTGAGCCCCTTCTTCCTCGGCTTCGCTTTGGGATGGGCGGAGGCTCGCCCCAGACCTGCCTGCACGGCGGTCTGGACCTGGGCGCCTGGATCCTCGATGATCTCCGTCTCGTCGTAGGCGATCTCGCCGCCGCCCGCGTCACCGGCCTCCCCGTGCGGGCTCGGATCTGCGTCGAGTCCCTGGGCGGCGCCACGGAACGCCTCCGACGATGCGATGTGGCTCAGGTCCGTCGTCGTCTCTTCCGTGATGAAGAGCGTCTTGTCGGGGTCCCGCCGCGCCTGGTGCTCCTCGAAGGCAGAAGGAGGCTTCCTGGGCTGGGCGCGAGGGTTCTCGGAGAGCAGCCTGACGGTCCGCCTGGGAGCGCTCGGCGGCGCAGCGGGGGTCGAGCCAGCCGGGCCGGATGCCGGGGGCGCGTCATGGAGCACCGCCTGGCTCGGCGGGCGGGCGGGGCAGCGGGCCGACGCGGGGAGCCGGGAGCTCGCCGGCGTCTCCGGGGTGCGTGCTGCCGGCTCCTGGGCCTGCGCCTCGGCCTCCCTGGCGTACGTCCGTGCGGAGGCCGACGGAGAGCTCGTGAAGAGCTGTCCCGTGG
>JACQVW010000680.1 GCA_016209535.1 Planctomycetota bacterium | reverse complement strand
TAACGGGAAAGAGCTCAGCAGGGGCAGTTTGGTAGGGGCAGTATCGTGGGAATGAACGCGTGGTTCATAGCCGGGTGTAACCCGGCGTTGAACCACGCCGGTCTCGCCGAGAGGATCACTCCCCCGCCTCGAGGAGCGGCTCGCCGTGGCACATGTCGCCGAGCTTCTCGCCCTGGGCGTAGATCGCGCCGCAGACGCCGCACCGGAGTCCCCGAGACGGGGGCCCCTTCTCCGAGGGCCGGGGCGGGGCGTGCTCCGGCGCTCCCGGGCCCAGCGTCGCTCCCGGGCGAGTCGGGAGCAGGGTGAGCGCGGCCCCGCCCAGCAGCACGGCCAGGACCGCCGCGCCCGCGGCGAGCGCGGTCCGGCTTCGCCCCCGGCGAGGGACCTGCGCCGGGGCCGCCGGTGCTGCGGGCCGGCCCCCCAGGATCTCGAGGACCGCCTCGGCCGTCGCCGGCCTAGCCTCCCGCTCCTTCTCGAGGAGCCGGTAGACGAGGCCCTCGAGGTGCTCGGGCACCTCGAGCCCCGGCCGCGCCTCGGCCAGCCGTGGCGGCGGAGCCGTCAGGTGAGCCATGAGCAGGCCGCGGGCCGTCTTCCCCGAGAAAGGCACCCGGCCCGTCAGCATCTCGAAGAGCATGCACCCGAGGGAGTAGAGGTCCGACCGCCCGTCGATCGGGCAGCTCCCCGCCTGCTCGGGCGACATGTACCGGGGCGTGCCGATGACGCCTCCCTGGGTGAGGTCCGGCCGTTCGTCCTCCGAGCCCCCCTCGAGGAGCTTCGCGATGCCGAAGTCGAGGATCCTCACGCGGTCCGTGCGGTCGTCCACGCGCTCGATGAGGACGTTGTCCGGCTTCAGGTCCCTGTGGACGATCCCCGCCTTGTGCGCCTCGCCGAGGGCGGCCAGCACGGGCGCCACGATCCTCACGATCCGCTCGGGCGAGAGCGGCGCCTCGCGCTCGATGACGGCCTTGAGGCTCTCTCCCGCGAAGAAGTCCATCGTGTAGAAGAGCAGCCCTTGCTCCGTCACCCCGAAGTCGCGGATCTGGACGACGTTCTCGTGGGTCAGCTCCATCGCGATCTCGACCTCGCGCAGGAAGCGGGCGCGGAAGTCCGGCTGGGCGCAGAGCGTCGGGTGCAGGATCTTGAGCGCGAAGGTGCTCTTGTTCTGCAGGATGAGGTGGCGGACCTTGTAGACCACGCCCATCCCGCCCTCGCCCAGGATCGAGAGCACCTGGTACTTCCCGTTCACGATGCGGCCGATGAGCTGGCGGGTGTCCTCCGTCAGGTCCGGCGGCGCTCCGTCCTCCTGAGCCCGCCCTCGCTCAGGCGACCGTGACGAGGCGAGCTCTCTCGAGGTCATAGAAACGGCCCTTCTCGCGTGCCAGGCGCAGGAGCAGGTCGCAGGGTCTGTGCCGCGGCTCCCCGAGGCCCTCGAGGAAGGACGCGATCGCGTCGGCGCCCAGGCCGTCCGCGTAGCGGAGGGGCCCGCCGCGGAACGGCGCGAAGCCCGTCCCCATGACCATGGCGAGGTCCACCAGCGAGGGGCGCTCCACCACCTTCTCGTCGAGGGCCCTCGCCGCCTCGTTGACCATGGGGTAGACGAGCCGGGCCACCCAGCGGTCCGGGTCGTCCTCGAGGAAGCCCCTGCCGCCCGTCCCGCCGAGGCGGAGGGCCGCGGGGTTGGGCACGGGGCCGCGGCGCCACGGAAGCCGGCGGCCGCCGTGGATGTAGAAGCCCTTCCCCGACTTCTTCCCGAGGAGACTCGCCTCGCCCTGGAGCCTCGCGAGCAGGTCGGGCGGCCTCGCGCGGTCGCCTAAGGCCTCGTGGAGGATGTGGGCCACCTTCGCCGCCACGTCGAGCCCCACCTCGTCCAGGAGCTCGAAGGGGCCCATGGGCATGCCGAAGCGGCGGGCTGCGCCGTCGACGGCCACGGGCGAGTAGCCTTCCTCGAAGAGCCGCACCGCCTCGTTCAGGTACGGCGCCAGGAGGCGGTTCACGAGGAAGCCGGGGCCGTCCTCGACGCGCACCGGGACCTTCCCGAGGTCGCGGGCCAGGGTCTCGGCGCGCACGAGGTTCTCCTCGGAGGTGAGGCGGCCGCGGACGACCTCCACGAGGGGCATGCGGTCGACGGGGTTGAAGAAGTGGAGCCCCACGACCCGCTCGGGCCGGGCCAGGGCCGACTGGAGCTCGCTGATCGAGAGGGCCGAGGTGTTCGAGGCGAGCAGGGCCTCGAGCGGGGCCGCGTCCTCGACGTCGCGGAGGACCTTCTTTTTCACGTCCATGCTCTCGACCACGGCCTCGATCACGACCGATGCGCCCTCGAGGCCCGAGTAGTCCGTGGCGACGGAGATCGCCGCCATGACGTTCGCGGCCTCCCGGCGCGTCATGCGTCGCCTCTTCACCTGGCCCTGGAGGACCTCGTGGACCTTGCGGAGCCCCGTCTGGAGCGCCTCGGGGACGATGTCCTTCATGCGGACGCGGAAGCCCTTCTGCGCGCAGAGCGCGGTGATCCCGCCACCCATTACTCCAGCGCCGAGGACTCCGATCCTGCCGCGGTGCCGGCAGGCGAGACGGGGCGGCACGGCCGCCTCGGGCGCGCCGCGCTTCCCCTTGCGCGCCTCCTCGCTCGAGAGGAAGAGGTCGATCAGGCACTTCGAGACCGGCGAGGCGACGAGCTCCCCCACGAGATCCGCCTCGAGCTCGAGCCCCGCTTCGAGGCTGCGCCCGAAGCCGTCGATTGACGAGTCGAGGGCCTTGCACGGAGCGGGGTAGTGGCCGCCCGTGAGCTTCGCGATTGCCTTCCGCGCCTGAGCGCGGATCAAGGCGCGCCCCCAGCCGGAGCCCTCGAGGAGCCGCGTCACGAGTGGCCGCTGCCGCCGCCCCGGCCGCCAGCGCTTCCCGCCGCCCGAGAGGGCCCTGTTGGCGAGCTGGCGGGCCTCCGCCCGCAGGAGGTCCGGGTAGGCGATCGCGTCGACGAGGCCGATCTTCAGGGCCTCATCGGGGCGGAGGGCCCTGCCCTGGAGGATCACGGGGAGCGCCCGCTGGATGCCCACGAGCCGCGGCAGGCGCTGCGTGCCGCCGAAGCCGGGCAGGATCCCGAGCTGCACCTCGGGGAGGCCGATCCTCGTCTTGGGCGAGAGCGACGCGATCCTGAGGTCGCAGGCCAGGGCCAGCTCCGTCCCGCCGCCGAGGCAGTTCCCGTGGATCGCCGCCACCGTGACGGCGGGGAGCGACGCGAGCCTGCCGAGGACCGCCTGCCCGCGGCGCGCCTTCTCGGTCGCCTCGGAGGCGTTCGTCACGGCGCGGATCTCGCCGATGTCGGCGCCGGCGATGAAGGTGCCCGAGGTCTCCTTCCCCCCCCAGACGATCAGGGCCTTCAGGGCGGCTTCGCGCCCGAGCCGCTCGAGTACGCGGTCCAGGTCCTCGAGCGCCGCCGCCGTCAGTTTGTTCACCTTCTCGCCCGGCAAGTCGAAGACCAGGCGGAGGATCCCGTCGCCGTCATCCTCGAGCCGCCAGGCTCCCGTCGAGGCCAGCGCGTTCAGCTCGCTCAGGTCCATCAGCGTCGCTCCACCACGATCGCGCCGCCCTGCCCGCCGCCCACGCAGAGTGTCGCGAGGCCCCTGCGCAGGCCCTTCCTCCGGAGCTCCCGGAAGAGCGTGAGGACGAGCCGGGCCCCCGTGGCGCCGACGGGGTGCCCCAGGGCGATCGCGCCGCCGTTCACGTTGAGCCGGGCCGAGTCGAGGGTCCCGATCGGCTCGCTCCTCCCGAGCTCGCGGCGCGCGAAGTCGGGAGACTCAAAGACCAGCTTGTTGGCGATCACCTGGGCCGCGAAGGCCTCGTTGAGCTCGATCCTGTCGATCTCCTCGAGGCGGAGGCTGGCCCGGTCGAGCGCCTCGGGCGTCGCGAACGCGGGGCCGAGGCCCATGCGGTCCGGCGGGCAGCCGCGGTAGGAGTACGAGAGGATCCAGCCGAGCGGCTCCAGCCCCAGCTCGCCGGCCTTCTCCTCGCTCGCGACGAGGACCGCGCAGCCGCCGTCCGTCACGGGGCACGCGTTCCCCACGGTCACCGTGCCCATGTGCCGGTCGAAGTAGGGCCGGAGCTTCGCCAGGGCCTCCAGGCTCTGACCGCGCCGCGGGCCCGAGTCGGCGGCGACCGCCTGGTAGTCCGGCGGCGCGTGGACATGGACGATCTCTCCCTGGAAGAAGCCCTCGTCCTGGGCCCGCAGGGCCCGGCGGTGGCTCTCCAGCGCGTATTCGTCCTGCTCGTCTCGCGAGATGCCGAGCTCTCGGGCGAGGTTCTCCGCCGTGTCTCCCATGTTCTGGCCGCAGACGGGGTCCGTGAGGCCCTCCTCGAGGCCGATCACGGGCTTCAGGTCCCGCGGACGGAATCTCGCCATGGCTCCGACCTTCGCCAGCGCGCCCTTCGAGCGGTAGAGCCTCGCTGCCTTCCCCTGGTAGCTCTCGGAGAAGAGGAGCGGGATCTGCGACATGCTCTCGGTGCCGCCCGCGAGCACCAGGTCCGCGAGCCCGAAGCGGATCTTGTCGAAGGCCTGCGTGATGGCCTCCATGCCCGAGGCGCAGTTGCGCTGGACCGTGAAGGCCGGCGTCGCCGTCGGGAGACCGAGGCGAAGGGCGACGACGCGCGCGATGTTGGCGGCGTCGGCCGGCTGCGCGACGCAGCCCAAGATGACCTCGTCGACGGCCTCGGGAGGCACGCGGAGGCGCAGGAGGAGCTCTTCGGCCGGGATGCGGGCCAGCTCCGCCGCAGGGACCGCAGCGAGGGCCGTCCCGGCCTTCGCCCAGGGCGTCCGGAACCCGCCCAGGATGACGACGGGCCGCCCCAGGGGCCAGGATGCACGCGGCTCGGGGTGGGGGGGTGGATCGGCCATGGCTCGCCATAGCCTAACATCGTGGCCGGGGGTGCGCGCCACCCCCCGCCCCCATCAATCGATCCGCACGTACCTGCCCGCGTGGTCGGCGGCGAGCTTTTTCAGGAACTCCTCGTGGGCCTCCCGGAAACCGAGGGCGAAGATCCGCACCCCGCGCAGGTAGTTGAGCTCCGCCGTGCGCTCGTGGATTTGCTCGATGATCTGGAGGGCATCTTCGGGGAGCCCGGGCGTCGTGGTGCCGATATGGGTTGGCGCGCCGTCCGTGACCAGGTAGATCGTGTCCACGTTGAGGTCCGAGAAAGCCTCCTCGAGGGCCATGTCGGTCACGGTGATGCCCTCCGCCACGAGGCCCTCGATGTGCTCGACGGCGCTCTTCTTGTTCGAGTCCGAGGCCGGGACCATCGCCTTCTTCCAGGAGCCGACGTCCGAGGAGTACGTCACGACGTTGAAGCGCACGTCCGAGGGCAGCGACCGGACGACCCTGGCGAGCTCCCGCTTGGCGCGGGCCATGCGCTGGCGCTCCTCGGGAGGCTCCCGCCTCTTCGGCTTCTGGCCCCCTCCGGGCACGCCGGCGACCACCGTGCGGCCGCGCTCCGGGTCCTTCTCCTTCGGGACGGGAGTGGGATCGATCGTGAGCATGCTCCCCGAGATGTCGAGGACGAAGATGATGTTTTTCCCCGTGACGGCGGCCCCGAAGAGCGTCACCCCCGTCGCTTCGCCCAGGCACTTCTCGGGGCTGAAGAGGTTCGGGTCGTTCCGCCGCGCCTCGAAGTAGTTCTTGTAGTCCTCCGGCGCCGCGAGGTCCACCTTGAGGAGCTGCTGGAGGGCCGACTGGCAGGCGAGCAGCGTGCGGTCCCACTGCGACGCCTCGCCTCCCCCTCGCTTCGCCTTCGCCAGGTTCAGGTAGCGCGTGACGATCGCATCGACCACCTCGGGCTTCTTCGCGTGGGCGAGGTACTGGAGCGCGCGGCGGATCACCACGGGGTGCTCGTCCTGGAGGGCCCTCAGGCAGCTCTGGAGGCGGTCGAAGCCCTTCGCCACGCCCGAGGCGTCCAGGAGGAGGAGCCTCCCGTGCCAGTCCCCGTGCGAGACGAGGAGTTCCTCGAGCTCCTCGATGGACCGCTTCGACTTGACCGCTGCGAAGGCCGCCGCCGCCTTGCCATGGAAGGTCATGAGCTCGCGCCCTTCGAGCTTCGAGGACGAACGGATCTTCGAGTAGGCCGCGACCGCGGACCGGACGCTGCGCGGGTCGTCGCCCTCGAGCACGACCTTGAGGGCTCGCAAGAGCTCGTCGGTGTCCCCCGCCGCGCTGGCCCCGGAGAGGTCCTTGAGGGCGGCCGCGTGCTCCCGTGCGACGTCGTCGGCCCCGAGGCGCGACCCGGGGAGCGCGGCGATCAGGGCAGTAGCGATGGCGGCTGCTTGGCGGCGGCACATGCCGGCCATTGTGGTGGCCCGAGGCGGGCGTTGCAACGGCGCGGTCAGCACCCGGGCAGCTCGTCCGGCGTGGGGTCCGTGCCCGGGGCGGGGTAGGGCGGCGGGATCTCGGGGCCGCCCAGGAAGAGGAAGTTGAACAGGTACGATGCGTCCGAGAGGTCCACGCCGCCGTCGTCGTTCGCGTCCATCGAGTCCTGGCACCGGGACGGCTCGCCGCCGAGGAAGAGATAGAGCAAGACCCTGATGCCGTCCGAGAGGTCCACGGATGCGTCGGTGTTCGTGTTGCCCCTGACGAACGGGGTCTCGGGCGGCGGGAGGTACCGGAAGCCCTCGGGCCGCGCGTCGCACCCCCGGACCGTGCAGACCTCGACCTCCGCGAAGCCGACGCTCCCGCACTCGGGCGCCGTCACGACGAGCGTCCTGCCGTCGGGCTCGAGGGCGGCCTCCGCCGGCGCCCCGCACACCCTCACCGCGAGGCCCGGCTCGCCGAAGAACCGGCCGGCGACGCGGAAGGCATCTCCGGCGCGCCCCTCGCCGGGGGTGACCTCCTCGATCCTCGGCGTGCGGTCCTCGATCGCGATGGTCCCGGCGGAGAGCGACGGGACGAGGGTGTGCCCCGTCTCCTTCGTCAGGCTGTTCTTCACGGGGGGGCTCGGGTCGATCTGCACGTCCCCGAAGACGACCTCCGTGACCGTCCCCGCGGCCCCGCCCACGTCCACGACGACCTTGGCGAGCACGCGGTCCGTCCCGGGAGGCATGACGCCACCCGGCCTCGGCTGGAAGGCGAAGACGCAGCCGTAAGCGAGGGCGCCCGCCGCCGGGTCCATCCTGCCGGCGAAGTAGTCCGCGCCCTCGGCCAGCGTGCCCGCGGCGGAGATCGCCGTCGCGGCGAGCTGGGCGGGGTCGAGCCGGACGGCGATCGCGAACCCGAGCACGGGCTCGTCGTTGTCGGCGCGGAGCGGGATCTCTTCGCCCGAGGCGCCCGCCGGGAGCGCCGCGTCGAGGACGAAGAACCGGTTCTCCCCGTGCAAGGCCGCGGTGAGGAGCGAGACGCAGGCGAGGAGAGCGCCGGAGGCACGGTAGCGCATGGGTTGGGTCCTCGTTGTGATGTGGGAGGGGAGGATCTGTTCCGGAGAACGAGATCGTAGCACACCGCCCGCCGCCTCTGAAACAAGGCTCTCGGAGACGTACGGCGGGTGTTAGAGCCCCTCGAGGGCCCCGCCTCTCACCAGCGCGAGGCGCTGGTGCCCTTGAGCCGGGCGGGCCGCGGGGGCTCGTGCGGCTGCTCGGCCTCGAGGGCCTTCAGCCGCTCGAGACAGCCTCGCTGCCGCGCGACGATCGACTCGACGAGGATCTGGGCGTAGGGCCAGCCCGCGAGCCGGCGCCCGAGGGCGTCGAGCTCCTCGGTCTCGGCGCCGCCCTTCGCGATCGCGTTGCGGAGAAGGTAGCCCGGGCTCAGGAAGTGGAACTGCGAGTACTCCAGGGGATAGGAGCCCTCCTCGGGAGCCGCGTCCTCCTCGAGGAGGAGGGCGAGGATGGCGGCCTGGCTCCGGGCCCCCTCCTGGCTCCAGTCGGAGTAGGCCGCGAGGACCCTGCGGTCGAAGGCGTCGCGGACCTCCGGGCGGGACTCATCGACCACGTAGCGGACGAAGCCGTTCCTGACGAGCCGGTAGGCCTCCTCGAGGGTGGAGATCGTGGCCGGGTCCTTCATACGTGCATCCGGATATTGAGGGTCGTCCCGAGGATCGCGTCGGCGCGGAAGCAGAGATAGAACGTGAGGACGAGCATGCCGAGGACCACGGCGTGGCCCAGGACCGGGGCCGCGACCGGGGACTCTTCCCCGCCCCGGTCGAAGTACATGGCCTTGGCGATCTTGAGGTAGTAGTACGCGGACACCGCCGTGTTGACCACCGCCGCCACGGCGAGCAGGTAGTAAGGCCAGCCCCCGAGGTCGATGAGGCCCATGAAAAGCTGGAACTTGCCCATGAACCCGCCCGTGGGGGGGACGCCGATCAGGGAGAGGAGGAACACCGTGAGGGAGAGGGCCAGGAACGGGGCGCGCTTGCCGAGACCCATGTAGCCGTCGATGTCCACGGTGCCCAGGCGGTTCTCGACGAGGATCACGACGGCGAAGGCCCCGAGGTTCATGGCGAGGTACGCGACGAGGTAGAAGGCGATCGTCTGCATCCCGCTGTATCGGGTGGCCGTGCCAAGGAGCGTCAGCCCGATCATGAGGTACCCCGCGTGGGCGATGGAAGAGTACGCCATGAGGCGCTTCACGTTCGTCTGCCAGAGGGCGGCGAGGTTCCCCAGGGTCATGGTCACGATGGAGATGACGATCATCATCATCCGCCAGTCGACCATGGACCAGAGCGCCGCCGCGGGGTGGCCCGGCTCGAGGCTCGCGATGGAGTCCGCGAGGCTCTGGAGGAACCGGAGGACGATGGCGAACCCGGCCGCCTTCGAGAGGACCGACAGGAAGGCGGTGATGGCCGTCGGCGCCCCCTCGTAGACGTCGGGCGCCCAGAAGTGCATGGGGATCGCCGCCATCTTGTAGGCGAAGCCGGCGAAGATGAAGAGCAGCGCGAAGGTGGCCGTGAGGGCCGTCAGGAGCCGCAGCGCCCCCTCGGTGTAGCCCCCGCTCCGGGGGTCCCAGAGGACCTTGGCCAGCGAGCCGATCTCCCCCGATCCCGTGAGGCCGTACCAGAGCGAGAGCCCGTAGCCCAGGATCGCCGCGGCGATGCTGCCGTAGATGATGTACTTCAGGGCGGCCTCGGCCCCCTTCCGGTCCGAGCGGATGTAGCCCACGAGCACGTACGACGACACGCTGAGGATCTCGAGGGAGAGGAACAGCATGAGGAAGTGCGTCGACGAGGCCATGAGCATCCCGCCGAAGACCGACGAGAGGAGGATCGAGTAGTACTCGCCCATGCGCCGGCCATCGAGCTGCTTCGAGAGGAAGCTCAAGACGATCACGGGGACGGCCCCGAGGAGGAAGAAGGCCTTGAAGAAGCTCGCGAAGGGGTCCGTGGCCACCATGCCGAGGAAGAGGTGCTGCGACTGCGAGTAGTCGTGCGCCACGTCCGCGAGCGGGAGGAGGCAGGCCGCGACGGCCGCCCAGGCCAGGTGCTTCGAGAAGCTCAGGGGCAGGACGAGGTCGAGGAGCAGGATGACCATGGCCCCCACCACCAGCTTGAGCTCGGGGCCGATGTACCGG
>JACQVW010000679.1 GCA_016209535.1 Planctomycetota bacterium | reverse complement strand
GCTCATGGGAGCGCGGAAGGGGGGCTCACGCGCAAGGAAGCGGTGCAGATCGGACTTGCTTCAATGGGGCCGCGCTCATGGGAGCGCGGAAGGCAGGAGCTCGAGGCGGCGCGACGAGGTCCGGTTGCGCTTCAATGGGGCCGCGCTCATGGGAGCGCGGAAGGCCGAATGCTTGCAGAGCGAAGATTCGCAACAGTGGAAGCTTCAATGGGGCCGCGCTCATGGGAGCGCGGAAGGAGTCATGCCCGTCGCGACAGCCATTACGGTAGGCCGGCTTCAATGGGGCCGCGCTCATGGGAGCGCGGAAGAAGGACCTCGACGCGAAGGGGGAGGGGGAGAGTCTCGCTTCAATGGGGCCGCGCTCATGGGAGCGCGGAAGCTGCCGCAGGTCGGCGAGACGGTCGTGTGCCTCATGAAGCTTCAATGGGGCCGCGCTCATGGGAGCGCGGAAGGCCGAGGCGTTCGCCGCGACGAGCGGCGAGGAGGCAAGCTTCAATGGGGCCGCGCTCATGGGAGCGCGGAAGTCCTGCGCGGCCTTCCTTCCAAGTGGGGCGTCAGTGCTTCAATGGGGCCGCGCTCATGGGAGCGCGGAAGCGGATAGCCTCCAAAGCAGGCTCAAGCGCTCTTCCGGCTTCAATGGGGCCGCGCTCATGGGAGCGCGGAAGGCGTCCGGAGCGCTGGCGATCTGGCCCGAGAGCGGCTTGCTTCAATGGGGCCGCGCTCATGGGAGCGCGGAAGTTGATCAGGTTTCCGGCGCTCGTCGTGTAGTTGAACCCAGCTTCAATGGGGCCGCGCTCATGGGAGCGCGGAAGGCGTGGCGCAGGTCACCAGCCGGGTCGCGACGCACAAGCTTCAATGGGGCCGCGCTCATGGGAGCGCGGAAGCCCGCTGGGGCGATCCGGACGACAGAGCACCCTTAGAGGCTTCAATGGGGCCGCGCTCATGGGAGCGCGGAAGCCGGCGGATCGTGACGGTGGATCTTGCAGCGTCCACGCTTCAATGGGGCCGCGCTCATGGGAGCGCGGAAGGCTCGGCTTCCGAAGTCCTGTGCAAGGCGTCGGATAGGCTCGCGGGATCGAGGGGTAGGGTGCTGGCCGGCGAAAAGGCACCGAACGTAACTTCATCAAGTCTGCTGTAACCTCCAGATTGTCAAAGACCTCGAGCGACTCCAGGGATTCTTGCATCACCTGACCGCTCGCAATGCCTCATACGATGAAAACGTGTGGACACGGGTCGTAGCCCCGGCCCAGGCAGTCGAGGCAGCCTTCGAGGGGGTTCTCCGCCATACCAAGGTCCAGGATCAGGACCTGGTCCTCCCGCTGGTGGATCTCCTCCAGGAGGGAACCCCTCAGCGCCGCGAGCTCGCGGTGGGTCAGCTCACAGAAGAACACGCTGTACTGCGCGTGATCCCCGTGGTCCCTCAAGGTATGGAACACGTCGTTCCGACGCTTGTCGTCGCTGATGTCGTACGTGACGAGGTATCGCCTCCGTTCCATGTCACCTCGTGGTCATGCCGTGATACGCGGGCACGTCTCCGCGGAGCCAGCGTGCGAGCAGGCGCGCCTGCAGCCGCACCGTCTGCCTCCAGGAGCACTTGTACCCGAAGATCGGGTGGGTTACCAGTTGGTCGAGCCTGCCCTCATAGGCTCGCAGGAACGCCTTCCTGCCTTCCGGCGAGAGCATGCAAGCCGACTCGGTCCGCCGGAAATCCGCGGCGGAGACCATGCCGGTGTTGACCGCCGTGACGACAACGCTATCGACGATCACCGGGCGGAACTCCTCCATGAGGTCCAGCGCCAGACCTGGGCGTCCGTGGCGGGGGCGGTGGTAAAGCCCCCACCAGGGGTCGAGCCCCTCCGAGAGCAACGCGACGGTGCACTCCTTGGCGAGGAGGGCGTAGCCGAAGCTCAGGAGGGCGTTGACGGGATCGCGGGGCGGGCGCCGGTTGCGCTGGTTGAATTCCCAATCGGCCTCGAAGTCCCTGGGCTTCAGGAGCAGGTGAAAGCACCGGAAGTAGTGGTGGGCGATCTGCCCCTCGAGGCCAAGCAGAACCTCAAGGTCAGACTCGCCAGGAACGCGGCCGATGAGCGCTTCCATGCCCTCGAGGGCCGCCGCGGCCTGGCTCCCCGCGTTCCGGCGGAGCATGGTCCGCTGGTTTGCGCACTTCGCGAGGACGATGGCACGGGCGAGTGCGAGCCTGCGGTCCGGGCTTTCCGCCGCCGCAAACTGCGCGGCCCGGTCGAAGGAGTTCCGAAGGTGGATCCCGCTCGTCACGCCATAGAAGTAGTGGCCCATCGAGAGGTGGACGACGGGAACGCCGGCCTCGCACAGCAAGTGGACGGTCTGCGCCGTCACCATGACGTTGCCGCACACCACGAGCTGCGAGATGTCCATGAGGCGGACGCGGGCGAGCTCCTCGCCCTGCTTCCGGACGACGAGCGTCTCCCGAGACTTCCCGACGACCGCGCCTTGCTCCTGGACGTAGAGCGGGACGGCATCATCACGGACCGGGTAGAGCCGGCGCACGCTCGGAGCAACCGGGTCTTGCGGAACACAGCGCAGCGCGAGGGTCTCATCGGGGAGGCAGATGCCGTTCAGCGAGCATCCATTGCACTTCGGGCTGTCCTCGAGCGGCTCGGGCAGCTCGCTCCGGGCTGCCTGGAGGCGAGCTTCGCCGATCAGGGCAAGAGTCCGCGCCTCGAGATCCGGCGTGAATGGAACGTCGACTCGCGTCTTCGACTCCGCGAAGTAGATCACCCCCCGCTCGCACTTGTAGCCGTGCTCGCGGAGGAGCAGCCCCTGCGCCATGAGCTGGACGCGCTCCGGCTCCCACGAGCGCTCATGGTTGTCCGGAGGCCGGCCGCGTTTCGTGTCCACGGGGATTGCTTCGTCTCCTTCGGTGGCGACCAAGTCAAGCTTTCCTGTGATCCCGAGGCGTTCGCTGGTGAGGCTGACGGAGCGGCTGACCTTCGGCGCCTCGTCCCCCTTGTCGGCCTCCTTAGGTTCCTGCGCTGGCTTGGCCTCGGCCGGCGCCTCAGGGAGCAGGTCCTCGAACCGCTCAAGGCGACGGTGCACCGTCTTGCCTTGGAACGTGTAGACGTTCTCCTCCCACCGTCCCTCCACGTGCATGAGGTGGAACAGGCGGGGACAGTAGGCGAACTCATTGAGCATACGCACGGGTAAGAGCCCACTGGAGTCGTCTGGCATAGCTTGATCTCCCCCTGGTAGCATCACCACATCTCCGCAGTCCCTGGTGTGGCTCCATCTCCATAGCCCAGCAGTGCCAGGGACGCACTGCGTCACTCACGAAATCGGCTGTCGGGCCCAGGGGAATTAATGGTCTCCAGTCATCCGAGAAGCCAAGCAGGTGAAGAATCCCGGAACCTGCCCACATCCCCACGTCCTCGGCTGCAGCGAGAGCGTTGTTGAGCCTTTGGGGCTCGCGGCGGTGCCCGGGGGCCGCCGCGAGCCCCAAGGCGCCTCCTCCGCGGCAGGAGTGCGCCCCGAAGGCCCTCCGAGCCAGGAAAACCCTTGACTCAAACCCAGGAACTGCGGAGGCTTTCGTCGAGAGTGCTTATCTTTGAGGAGGGCGACAGACGGCATGCGGGACACGACATACAACGACATACAGCACGCTGGCAAGGATGGCCGCAAGCATGAACGCGCAGGCGAGCATCTCGTTTCCTGAGGCCTTCGAAGCCTTGACCGGCGATCCGCCATTCCCTTGGCAGGAGGCGCTGTACGAGCGAATGATTTCGGATCGCCAAGATCGCATCCCCACCACATGCAGCCTCCCGACCGGGCTTGGCAAGACCAGCGTCCTCGCCATTTGGCTCATCGCCTTGGCGCACGATCCGGGCAGACTACCCCGCCGCTTGGTGTACGTGGTCAACCGGCGAACGGTCGTGGACCAGACCACCTCCGAGGCGGAACGGATACGCGACCGCCTGGCCGATCCCGAGCGGCACGCCGCCCGCCCTGAGCACGTCCAGGTGCTTCGCCACATGCGGTCGCAGCTCGCGAATCTCGCCGCCATCGACCCGCGATCGCCCCTGGCGATCAGCACCCTCCGCGGCCAATTCGCCGACAACCGCGAGTGGGCCGCCGACCCTGCCCGCCCCGCCATCATCGTCGGCACCGTGGACATGATCGGCTCTCGCTTGCTCTTCAGCGGCTACGGCGTGGGTTTCAAGGGCAAGCCCCTCCACGCAGGGTTCCTCGGCCAAGACGCGGTGATCGTCCACGACGAGGCGCACCTGGAGCCGGCGTTCCAGAAGCTGATCGAGGACATCGACAAGGAGCAGCGCCGCTGCAGCGAGTTCCGCGGGTTCCACGTGATGGCGCTTTCAGCGACGTCACGGGGGAACGACGAGGTGTTCGGTTTGACCGAGTCCGACCTCGCCGCGCGGGAGGTGCGAAAGAGGATTGAGGCCTCGAAGGCAATCAAACTGCACCCCCTCGACGAGGAGAAGATGCTCGCCGACCGAATCTCGAGCCTCGCGTTGGAGCACAAAGACTCCGGCCGGGCTGTACTGGTCTTCGTCCGCAAGGTCGATGATGTCGGAAGGATCGTCGCCAACCTGCGGAAGGAGAACCAGCAGGCCCAGCAGCTCACGGGCACGCTCCGCGGCCTGGAGCGGGACCACATGGCCGACCCGCGGAAGGAGGATGGCTGCCCGATCTTCGCCCGATTCCTCCGACCTCCAAAGCCTGAACCTGCGGAGGACGAGCGCTGGCGCGTCACGCCACGAACCGGCACCGTCTACCTCATCTGCACCAGCGCTGGCGAGGTTGGCGTCAATATCTCCGCCGACCACCTTGTCTGCGACCTCTCGACGTTCGAGAGCATGGCTCAACGGTTTGGGCGGGTGAACCGCTTTGGCGAGACGAGCGACACACGCATCGACGTCGTGCACCCCGACACCTTCGACAAGAAGGACGAACTCGAGACCCGGCGCGACAGGACACTGAGGCTACTCCGCGCCTTGAACGGAGACGGCAGTCCGGCCGCACTGGGCAAGCTCGACCCCTCGCCCGCGCCGCCGCCTTCACCCCCGAGCCCGTCATCCCGCTCGTCACCGACATCCTCTTGGACGCCTGGGCCATGACGACCATCCGCGACAAGCTGCCCGGCCGGCCGCCAGTGGAGCCCTACCTGCACGGCATCGAGGAATGGCAACCACCCGAGACCCAGGTGGCGTGGCGCGAGGATGTCGATGTCATCAAGGGCGACATGCTGGAGCAGTACGACCCCAAGGATTTGCTGGAGGATTACCCGCTCAAGCCGCATGAGTTGCTGCGCGACCGGAGTGACCGCGTATTCAAGGCGGTGGCGACATTGGCGCACGAGCATCCCGAGGCGAACGTCTGGCTCGTGGAGCCACAAGGCGCCGTCAGTCCACCCCTGACGCTCCGCGGGTTGGCCGACGGCGAAGTGGAGGCGATCCACGGCATGACGGTTATCCTTCCGCCGTCGGTCGGAGGATTATCATCCACGGGCACGCTGGACGGCGCCGCGGCTCGGAAGGCGCCGGCCGGACCCCAAAAGGACGACGACGCTCCGCCGATCTCTCCCGCCGGGCCCAGGCTCGACGTCGCCGACGAGTGGTGGGAGGACAAGGATCGCACGGTCCGCCGCCGTATACGCGTGTGGTCCGACGACCCGGACCGTGAGCAGAAGCTTGAGCGCATGCGGCTGGTGCGCCGGATCGCCATCCCAACCTCGGAGGACGACGAGGACGCCGAACCCCGGACGTGGGAGTGGTACGCCAGGCCCCGATCCGCCGACGACGACGGCTCAATGGCCGCTCGCGAGGCGACGACCCTGGACAACCACATGCGGGACGTGGAGGCTTTCGCAACAGCGATCGCACGCGCCGAGCTCAAGGATAAGTCTCTTCTCCGCGAGGCCGTCATCCTCGCGGCACGCTTCCACGACCTTGGAAAGCACCGGGCCAAATGGCAACGAGGTATCGGCAACGATGAGTACCCGACGCGGCTCTACGCGAAGTCCGGACTCCTGCCGGACGGCACTCGGCTCAAACCACGTGACGTGCACAGCGACTATCGCCACGAATTTGGGTCGCTGCTCGACATCCAGGCAATGCCAGAGTTCCGAGCGATCACGGATGAACATCTGCGGGACCTGGTGCTGCACTTGGTCGCGGCGCACCACGGCCGTGCCCGGCCGCACTTCCCGGCGGACGAGGCGGACGATCCCGAGCCGCGCGGCCGGGACGTAGAGGCTCTCGCCGCAGAGATCCCGCGGCGCTTCGCCCGTCTGCAGCGCCGCTACGGACGCTGGGGGCTGGCGTACCTCGAATCCTTACTTCGCGCCGCAGACTACGCCGCCAGCGCCAACCCTTCCGTCGCCCTCGAGGAGGCGCAGGGGGTGCCGTCATGAACAGGCACGGGGCGAGCATCAAGGTCCGTGTGGACGTGACCAACCCCGGCCAATTCTTCGCCTGCTGCGGTCTGCTGGAGCTGGCCGACCGCCTCTGGCCCGGCGCGGAAGGCTGGTTTGAGGTAGGCGAGTTCAACGTGGCTTGCGGCGGAGACCTCGAGAGCCTTGTCTCCACCGCGAGCATGGCGAAGCTGACGCAACTCGACAAAGATGACAACACGGGAAGCGCCATCGATGTGGGGGCTCCGATCCGCCCTCTCCGACTCGATTGGTGGCAGGACGAAGAGTCCGGGGGCAAGGAACTCAAGGTGTGGGCCGGCTCGATGGAGAGCTTCGGCATCGCGAGGGCCATGCAACTGGCCATGCGAGCCAAGCCGTTCCGTTCCAGGGACCTTTTCGACGTCGGAATGGTCGTTCCTGACCCCGACGACAGCACGAAGAAGAAGGAGCCGTTCTATTTCGACGCCCGACGCGGACCCAATGCCCATTCTCGGGACATCGGCTTCTCGCCCAACGACCTGCAGATGACGACCACGGCCTTCCCGGCGGTTGAGTTCCTCTGCCTCGTGGGCCTCCAGCGAGCAAGGCCCGCCAGGACATCCCAGCCACGGGTCTTCGACTACCACATTTGGGCACTCCCCATTCCCACCGACTTGCTGAGTGCCACCGTCGCCGGCATTGTGCCGTCGGCGGGCATCCGCGCCTACCGCTTCGAGATCTGGTTCCGGACGGGGCAGAGGAAGCACAAGGCATTCCGTTCCGCAATCCCCCTTTCCACAGGAGACTGATCCATGTCCGACCCAACCCAATACGACGGCCTTCTCGCGGACGGCGGGCCGGCGGCGCTCGTCATCCGCCAGCACCTGATGCCCGTCGAGGGTGCCGACGGCGTGGTCTTTCCCGCGACCTTCGCCGCCGGGGGCAACTTCGCCGGAGGCTACAACGTCGACCCCACGGAGGGTGACAAAAACGTCTGTCTCATCGACACCGTCGGCTCCCAGGCGAATCGGATCGAACCTCTTTTCGCCGAGGAGCCGTACAAGCACCTGGTCCCCCAGATCGTCGTCAAGGCCGGGGACAAGGAGGTAAACCTTCTGGAGGCCGGGCACCGCGCCGGGGATGCCATCGTCCGGTGCTCGGGGCTTCAAGAGTCCCTGCAGAAGGCCTTCAAGGCAGTCCTGAAGGGGGATGCAAGCGATCTCGCGAAAATCGCGCCGACCTCGCTGGTGTTCGGCGTGTGGGACTCCCGGGACACGCAGGCCAAGATGCCGCGACTTGTGGCTTCGACGATCCGGGCGTTTAACGTGCGGAAGCTCACTCGGTCCGCCCAGTTCATTCCCGCCGCCGAGTACGTCAACGATCACCTACTTGACGAACCGGCGGACAAGGCCACCAAGGATGCCTACGCCGAGCGAGGCTTCATCCACGTCCCCGCCTCGGGTTCCCACGGGGGGGTCATCGCCACCGGGGGCATCCGACGCGACGCCACGCTGGGGCTCGCGGCCCTGCGTCAGTTGCACGCTGGTAAGGACCAGGCGAAGACACTCACGCTGCGTCGCTACATCCTCGGCCTGGCGCTGACCGCCTT
>JACQVW010000663.1 GCA_016209535.1 Planctomycetota bacterium | reverse complement strand
TTCCCCGGCAGCGCCCCGCCGTGCCCCAAACCGAAGGCGTGCCCGAGCTCGTGGAGGAGCGAGGTCGAGTACTGGTAGCGCAGCGTCGCCGCCGGCAGGTCCGCGACGGGCTTCCGGAAGACCACTCCCACCTGCACGCCCGCGTCCTGGAGGCCGTCCCTGGCGGCAATCTCGTCGGAGAAGCTGTCGGTGTACGGGTGGTTCCTGCCTCCCTCGGGGGCCGCTCCCGCGGCGGGCGCGCTCTGCTCGGCGAAGAGGACGTAGTAGAAGACGTGCCGCCGCGAAGGCCTGAAGAAGCGCCCGCCGAAGTAGATCTCGTAGAGCGAGAGCGCCGTCGTGGCCGCCTGGCCGTCCGGGACGGGCCGGGGGGGGAGCTTCTCCTGGTAGGGGAGGACCTTCTCCTCGTCGGGCTCGGCCTGGAAGGCCGAGAAGTCCACGTCGGTCTCGAGGACCGCGGCGGGCACGAGCATCTCGATCCTCGGCCCGAGGTCGAAGTGGATGTTGATGCCGCCCGACGAGCGGCGGAAGACGCGCGTGACGTCCACGGCGGCCTGGTAGGCGATCGCGGCGTTGAGCTGGCTCGACGCCCCCTGGCTCGTCATCCAGTCGATCTCGACGAAGACGTCCTTCCGGGTCGGGCTCGCGCCGTAGGCCGGGAGCGGCTCGAAGGAGCCTGCGCTCCAGTAGCCGTCGACCTCCCACCCGTCGAGGAGCCCGTCCCCGTCCGTGTCAGGGTCGGAGGGGTCCGTGCCGAGCGAGCGCTCCTGGGAGTCCGCCAGGCCGTCGCGGTCCGAGTCGGGAGACGGATCGTCCGTCCTGCCCTCCACGCACAAGACCGCCATGAGGACGGCGAAAGCACACCGCCGCCTGCTGGGGCGCGCTGTCATGAGAGAGTCGCTGGAGGCTTGGGGGGTCGCTTCGTTGCTCCAAACCCGAAGGCTCCATTGTACCCACGGGCCCGGGTCGCAACAACAACCCGAAAACCCGCCAGAGACCCGGCGGCGGCCCTCACTGCTCCAGCTTCCGGCTCCTGCGGCGCACGACCGGCGCGAGGAGGTTCTCCACGGGCGCGTAGTCGTCCGTGAGGACCACGCCGCCCGAGCGCCGCCTCAGGTGCTCAAGCTGCCGCTCCTCGAGGAGGCCGCCGGTAAACGCAGCCTCGCCTTCGCCCTTCCCCAGGTCCTTCAGGTTCAGCTCGCGGAGCGCGCCGATCACGACGAACGTGTCCCGGACCTTCGATGCCGCGTCGGGCCCGCCCTCTCTGTCCGAGAGGACGTAGACGTGCGGGAAGACCTCCTCCAGGGTGCTCACGATGGCCCCGAGGAAGAGCCCCGAGTCGTAGATGTCGATCACGTTCATGAGGTAGATGCCCGTCTCGGGCCTCAAGAGATCCTTCACCATCCTCGCGAACTCCACCGTGACGAGGTGGAAGGGCACGCAGAAGTCGTTGAAGGCGTCCCCGTAGGCGAAGTCGAAGGGCTCGAGGCCGCCGGACGCCCCGCCTCCCGCTCCCGCGCCGGCGCGCTTCAAGCGCAGGAGGTCCTCCACGTGGTTCCGGGCGTCGAGGTGGTGGATCTCGAGCTTCCCCGGCGTCCCCGCCGTGACGGCATCGCCGGGGCCGCGCACGACCGCCTTCGAGCGCTCGAGGCCGAAGGCCGCGAAGTTGGCCTCGGTGACGGCGGGGTCAATCTCCGAGACGAGGACGGCGCTCGAGTGCCAGCGGGCGAGGACGTGGCGCGGGAAGATGTACCCGCCCCCGCCGATGAAGAGCGTCCGGAGCCCCTCGCGCCCGCGCCCGTAGCGCTCGGTGACGGCTCCGTAGATCTTCTCGTAGTCGTAGACGAGGATCCCGGGCTGGTCCGGCATGTACACCGAGTGGAGCAGCGTGTCGAGGAGCAGGTAGCGCGTCTTCTTCTCGAGGTCCTCGGTGACGCGGATGTAGGAGTAGTCGCTCTCGTCGGCGTAGAGGCGGCTCTGGTAGCCCCGCTCCTGGAGGACGAGCTTGCCCCCGATCCAGACGGGCTTCGCCACGCCGCGCTCGGCGGTCACGGCGGAGCCCGCGATGCAGCCCGCGAGGAGGGGCCACGAGACGGCGAGCCAGGGCGCCGCGGCTCGAGGCGCGAGGGCCGTCCCCGCGAGGTACAGGGCCCCGCCCACGCCGAGGCACACGCCCGCGAGGCCCACGGCCGAGATCAGGTAGAAGCCCGTGGCGAAGGTGCCGACGATGCTTCCGAGGGCGCCCCAGGCGTAGACGTTGCCCACGGTGCGGCCCCGAGGCAGGCCCGAGTCGAGCGCCAGCTTCGCGACCAGGGGCCCCGCGAGCCCGAGCGCGGCCGACGGCAGGAGGAACACGGCCGTCACGTGCTTCACGACGCGGGCGGGGAAGCTCTCGTCCGAGTAGACGTCCCAGCTCACCCAGCGGCCGGCCCAGAAGTTCACCAGCGGCAGCGCGGCGCAGGCGAGGGCGGCGGCGACGAGGAGGACGGCGAGGGCCCGGCGCGGGTCGAACCGGTCCGCGATGCGGCCGCCCGCGAGGTTCCCGAGGGTCATGCCGCCGAGGACGACCCCGATGACGCTCGTCCAGGTGTAGAGGCCCGCCCCCACGAAGCTCGCGAGCATGCGCCCCGCCGCGACCTCGATCGCCATGACGCAGAAGCCCGAGAGGAAGGCGAGCGCGCAGGCGATGAGCCCGGTCCTGACCGCGGCAGTCCGTGCCTGGCTCGTCGGTGCCGACTGCACGGGCACGAGGATAAACGAGCGGGGGCGGGGGGGCAACTATGGCGGGCCTGTTCCGCAGCGGGACCGTGGATACAATCCCGCCATGCAGACCGCCGCCGCGGCCGCGCGCTCGAGCCGGCTCTTGTGCCTCCCGCCCGTCCTGGCGGCGCTCGCGGCGTTCTCGGGTGCGCTCGGGGGAGAGCTCGTCCTCGAGGCCCGGCGCCTCCTCGAGCGCCGCGAGGAGCTCGAGCGGCTCGACCCGCTCCACGTGTTCCTGGAGCGCTACCTCCTCCTCGACCGGGCCGACCGGGGCTACCGCCCTCTCGCCTGCGCGACCTACGCGCTCGACCTTCGCCTGGGAGGCGAGGCCTGGCGCTTCCGCCTCACGAACGTGCTCCTGCACGCGGCGGCGGCGCTCCTCGCCTTCTTCCTCCTGCGCGACCTCCTCGGCGGCGCGCCGCTCGCGAGCCTCGGCGCCTCGCTCTACGCGGTCCTGCCCGTGCACGCCGGAGCGGTGGCGAGCGCGGGCGGGCGGCCGGAGCTGCTCGGGGGCCTCCTGGTCCTCGGGGCGTGGCTCGCGGCCCTGAGGAGCCTGCCCGCCGGCGAGCCAGGACGCGAGCGCCCCGGCGCCGCGGCCGCGGCGGGCCTCCTCACATCCCTCGCCCTGCTGGCGGCCGAGGGCGCGGGCCTCGCGGCGCCCCTGCTCGTGCTCGGCGGCTGCTGGGTCCTGCGGAGGCCCGTCCCGCGCATCGCCCTCGCGAGCGCCTTCTCGGCGGCGCTCGGCTACGTCGTCTTCCGCGGCGCGCTCCTCGAGGGCCAGCCGCAGGCGGTCACCGCCGCCGAGAACCCGCTCGTCGCCGCGGACCTCCCGACGAGGCTCCTCAACGGGGCGAGGATCCTCGGGCTCCACCTCGCCCGCATCGCGGTGCCCCTGGGCTCCGGGATCGACGACCCCGCCTCGGCGATCGAGGTCCTGCCCGCAACGAGCCCGCTGGGCTGGCTCCAGGCCGGCGTGGTGCTCGCGGCGCTCGCCGGCGCGGGCTGGGCCGCGCGCCAGCGTCTGCCCCTCGCCGCTCTCGCCGTCCTCGTCTTCGCGATCGCCCTCGCGCCGAGCCTGAGCCTCGTCGCGCCTGCGCACGGCCTCTTCGCCGAGCGGCACGCGCACCTCGCGGCCCTCGCGCTGGCCCTCGCGGCCTGCGCGGCGCTCCAGGCGCTCCCCGGCCGCCGCCGGCGCGCCGGCGTCCTCGTCCTCGGCGTCGTGGCCGCCGCCTACGGCGGCGCGGCGTGGGCCCGGACCCGCCACTGGGCGAGCGAGGAGGCGGCGCAGGCGGCCCTCGAGCGGAGCTCCCCGGGACGCGCCCGGGCCCGCTTCCGCTCCTACGAGGAGGCGTGGAACGGCGCGAGGGTCGCGTCGCGGAGGAGAGACCTGCGCGACGACGCCCTCGCCCTGGCGAGGTGGAAGCTGGCGCGCGACCCGGCGGACGGTTGGGCCGAGGCGCTCCTCGGGAGGACGCTCTACCATGACGGCAAGCACGCCGAGGCCTTGGAGCACCTCGAGCTGGCGGCGGGGCTCCTCGAGAAGGAGAGCCCGCCCGAGGCGGACCCGGCCCTCCACGAGGTCCTCGCGCAGACCTACGTCATCCTCGGCAAGGACGAGCAGGCCCTGGCGAGCTTCGACCGGCACGTGAGGCTCGTCCAGGCCGCGGGAGGCCGCCCCGACGCGACCCTGCTGAGCCGCCGCGGCCTCGCCAAGGCGCGCCGCGGCATGCTCCGCGAGGCCCTCGCGGACTTCGACGCGGCCCTCGCGGCGCGGAAGGACCTCGCCGACCTCTGGAACAACCGCGGCTTCTGCCGTTTCAAGCTCGGCGACTCGAACGGGGCGATCGAGGACTACAAGGAGGGCTTCGAGCTCACGAAGCGCCTGGGGCTCACGTACGCGCCGTCGGGCGACAGCGCCCACGCCTTCGTGCTCCGGATAGCCGACGTCTACGCGGCGGCTGAGAGGGCCAAGCGCCAGGCCGGCGACGCGCAGGGCGCCGATGCCGCCGCGGCCGAGGCCGCGCGCCTGAGAGCGCAGGCCCAGACGCTGGTTCCTAGGAAGAGTGAGACGCCGAGGTGAGGTGAGGGCTTGTGCCCCTGCCCAGCCCATCCCGGGCCAGTTCTCACCCATCGATCAAGGGAACCTTGGCCAAGGCCAAGCACGTGATATAGTGCCGGCGAGCGATGGCCGGCAAGGACGACGATCTCCCTCCTGACTTCCTCGAGCGGATCGACCCCGAAGGTTTCTCCGTGCCGGAGCTCATCGCGCTCGCGATCATCGAGCAGCGTCGTCCCCTGTCCTTCGAGGAGGCGGCAGAGCGGCTTGCGCGCCTGGGAGTCTTCCGTACCGTGCCTTCCCTTCGAAAGGCCTGGCATCGGCAGCCCTCCCTGCGGAAGACAGCCGACGGCAAGCTGACTGTGGTCCGCGAGACTGGTGAGCTCTGCCACTGGGACTTCGTCCTCTCGAAGGTCCGGGAGCAGATCGGCCTCCGGCCTGTCCGCCCTCCTGTTGCCGCACCGGAGCCCCGCACCATCGATGACCAGTCCCCGGTGCGTGCCGAGGAGCTGAGGCGCGGGCTCGAGGGCGACCTGCCGGCGGCGCTCTCCCTGCGCCGCCTGCTCGCGCTCGTTGCCGAGGCCGCGGGCGGCGAGATCGATGTGGAACGGGCCGTCGAGATCCTGGCAGAGGCCGGCAAGCGTTTCGTGGCGCAAGACCTCCGCCACTCCGTGAGCGCGATCTCGGGACCGGTCCTCCTCCTGGGAGAACGGCTGGTCCTGGATCCGCGAGATGGCTCCCTGACGGTCGCTCGCCGCCTTCTCCGCGAGCGTCTCCTCGAGATCGAAGAGCGAGAGGCGAGCGAGCGGCAAGCCGAGGCGTGGAGGAGAGAAAGGGAGAAAGAGCGACGCGCGAAGACGCAAGCGGCGCGACGCTGGTACGCCGGGGCGAGGAAGCTCGTCATCCGCTGTCTCTTCGACGAGGATGACCGGTTCGCCGCGAGCCTCCTCGACCCCGAGTCGCGCGAGCTCCAGGACTTCACGGACCGCGCGGCGCTGGTCTCCCGACTCGAGGCGTACGATCTGATCTTGGGCCTCGACCCCTGGTTCGACCTCCAACGCCTTGGCATCGAGCAGGGGGACCGCATGCTGGTCGACCTCTCGCCACCCCGGAAGACCCTGCAGCTCAATCGCCGGGGCCGCACGCTGAAGATCACGCCGCGCCTCATGATCCGATCGACGCTGGGAGTCTCTGCGCCGGGCGAGCCCTCCAGGCTGAGAGCCTACCTGCGCTCGGGCGATCTCGGGAAGCTCTTCCGCCGCCTGCGCTCGGACCTCAAGGCCCTCTGGCGCCTCTATGAGTACGGCTGCCTCCACCGGTACGTGCGGCTCAGGTGGGGCTTCCTGGACGAGTTGCACTACGTCGACTGGAACGTGAGCCAGCTACCGAACCTCGAGGAGATCTGCTCCGAGGCAGCCCAGACGCAGGAGGTGCTCGAGATCGTGCTCGGCTCGCCTCCCGGCTGGGAGGAGCCCTGGAGCCGTGCGCTGCGGGTCCGCGTCCTGTCGGCGAAAAGGGATGACCTCGCGGTCGAGTACGCCGACACGGGGGAGCGAGAGCTCCTCGATCTGGGCGAGGTCTTCGCCTTGCGTCCATCTCCTCGCGAACCGGCGTCGCCTTTCCCCAGGCCCGAAGGCGGCGTTCGGGTCTCCTGACCGGAGTCGCTCACGACAGGAGCAGCTCGAGATCCTCTCGCTCGAGGTCGCGCAGGGCGCTCATTGCGCCGGCCAGGATCCCCATGGCGAGCCGGCGCTTGCGCTCCTGGAGCTCGAGGATCTTGTCCTCGACCGTGTCGCGCGCGAGCAGGCGGTAGGCGAAGACCTTGCGCCGCTGCCCGATGCGGTGCGCCCGGTCGATCGCCTGCGCCTCGACCGCAGGATTCCACCAAGGATCGAGGAGGAAGACGTACTCGGCGGCGGTCAAGTTCAAGCCGAGGCCGCCGGCCTTCAGGCTGACGAGGAAGAGTCTGCAGTCCGGATCCGTCTGGAAGCGGGCGACCCTCGCGGCGCGGTCGTGCGTGCGGCCGTCAAGGTATTCGTAGGCTGACCCCCGCGCTTCGAGACGCTGCCGGAGGATCGCGAGCAGACTGGTGAACTGGGAGAAAACGAGCGCCTTGTTGCCTTCCTCTTGCACCTCGGCAAGCTGCTCGAGGAGGGTCTCGAGCTTGCCGCTCCGTTCGCCGGCGCGGTGCCGGTCGAGCAGGCCTGGGTGGCAAGCGGCCTGGCGCAGGCGCAGAAGCGCATCGAGGACCTTGATGCGCGAGCGGCCGAGATCCTCCGGATCGTCACCTTCGAGGAGGCTCGTGCGGTAGTAGTCCCGCAGCTCGTCGTACTGGCGGCGGTGTTCCGGCTCGAGCTCGCAGTAGATGGTCTGTTCGACCCTCTCGGGCAGGTCGCGGGCCACTTGCCCCTTCGTCCGGCGCAGGATGAGGGGTCGCAAGAGTCGCGAGAGTGGCTGAAGCGCGGCCTCCTCGTCCGCGCCGGCCGCAAATCGTTTGAACGCGGCGGCGCTGCCGAGCATGCCGGGGTTGAGGAACTCGAAGAGGCTCCAGAGCTCTCCCAGGTGGTTCTCGATCGGAGTGCCGCTGAGGGCCAGGCGGTGATCCGCTCGGAGGCGTCGAGCGGCCCTGGCGTAGGTGCTCGACGGGTTCTTGATCGCCTGCGCCTCGTCGAGGATCGCGTAGTCGAACCTCACCTGCTCGAGGAAGTCGATGTCCCGCACCAGGGTGCCGTAGGTCGTCACCACGAGGTTGAACCCCTCCAGGTGACCGCGGTCTTTGAGCCTGTTCGTCCCGGCGTGGCGAAGGACTCGCAGCTCAGGGGCGAACTTCCCCACCTCGGCCATCCAGTTGAAGACGAGCGACCTCGGCGCCACGACCAGGGACGGCCTGCCCGGCGAGCCTCCGTGGCGGCGGCCCTCGGCGAGCGCGAGCACCTGGACGGTCTTGCCCAGCCCCATGTCGTCGGCGAGGCAGCCTCCCAGGCCGAGCCGCCCCAGAAAACCCAGCCAGCTCAGCCCCTCCTTCTGGTACGGGCGCAGCTCGCCCAGGAAGCTTCCGCTCGGGTCCTCCGGCACGAGGCGGTCGAAGGCCCGGAGCTCGGAGCGGACCTTGTCGAAGACGGCGTCCCATGAGACGTCGCCGGACTGCGCCACGATGCTCTCAAGGATCGCGAGCTGGGAACGCTGGAAGCGGAGGACGCCGCCCTCGAGCCGGCCGGCGGCGAGGAGGAAGTAGTACTGGTTGAGCCAGGTCTCCGGCAGGATCCCGAAGGTGCCATCGCCGAGACGGACGTACCCGCTCCCGCGCCGCACGGCCTCGAGGAGCTTCGGTAGCGGCACGGTCTGTTCGCCGAAGCGGGCGTCCACCTCGAGGTTGAACCAGTCGGTTCCCGATGTCACGTGGAGGTGGAACCGGCTCGACTTGCGGTAACGCTTCCCCTCGGCCTCGACCTGCCAGCCGTCCGCCGTCAGGTTGCGCACGACGGGCGGCAGCTCCTCCGGCAGGAGCTCGAGGTCGAGCGGGTGGAAGACCAGCTCGCGGACCAGCTCGCCGGGCGGAGCTCTCAACCCCTGTGTCATGAGGACCTGGCGGAAGGCGTCCTCGGTGGCCGCGTCCCGCACGATGAGCCGCCTTGCTGCCGGCTCAGGGATCGCGTTCTCCGGAGCCTCGTACTCGACGAGTCTGTCGTCATAGAGGAAGCGAAGCCTGGCGCGCAGTCGCGGGGGAACCCGGGGGTCACCCCGCGATCGCTCGATCCGCAGGCAGGGGCGCGGCTCGAATCGGAGCTCCTGGAGCTTGAGCTCCTCAGGCCAAAGGACCGGGAGCCTGCGCGGCAGCTTCCAGAGCCGCTCGACGAGCTCCTGCTCCTGGCCCCTCGGCACCCGCAGGGGACCTTGCCGTCGCAGGAAGTGAAGCCAATGGAAGGCGCCGTGATCCTCCATGGGTGCGATGCGCAGGTCCCAGATGACCCAACCGCCGGCCATGAGGAGCCACGGCTCGTCCGGCCCGAGCTGCTGACAGCCCCGCACGAGGCAGCCACCCACTTGCCAGTGCGCGCCGTCCTCCTCGAGGCCGACCGAAAGAAGGAATCTCCAGGGGGAGCCAAGGTCCGGGTCCAACCGCATGGGCCGCTCCAACCTCTGCCGCTCGCGGTAGAAGAGCTCGCCGGCCGAGAGGAGCAATGGAAGCACCTTGTCGCGCGCGTCCGGCGGCAAGACGAGCTCGTTGGGGAGGTCGCCGCGGTGCTCGTCGAGCTCCCAGAAGCCGTCCTCATCGGGATCGGCCAGGACGGAGCAGATGCGCTGGTCCCAGGGATGCCGGAGCGCGCGGACGCTCTCGGGGCTGAGCTTGAAGGGACGCGCATGAGCGCGCGGCCCGCGCTGCTCTCGTCTCCAGAGCTGGACGACGAAGTCGCCTTCCTGGAGCACCCGTTCGTGGTCCACGAGGTAGATCAGCTCGCGGGAGTGGTCCTCAAATAAGGCGTCGAGATCCATGGCGCTTGAGCCTCAGCGTCCGCCAGGCCGTCGGGAGCCTGGGCGAGAGCTAATCGTGATGCCCGGGCAGCGGGGCGTCAACGGCGCTTCCGCGCCCGCTACCCCCCGCACCGCTCCGCGCACCCTTCGACGGGCGCGCAGGTCGTGCCGAGGGTGTGCGGGGGGCCGCCGGAGAAGAGGAACGTCAGGGCCCCGACGGCGTCCGAGAGGTCGACCCGGCGGTCGCCGTTCGAGTCCAGAAGCGCCCGGTTGCCCGGGTCCTGGGCGGTGCCGCCGTCGCAGGGAAGCTTCGCCGGGTTCCCGAGGAACAGGTAGCCGAGGAGGCAGACGGGGTCGGAGATGTCGAGCTTCCGATCCTGGTTGCAGTCGCCCGGCATCTGGGCGCCGCCGCGCGGCCGCGCGCCGCTCACGACGGAGAGAGCACCCGGGCGCTCACGAAGCAGGGGATTCCCTTCGAGAAGCAGATGCGCGGCCGCTCGAGGGAGTCCGCGGCGAGGAGGCTTGCGCCCCCGGTCGCGCGCGGCTCCGGGTCCCCGCACTCGTCGGGCCGGCCGTTCGCGTCCGTGTCGCTGGAGCCTCCGGAGGCGATGTCGCACTCGTCGGGGACCCCGTTCGAGTTGCAGTCTTTCGAGGAGCGCGAGGCGATGTCGGCGTCGTCCGGAAGGCCGTTCCCGTTGCAGTCTGCGGCCGAGACGCGGCCGCCGCCGGCGAGGGACACGGAGAGCGAGAGGGTCAGGACGAGGAGGCGCGAAGCGCGCGGGATCGGGGTCATCTTCATCGCCGAGCTCCTTCTCCGATCTCCTACTCCGAGCACCTTCTCCGAAGCAGCGTCCACTCTATCGGTTCCAGGGGGAATTGCCACGGCCATGCTCCGCGAGGCCCTCGCGGATTTCGAAGCGGCTATCGCTGCGCTCAGGGCCTCTGCGGCTCGGCCCGGTCCTTTCGAGCTCGTGCGTGTGCTCGCGATCGAGCTCCTGCTCGAGCTTGCGGACCTCCTCGTCGCAGCGCTCGGCGAGCCGACCGAGGGCGTCGGGAAGCTGGGCGTCGCTCTCGGAGAGGATTCCCTTCGCCTTCATATCGGTGAAGAGGGCGGCGCTCCTCCGGTAACGGTCGCGCCCCTCGCGGAGCTCGCGGATCGCGGCCGCCGGGTCCGCCGCGCCGCCGGCGAGCTTCACGTGGGCGTCGCCGAGAGCCTTCTCGACCACGCCGAGCTCGCGCATCGCCTCCATGCGGCCCGGGGCGCCGCCGAAAGCCGCTCCGACTCCCGGTAGCTCTCGAGGGCACCGGCGGCATCGCCCTCCTGCCACTGGAGGTCGCCGAGGACGATGTGGCTCCTCGCGATGTCCCGGTCCTGGCCCGCGCCGCCCTCCGGCTCGCGGCCGAGGCGCGCGGCGAGGTCGCGGAACGCCCGGAAGCTCTCGATCGCCCCCGCCCGGTCGCCCGAGCCCTGGAGGAACTGCCCGAGCCGGACGTGGGCGAGGGCGAGGAAGCGGAGCGCCTCGGCGTCGCCGGGCTTCAGCTCGACGACGCGGCGGCAGAGCGCGAGGGACTCCTCGTGGCGCGCCCTGGCCTCGGCCATCCAGCCGTTCCTCGCGTGGAGCGCGCCGAGGCGGGCCGATGCCGACGACAGGAGGCTCAAGACGTCGACCGCGTCCGGCGTCTCGCTCCGCATCTCCTCGAGGATCGCCATCGTCCGCTCGCGCTCCGCGAGGGCCTCGGCCTCGCGGCCGGCCTCCTCCAGGGCATCGCCGAGCTTGCCCGCGGCGATGGCGAGCTCCCGGCGCTCCTCCCGGCTCCCCGGATCGAGGCGGGCGAGCCGTTCCTGGATCGCGAGGGCGCTCCGGTAACACTCGACCGCGGCCGCCGTCTGCCCAGGTTCTGGTCGTGGGGCCCGCCGAGCACGTCGCCGAGGGCGCTCCAGGCCCGCGCGATCTCGCGCTCGAGCGCCGGGTTCGCCCCCCAGGGTCGCGGCAAAGTGGCCCTCTGACCGGCGGGGGGCGGCGACGGGGTGCCGACCCTGAGGGTGTCCGGGGCCGGATCGCGCGCGTGCCGTGCCTCGCGGGAGCCGAGGG